>JAJFLV010000024.1 GCA_021772535.1 Opitutales bacterium | reverse complement strand
TCGAAATGACGATGGCAGAGATGATTTGTGACATTCAGCAAGGCGCATCAATCGAAGTTTGGGCTGGAAGCCCTGACTCGGTTGATGCAACGCCGCTGATGCCTCAAAACACTCTGTCCCAATGGGATGCGGGCGGGCATCAGAAGGTCGTGGCGTTGGTTTCGCGCTCACGGGCTTGCAGCCCGCTACGCGCGAAACGGCCTTGCGCTGCTTCGATTCCGCCGCGCACCATCGCACATTTCCATTTTTTAGACGCCCTTTAACCAAAACTTCGCCATTTCACAAAAAATTTTGACGAACAATAAATCTTACCGGTTCAGGTCAGTGTATTCGCTCAGGCTGACTACCTTCCAGGAACGATCGGTACGCCTGGCCAAACCGGCGAGGACTTTCCCCGGCCCGCATTCGTAAAAACATTCGACCCCAAGTGCGGCGACGTTGCGCATGCATTGCTCCCAGCGGACGGGGGAAATAATTTGCCGGGTAAGCGCTTCCCTTATGGCAGGCGGATCTTCGAGGACTTGGGCATGGGTGTTGGAATAGACAGGTATGGAAGGCTTCCTTAATTCACATTCATCCAGGAAATGGGCAAATCCTTTTCGGGCAGGCTCCATCAAACGACTGTGATAAGCCCCGGCCACCTTGAGTGGGACAACCATGCGGAAAACCCCATTCTCTTTGGCGGATGCCACAGCAGCATCGATTCGCTCTACCGGTCCCGCCACAACCGATTGACCGGGGCAATTCAGGTTGGCCAGATCAATGTCGAACTCGATACAAAGTTTTTCCGCATCCTCAACGGTTCCACCGATCAGGCTGGCCATGCCGCCCTCCGTCCCATCGCAGGCTTTTTGCATGAGGCGTCCCCTTTCCGCCACCAGGCGCAAACCGGTTTCAAAATCGCAGGCTCCGGCCGCCGCCAGGGCTGTCAACTCACCCAGGCTGAGTCCCAGCATAGCTTTGAGGCCATTGAGCCGTCCAGAATCTTTAAGAATGGCAAAAACGGCATAACCCATAACGAACAAGGCTGGCTGGCAGGTGCGGGTTTCGGTCAACAAGCCCTCCGGCCCATCAAAAGAGACCTCACGCAGACTCCAGCCAAGAATTTCATCGGCCTGGTCGTAAAAATCCCGTACCAGGGAAGAGTTCTCATAGAAACTGCGCCCCATACCGACTTTTTGGGCGCCCTGTCCTGAAAAAAGCAAGGCTGTGGATGTTGCCATAAGCGCCATCCTATAAAGGAGGGCCGAGCCAAAGATCAAACCGTAAAAAAGATCTGGCTTAAAACTTGTTCAATCGTGGGAAGTATTTCTTCTCGTCGTCAAGAGGGCGGTAGGGCTTCTTCGGGTCGGTTGTTGGCTGGCGCAGTCCCTGGGGTGCATTTCCCTTTGCGGAGGGAGTATCGAGAGTGGGGAGGATATTTATCTGGCTGTCAATCAGGTTGAGAGGAAGACCGCCTGCCAGCGGCGACAACTGGTCGGATACCGGTGTGGGCAGCATGATTGAGGCAAAAAACGGATTATTCCCCGCATTTAAAAGGGTAGCCGATAAACCCTGCGGGAAACCCGATGCAATGCGTGAAGGGGTCCCGGTTTTCCCTGTCGAAAGAGCGGATTGCGAGGACTGTCCGGGAATAGCCGAAGCAATCGAGGAGGCAAAAATGTTAATTTCCTTAAACTGAAAGTCCGAAGGGTTGATATCTTCCAGATATGGATTATTGGGCGCATTTCCCGAATCGGACGCTGCCTTTTCTTTGTTTTGGGTGGGCAAATTTTTCCTCAACGCTTCTGAAATAAATTTTTCTTCCAGCGCTTTTAGCGGATCGGTAGATACGGGTTTGGCCAGGCTCTCAATTTGAGGTCGATAATCAGTTGCGGTAGTGCCCAGAGATACCTCCTCTTCCTCTTCCAGGGATTCCTGTTTGGCCATTTTCACCCTGGCCTCACCTTCTTCCTTTTCAATCTGTTCGCGCAATTTTTCCGCCACATAGCGATCGACAAGATTTAAGTCCCCCGAAAGATTCTCGAGCTTTTCTTTTTCCTCTTCGGTCAGTTCCTGTTCGCCCGATAGTTTTCGGACGCTGTCCAGAAGCCAATTTCTCTTCTTTTCCTCTTCTTCCGCTTTTTCTTTATCTTCTGCCTCCTTCAGGCGGGCAGAAGAACTGGGACCGCCGTCCATATAGTGAGGCTGACTCAATCCCCTCAACCTCGATTCCACATTGAGGGAATCTTCCAAATCCCTTATTTCATTGTTATCGGCCTTCTTTTGCAATTGTCCGACGTCTTCACGGGCTTTTTTCTTGAAGACATCCGCGTTGTCTTCTTCGGCCTGGAGAATTCCAATCAAAGCAAGGAAACTGATCATTGCAATGACCCTCCGGACGGTCCCGCCGAATTCCGCCCTATTTGCAAAAGATGTCATTGCTTCCAAATAATATTAAGGAAATAATACGATGCCGCAGCCAAAGCGTTGGCCGCCGGCCGGTGGTGTTGAAATTACTAAACAAGTCCTCCGGTGCTGAGAAAGATGCCTTTGAGGTTCATTTCGAGGGCTTTTGGGTTGGGGGAGTAGGCAAGCCCATCCTGCTTGGATATTTTGCCCGCCTTGATAAGCCGGTAAAGATCGCTATTGAAGGATTTGGAGCCGGAGTCTTTGCCCGCATCAATGACAGCAGCGATTTTTTCATAGGTTCCCTCTTCGATCACTTTCCGGGCCAGCGAATCGACGACAAACAGCTCGATAACCGGCACACGGCCATTCCCCTCGATAGACGGAACGAGGCGTTGACTGACGGTTGCCCGTAAGGCCCCCGCAATCTGCCGGCGCATTCCGATCTGCTGTTCCGGCGGGAAGAACTCGAAGAGCCTCTGAATCGCCTGTTGGGCGTTGGAGGAGTGCAAAGTTCCAAAGACCAGGTGGCCCGTCTCGGCAGCCGAAAGCGCGGTGGAAAAAGTATCTTTATCACGCATTTCCCCAATCAGAATGATGTCCGGGTCTTGCCGCAGGACCGCCTTCATACCCATCTGAAAGGTGGGAGCATCAATTCCCACTTCCCGCTGATTGAAGACCGATTTAACATCGGTGTAGGTGAATTCAATGGGGTCTTCCAGGGTGACCACATGTTTGTCTTTGTGGTGGTTGATCCAGTTGAGCATGGCAGCCATAGTCGAGCTTTTGCCCGAGCCGGTGGCGCCGCAGATGAGAAGGATGCCGTCTTTGTGATTACAAAGAGCCGTCAGGCTGGAACCGTCGTGGCCGAGTTGGTCGAATGTCGGCGGCTGGTCCTTGATATGGCGAAATACCATGCTGATGGTTCCCCTCTGGTGAAAGGCATTGACGCGGAACCGGCCCAATTCCTCCAACGCGTAGGCATAATCCACCTGGTATTCGTCATGCCACATCTGGATAAACATTTTCGGGCAAGTGGTGAAAATAAAATCCTCGATCAAGGATTCCTTCAAGGGGTCCATATCGACGGCTTGCAGGCTGCCGTGTAATCGCAGGAAGGCCGGTTTATCAGTTTTTATATGGATGTCGCTGGCGCCGTTTTCGACGGCCAGTTGCAACAGGCTGTTAAAGGTGTCAACACTTTCACTCATGGCGTTTTCCCGGGTTGGGGGCTGATGGAAAAATTGATAGTCGTTTAATTAATTGAAATTAATAGGGATTGCAATAAAACACGAAAAATCATTCAAGTATAGTTTCAAAGGCAAAGACCAAACTATTCGACCATGACCATTAAGACAACATCATTTTCAGGCGTTTTGACCGCTCTGGTCACGCCCATGAACAATGGGAAAGTCTCTTCCCCGGACTTGATAAAACTCATTGAATACCAGATCGAACAGGGCATCGACGGTTTAGTCCCTGTAGGGACTACAGGCGAGTCCCCCACGCTCAGCCACGAGGAGCATGCAGAGGTAATCCGGTGTGCGGTGGATACTGCCGCCGGTCGGGTGCCGGTTATAGCCGGAACAGGTTCCAATGCCACCGCCGAAGCAGTTTCCCTGACCCGAAAGGCCCACCAGGCCGGGGTTGACGGCATGTTGCAGGTAGCTCCCTATTACAACAAACCCACCCAGCAGGGACTATTCGAACACTTCAGCGAAGTGGCGGAAGAGACCGACAAACCGATCATACTTTATTCCATCCCGGGCCGGTGTGTCATCGATATCTCCGTGGAGACGGTGGCCCGCCTGCACACCAAATACCCGCATGTAAACACTATCAAGGAGGCCGGCGGCGATTGCGACCGAGTGGCCGATCTGCGGCTGGCGTTGGGGGATGAATTTACCATTCTCAGTGGTGACGATAGCCTCACCTTACCCTTCATGTCCGCTGGTGCCAAAGGGGTCATCAGTGTGGTTTCAAACCTGGTGGTGAAGGAAATGGTATCTCTCACCCGTTCCGTTTTCGAAAATGACTTGGCGGCAGCCCGCAGTTTGCATCTGAAATTGTATCCTTTGGCCAAGACGCTCTTTTGTGAGCCTAACCCCGTTCCCATCAAAGCCGCTTTACACCGGGCAGGCCTCATTCCAAGTGCCGAGACTCGCCTTCCCCTGACTCCTTTGACTGAACCCAACCGGGATAGACTCTTTGCCATATTGTCCGATCTCGGTTACTGACCTCTTTTCTTTTTCCATGTCATTGAAAATATTGCTCAACGGCAGCAAGGGCCGAATGGGAGCGACAATTCTGGCCGTCGCCCCCCAATACAATGTCGATATAGTTGCCCAGGTTGATGCTGGGGACGATCTTGCCCCGTGCATCGAAGCTTGTGACGCAGTTATCGACTTCAGTCTTCCGCAGGCCACCTTACCACTTATTCAATTGGCCGCAAAAGCCTCCAAACCGGTTATTCTAGGCACCACAGGCCATTCGGCAGAGCAAAAAGAGGAGATTCTGAGACAGGCTGAACCGATCCCCCTGGTTTGGGCCAAAAATTTCTCCGTCGGCGTCAATCTACTGTTTTTTCTGACTGAAAAAGCGGCTTCGATTCTGGACGCCTCCTACAACCCGGAGATTGTGGAAATGCACCATCGCCATAAAGTGGACGCCCCCAGCGGGACTGCGGTGGGGCTTTTGGAGATCATTCGACAGGCCCGCCGAATCAACCCAGACAGTGTTCGGCATGGACGCGAAGGAATAACCGGGGTCCGTCCTGACGAGGAGATCGGCATGCATGCGCTGCGAGGAGGCGATGTAGTTGGCGATCACACAGTCCATTTTATAGGTGCAGGAGAACGCCTTGAGCTTACCCACCGGGGGTCCGACCGGGTGATTTATGCCCGGGGTGCCATTCGTGCCGCCCGCTGGGCCCTTTCCCAGACTCCCGGGCTATACGACATGCAGGACGTCCTTGGGCTTAAATAACTTCTCATGATTGTTTCCCTTGAAGGCGTATTAACGGAGGTCAACCCGCTGGTGGCTACAATCGAGACGCAGGGGCTGGGTTATGAGGTTCATCTGCCCCTTCCCACCATGGAACAACT
>JAJFLV010000230.1 GCA_021772535.1 Opitutales bacterium | reverse complement strand
AAAGCGGATCGGCTTTGCCATCGATTGGGACAGAGAGATTAACACCACCGACCCCCATTACTTCAAATGGACCCAGTGGATATTTTTGCAACTTTTCAAACATGGGCTCGCCTATGTGGACGACAAACCGGTCTGGTGGTGCCCGGCTTTGGGAACGGTTTTGGCCAATGAGGAAGTCATCGGCGGTTTCTCTGAACGCGGCGCTCATCCGGTTGTGCGACGCAACCTGCGCCAATGGGTGCTGCGCATAACGGCTTATGCGGACCGGCTGTTGGCCGGTTTGGAAGGAATCGAATGGCCCGACTCGACCAAACGCCAGCAAAGGGCGTGGATCGGACGCAGCGAGGGAGCGGAAGTAATCTTCAGTCTGCAGGATTTTCCCGAAGAAAGCCTGGAAATTTTCACCACCCGGCCCGATACCCTTTTTGGGGCCACCTACATGGTGTTGGCCCCGGAACACCCGCTGGTCAGGACAATCACCCTCCCCGAGCATCGGGAGGAGGTTGAACGCTACATCGAGGCTGCCTCAAGTAAAAGCGACCTGGACCGCACAGATCTGGCCAAAGACAAAAGCGGTGTTTTCACCGGCAGCTATGCCATCAACCCGGTCAACGATGCCATCATTCCCATATGGGTTGCCGATTATGTGCTCATGAGCTACGGCACAGGGGCCATCATGGCAGTGCCCGCCCATGATGAAAGAGACCACGAATTTGCCCAGCAATTCGAACTTCCCATTGTCGAGGTAATCGAAAAACCTGAAGTCGAAAACGACGGACAACGAGGCCCGCAGCTTTATACCGGTCATGGGAAAATGGTCAACTCGGGCGATTACACGGGACTCGATTCGAGGATTGGAATCAAGAAAATCACGGCGGATCTGGAAGAATCAGGGCGCGGGAAAGCGGCCATAAACTTCAAATTGCGGGACTGGCTTTTTTCCCGGCAGCGATATTGGGGTGAACCTTTTCCCATCGTCTGGATTGAGGAAGAGGCTTACCTTCGAGCCAAAAGCCTGGAAGATGGCGAAGTGGCCCGTTTTCTGCCGGAGGAACCGGTTACCTACACAAGCGATGAACAATCCTATTTTGCTTTACCGTTACCGGCCAACCAGTTACCCCTGAAATTGCCCGAAACGGACAACTATAAACCGTCGGGCACCGGAGAAAGCCCGCTGGCCAATATCACAGAATGGCTCGATGTGTGGTTCAACCTCTCTTCCGGCGAGACAATTCCGGCGACAGAGGAAAAACCGGATAGCGGTCCCTGGACAAGAGGACGGCGGGAGACCAACACCATGCCGCAATGGGCGGGCTCCTGCTGGTATCACCTGCGCTACCTCGATCCGGGAAATGAAGAACTGCTCATCGATCCGGAGATCGAAAAATACTGGAAAACACCGAACATCTATATCGGCGGGGCCGAACATGCGGTGCTGCACCTGCTCTATGCGCGTTTTTGGCACTATTTTTTGAGCGATATCGGTGTGGTGTCCGATCCCGAACCATATAAAAAGCTGTTTCACCAGGGCCTGATTATGGGCGAGGACGGTGAAAAAATGTCGAAGAGCCGGGGCAACGTGGTCAACCCGGAGGAATCCATCACCCAATACGGGGCGGACTCCCTCCGGCTCTACGAAATGTTCATGGGTCCGCTGCAAGACATGAAACCGTGGAATACTCGTGGTATCGAGGGAGTGTTCCGATTTTTGAAACGGATATGGCGGCTCTATATTGACCGGGAAGGCAACATCTCGGCCCAAATTCAGGATTCAACAGAGGAGGCTCCCGCCACGGAAAGGCTGCTCCACGAAACGATCAAAAAAGTAACCGAGGACATCGAGAACCTGCGCTTCAATACGGCTATTTCGCAGATGATGATCCTCTCCAACCATTTGCAGAAGGTGGGGAAATTCACAAAGCATACCGGTGACACCATTCTTGCATTGCTGGCTCCCTTCGCACCCCATATTGCGGAAGAAATTTGGGCCCGCACGGGAAATTCATCTCCAATTTCCAGTCATCCCTGGCCAGAGCACGATCCGCAAAAGATTGCCACTGAAAAAGTTAAACTGGTCTTCCAGGTCAACGGTAAATACCGCGGAGACGCCTTGGTGGACAAAGGTCTAAGCCAAGAGGAAGCCCTTGAGACCGCCAGAGACCACCAACGAGTCGCCAACCACCTTACCGGAAAAGAGTTTAAAAAAGTTATCTACGTACCAGGAAAAATCCTCAATATCGTGACGGATTGAACCTGCGAAACTAAGGCCCAAAAATCAAAACCTGATGTCCTACTCACGGTTTTTACCCGAGTCTTTTGATTCCACGCGACCCATTGCGGTGATCGCGGGGAAGGAGATTTATCCTAAACTTACCCTGGAGTCTATTCGCGGGCAGGGGCTTGCGGCGCGCCTGATCGCCTTCGAGGGGGAGACCCGGCAGGACGTTATCGAGTCCTTTCCAGAGGGCGAATCGGTGGTCATCAAGGTGGGGCAATTGGGCCATATGCTGGCTGCGATCCGAAAATTCGAAGCCGGTTACGCCATGATGGTCGGCCAGGTGACCCCTCGTCGGCTTTTCAAGGGTCTTCATCCAGACACCAAGGCGGTCTTGCTTTTAGCCCGGTTGAAGGAAAAAAACGCCGAATCCATTTTTGGGGCCGTCTCCGATGAAATTGAGAAACTCGGTGTGGAGATGCTGGACGCCCGTTCTTTTCTCGATCATGAACTGGCCGATAAAGGGGTCATGACGGGAGGTGAGCCGAAAGTTAAAGAGGAGGACATCGAACACGGCATAAAGATTGCCCGCGGTTCGGCCCAATTGCATATCGGGCAAGGAGTAGTGGTGCGCAAAGGCACCGTAATCGCGGTGGAGGCATTCGAGGGCACCGATGTCATGCTGCGACGGGCCGGCAGCTTCAAAACCGACCAGATGATTTTTGTTAAATCGAGCAAAGCGGAGCAGGATTTCCGTTTCGACGTGCCGGTGTTCGGTATGCGAACGCTGGAGGTGATGCGAGAAACCGGCATCAAGGTTGCGTGTCTGGAAGCGGGAGGCACCCTCATTCTGGAAAAACAGAAAGTTGTCCAGGAAGCCCGCAACTGGGGCCTGCAATTAATCGGTTATTCGTGAAAAGGAATCAATGTTCGTAATATATATTAGAACATTGACTCCTTTTGTTCTCACCGCGTGGGGCGGCCCTTTTACCGGCATTGGGGAGCGTTGCACTCAGCCATCCTTGAAGGACCATTTTACATCAAAACCACCCAGGTATTTGAGGTCCACACCTTTGTAATAAGACGGGCCGTCCTCGATGAGACGATCCAGATGCTGGATATGGCCGAGTCTTTGTACCGCCGCCCACTCGCTGATCCTGGCAGTCCTACGTTCACCGTCCCATAAGCAAAGGCCATCCGCTCCCGCTTCATAATAGGCCTTCGCCAACCTGGCATAACTCGCCGCCGATTGTGCCCGTGGCATGAGATCGGGCCAGAGGTGAACACTTTCCCCGCCAATCTTGCGCCACTTCTTCAACAATGATGGATGCAAGTGTGGGGTGGTCATAATGTAGTTTACAAGACGTTCGCGCAGCCATGTTTCCACGTCACAATGGTTTTCTTCATAGTGAACGGGCCGGCCGTTCTTTCGGCCAGAAACGGTTATTCCGAGTTCGCGACCGGGTTTTTCGTCCAGCAGTGCCCGAACCTCACGGATGAATTGGGTAAGATAGCCGGCACAATGGGCGATCCATCGCGGGTCCTCGACCGAGAGTTTGCGCGGGTCCTCTCCATGTTTTTCCTGAAAAGATCGCACAACCGGCTCCTCATAAAATACGTAAGGTTCGCTGCGATTGAGGTTTAGTTGAACTCCATCTGTGCCGTAAGCCAAAGTTTCCCGCAAAAGGCTGAGCCAGTACTTCCGAACCTGTGGATAGGCCAGGCTCAAATTGGTGATAGGAACGCCCTCCTTGGTTAGCATTGTCCATTCAGGATGTTTCCAGTAATTAGGCGCCCAGGCGATCGGCGACCGGTTCATCGGAAACTGGGGCCCGATAAAACGCATGTTGGCGAATATCTTCATGTCGTTGTCATGGGCCAGCTTCGTAAATTCTGCCAGTGGATCCACCCAGTTATCCTGCCAGATATTGTCCTCCGTCCCCAAGCTGCCAATTTTGGTTTTATAAACACAGGAACTGCCCCTCAGCGCTTCGAAGATGAGTATCTTGATATCGGTATTGGCGTAGGGCTCGAACTCGTCCTTGAACCATTGCCTGGAGGTCGGGTGAAAATTGTAAGTTCCTCTCGTATGCCCGGTGTATTGGCCGGTGCAAAAGATCAAGGCCAGTTTGCGAGTCTCCTCCCGAGGTTGAATCTCCTGCCATTGGCGTTTCTCCTGCTCGGTTAACGGTACTAAAATCACATAGGAAAGATTCGCTATTCTCGCGTGCTCGGGCCGATTGTAAGGATATGGCATTTGACGAAAGGTCAGCGACTGTCCCGTGATATCCGCTGTTTTCCAGTAGGCTTCAGTAATTACTTTATCAATACTGGGATCTTCATCTCCGAATTTGGTCGTGCCGTCCTCATCAACCGTTTCGGATTCCGGACCGACCCTGCGAAAACCGGCGTCATCGGTCAATTTCACTTCGAGTTGACCGTAAGAAGACCTACCGCGAAAGTGAGATTTTGTCTCGTGAATGCCTAGAAATATCTTGTAGATCCCCTGAGCGTCGAGAGGAAGCGTTAGTTCGCCGCAGGTTTGGTCTGGTCTGGCCGAGGCCATGAACCCCTTGACGCCTTCGACCGTCTCGAAGTCAACCAAGTGCCAACGGTTCTTCTCGAAGGTGCGAGAAAGGTTTTTCTCAGGCAGACATCGGGACATATCCGATTTAATGAGCGTCCCTTGTCTTGTTGCATCGGAGGAGGAATTCTCACTTCTCTTGTTTTCAGCCTTTGATGAGGTTGGAGTCGTATCCCGGGCCAAGCTATCGACTGCCGGGGAGGTAGCCAAGATAGCACCGGCAACGGAAGTTTTTAAAAATTCACGTCGATTTAGTAAAGGTTGTTTCATCGTTGTTTCCGTTTGATTTTTGGATTGTTAAGCCGTTATTTCATGAACCGATTTGAATCGTTGATATTAACATCCTCTGGAGGAAAGGGTGAATGTTTCTCTTTTTACACCCCTATTTTCCAGACCTTCAATTTCCGGTCTTCACATCATCGATCCAATAAACACTGAGCCCGACCTTTGCGTCACCGCCGGGAAGGTCTTCCTGATAGAGCCCGAGGGTGTTTGGTTCACCGTCGAGAATCAACGGGCGAACATCGCCGCGCCACGGCCCGGTGCGGAATACCAGCTTTTCAAGAGTTTCCACTTCGCCTTCGAACTCCATTCCGCGCCGCACCCACTGGCCATTGATGGCGAGATCATACTCACCTTCCTCACAGTCCAGGCGCACCTTGATGCCATACCAGACTCCCCGCTGCATCGCCACAGGCAGGGGGTCCGCTCCACCACGATCCATGGACAACCATTCGGGATCGAAACGCATCCGCATGGGGCGGTTTCCGTGCCGGTCATGCACCTCGAAGTCCAGGATACCATGACCGGGCTGCCGCATAAGAACACGGAACTCAACCGTGATCATGGAATCCTCCGGAAATGCGCGCTCAACGAGGGCATACTCATAGGGGTCCTCATCACGGAGTTCTAAAACCCGGTTGCCGGCTTCCAGCGGATCATCGATGACAGACACGGGAGCCCACTGCGGAATGTGCAAATTCCATAAAGTGAGGTCCGCTTCAGTGCGCGCGGATTCGAAATCCTCTTCGACATGCGCACCCACGGTTCCTTCGATCGGCAACTGTGTCCGCGTCACCCACATATCTTCCTTGTTCATACTGTAGGTATTCCATATGTGGTCGCCCGGCGGATTGCCGTTACCTTCCGCGATCCCGCGAATATATTGCGGTCCGATATTCTTGTGCAGTCCTTGATAGCGCATAGGCGAGACTTCACCGTGCAGGCTGAGCATGCGGTCAAAGGTGCGCCCGTCCTCACTCGTAAGCACCGCCATGGGGAAACGGTTGCGGCGGCTGGCTGAGTGTGTATAGACCAGGGCATACTGGTCGTCATCGGTCCGCTGTATCCACATTTTGGAATTACTTGGCATGAAACCGGTTCCTTGAACAAGCGGCGTCCAGGTTTGGCCCTCATCCGCGCTCAACCCGGACAATGCGCCTTTCCAAACTGCCAGCACCACTCCATCGGGCCTGTGGAAGTAAGACATCGCCTTGGGTTGCATATCCTCTTCCAGCACAAAAGTGTAAAATCCGTCATCTGAACGGTCTTCCTCCCACCATTGATGCGTCATCAGTTTATCACTTAGGAGCGCCTCGCAAGCCTCAATAAACCCGGAATCACCGCTTGTTTCGTAAAACGGGAATCTGGTATTGCTCTCGTTCCAGCCCGCATGGTGGTTGTAGCGGATAAAATAGATGGGGCCAAAACTGCCGTCCTTGTAAACCTCGCGCACTACCCGGCCGAGACCCTGCCCATTGTTGGGGCCGTTGCGCGCCGTCGGGCAATAGCTGTAGAAAGCCAGTGTGAGCAAACGCCCGTTGGGCGCTGTATAAAAACCCATCCGCTGGTGCATGACCGAAAGGGTCCCTTCGGGCAGGTAGACATCACCCCTTCTGATTTCCGGCAGCGAATATTCCGGGAACACCACTTCCGGCGGAGTCCACCTCCGGCCGTCCTTGGAAGTCTGCAAAAGGGTGCGCCCGGGCGGAACATGCTCTTCTTTCAGGTTGCTCAGGAACTGAAGGTAGAACTGATTATTCCAGTAGGCCAGGTAGGGCTGGTGGTTGTAGGTCCACCCCACCTGCCCTATTTCCGGCGGGCTCGTTCGGTTGGCGCGATGTGTCTGATAGCGATGCACCCCTACGGCGTGCTGTAAGCCACCGTCGAAAAACCGCTTGTCCGTGGATTCAGTACCCACATAGCGGAACGGAACGGCGGCCGACTCTTCAATCGAAGGCGGCTGCGTCGCCGCTTTCAAGGGAACAATCGATCCCAGCAGAATTATCGGAAAAACATGAGTAAGATTCATTTGTAATTTCATTTTAATTCACCTTTGGACGGTTGATTCCAGCTCAGCCAGCCGGAATGAGAAACATGCGATCATCCAATCAGTATAACCATAGAAGATTACAATGCAACCACGGCAGAGATGACAGTTCTGTCATTTCACGTTATCTGCTTCCCTTTATTGGGAAATGAAAAAAGAGGACAGGCCGCAGCATGGCGACTTGTCCCCTTTTTTAAAAAGGACCCACTTGTGCCGGAGAATTAAAAAGCTCTTTTACCACTAGTTGGTAAAAGTGGGTGCTCTCTGGAGGACTTTTGCCTTCCGGTAGACGGCGTGACAGCCACCCTCTCAGGTCAAGCTCCCTATTGTTCAGAATCAGGATAAGAGCGCTATTCTAACCTCCGCACACAGCAGGAGGGTTATCATAATGGCAAAAAGAGAGGCTCTCGTCAATGCCCCATGGCATTTTTCGTTGTTTTTTAAAAATCGACGGTTTTCCACCCACCCGAGGCTACAAATCCTCGCAAGAGGGATCCATCTCGAGCAAAATCTCGCTTTGCAACCCCGCCAGGAAGAGGTAGCAGAGGTAACCTCGCTGCTGATCGAAAGAGAGGTCAGGGAGGGCGAATTCCCCGTTTTCCAAGGATTCATCGGTGATTTCCCGGAGGAGGGTTTCCCGAATTTTAAGACGTATGGCGGAGCAGGCCCGGATCAGCCCCTCAGCGGTGGTTTCCTCCAATTGCAACTCCCCCTGGCCAAAATCTTTGCGTTGGATGGTGCTAAGCAGAAAATCGCAATCTTCCCGCAGGGTTTCCGTCAATTCACTTTTCCAGGCCTCGACCAGATCGGGGTCGTCCTCCGGCAAAGCGGTATCAATAGCCAGGTTTTGACCGAGGTCCCTGCGCACGTCTTGCACCAATTCCCTCATCGCATAGACGAGGGATGGCTCCAGGCAAAGGTCAATTTTAATCATCTTGCTCAAGGATGGCGGTTAATTGCCATTGGTGCAGGGTGTATGTATAGGCTTCGGCTTTTTCCCGGTCCCCGGACCATACCCGGGAACGGCCCAACTGGTGCACTTCAAGCATGTGTTTGCGGGCTTTTTGATGGGTATAGCCAAAGACTTTGCAAAAAACCACCACCACATAGGACATCAGATTGACCGGATCGTTGAGAACGACGACATGCCAGGGCGGAGAAAGCTGAATCTCCGTATCGGTGGCGATGGCGGGAGTCGTTTGGGCGGACTGGGCCTGAAAAGTTCTGGTCATATTTTAAAAAATAATACAACAATTACCCCAATGTTTCAAACAGCTTCTTATGGGCGGGTGGT
>JAJFLV010000229.1 GCA_021772535.1 Opitutales bacterium | reverse complement strand
AGATGCCAGGCGGCTTTGCGCCCCGATGGGCTGGACGCCCCTCGGGCGCAAACCAACGCAGCAGGTGCTGCCGTGCCGCACAAATCCTTTGGACAGAGGCAGTTATGTGTTTGAGCAGCGTTCCGGCGGGGCAGCAGGGCTTCCAGCCCGGCAAACCCCGTCGCGCCTTGCTCAGAACGCATAATTTCTCTCTGCATCAACATCATCGAAATTGAGATAGGTTCTAGTTTGATTAAGCCGTCACTTTCAATGAACGCAACCGCGGAGTAATTTTTCAGTAAGTTGGTAACACATCGGCTCTTGAAAAGATATGCTCGTTATTTATCAAATTTTCAGGCTCTACTACTATCATCTTTATTGTAAAAGAACTTCATGGCCTGAGTTTTGTCACGGAAAACCTGAGATTTTAGAGCCTCGGAATCTGCAAATCTCTTTTCCGGGCGCAGGAAGGATTTCCAAAGAACTTTGATGGATTTACCCGGAGCCAGGTCGGTCTGATCGAACAGGTGTATTTCCAATAAGGGAACGCTTTGATCAGAAAAAGTTGGCCTGACCCCGTAATTGGCCACTGCGGGGAATACATTGTTGGCACCTTCAGGGATTACTTCCATCGCATAGACACCGAAGGTAGGCGGCAGTTCCGGATTCCAGGAAAGATTCAGGGTAGGGAAACCAAGTTTTGCTCCGCGACCCATACCAGAAACCACCTTCCCATAGCTGAAGTATGTATAACCCAACAGGGCGTTGACCCGTTCGATTTTCCCGGCGATCAGATCTTTGCGAATCCTTGTGCTGCTGATATCCTGCCCATTGCGTTTTATTCGCGGAGTGCTGTAAACGGTAAGCCCAATATCTCCGGCTTGCTGGATAAGGAGAGACAAATCCCCTCTCCTACCCTTACCGAAACGGTAGTTATCACCGATGTAGATGGCTTTCAGGGAGGGAAGAGTTTTTTTCAAACCTGGCAGAAAATCCCGCGCTTCGGTCAGAGCCAATTCGGGCGTAAAGGGCTCTTGAATGACTAATTGAACGCCCAGATTATGCAAAACCCGATTTTTAATCTCGGGCATCATTATTTGCCGGGTAGGATTATGAGGCAGGAGGATCCTGCTGGGATGAGGCCAGAAGGTCATTACCCCGCAGATACCGTCGGCGCCATCGCTGCGGGCAGAGCGCAAGGCAGCATCGATAACCGCCTGGTGCCCCAGGTGGACGCCGTCGAACATGCCTATGGCCAGGTGCAGAGCCTTTCCGTCCAGATTGAGCCCTTCGAAGGATTCCACTGTGGCCGGCAGGTCCATTTTTATAAAACATTGCTGGGAATTGCCTGGTATACGGGCAACAGGATGCGGTTGATCTCCCCTGAGGAGAGGTTTTCGAACTCCTCCAGAGGGAGGGCATCGGTGAGCAGAAACTTGTCGATGGCCGTGCGCCTCAATGCGCTCAGGTGTGCTCCGCAACCGACCTTTTGTCCCAGATCATGAGCAATGGTGCGAACATAAGCGCCTTTACTGCAATGAATGGAAAAAGTTATGAGGGGAGAATCAAAACACAGCAATTTTATGGCCGAAATCCGAATAAACCGCGGCTCCCGTTCCACTACCTTTCCTTTTCGGGCCAGCTTGTAAAGGGGAACCCCTTTAATCTTTTTGGCCGAAAACATAGGCGGGATCTGGTACTGGTCACCCACAAACCCATTCATGAAATTGAGGATTTCCTCCTCATTAAGTGAAGGCACGGGGGTTTCGACGGTAATCTTGCCTTCGGAATCGTGGGAGTCGGTCTCCTGTCCAAGTTTGATGACTCCCTCGTAAAATTTATCCAGGCTCATCAAGTATTGGGAAACCTTGGTCGCTTTACCGACCAGGATGATGAGCAATCCAGTGGCATTGGGGTCGAGGGTCCCGGCATGGCCGATTCGCCTCATAGCTAATTTCCGGCGAACCCGGTCCACAATGTCATGGGAGGAGGGCCCACGCGGTTTGTCAATCAAGAGGATTCCTTCAAAAGGGTGCGGATTGGCGGTCATTTATATATAAATAATGTAAAATCAGATTATCGGTGAAGTTTGAGCTTGCCGAAAATGCTCCTGCAATACCTCGACCAGGTTGGAATAAAATTCTTCCAAATGTCCGCGGCAGTTAAAACCTGCGGCACAGGCATGGCCTCCTCCGTTAAAGTTTCGGGCCAGTTGATCCACCCGGTGGACCGGATCTTTGGACCGGAAACTGCCTTTGATAGCGCCGTCGCGTTCTTCCAGAAGAACGGCAATTTCCACCCCGTCGATGGACCTGGCGTAATCGACCAATCCCTCGGAATCCTCCTTGTCAGCCCCAGTCTCTTGATAGACGCCGTTTTTTATAACACCGATGCAGGCACGGCCACCGCATACAAGTTGCAGGGAGGCTAGAAATCGTTCCAGCAATCGCAGTTTGGAAAGACTTTCGCGCTCATAAAGCTCCATTGCCGCGGCGGCGGGATCCGCGCCTCTTTCGATCAGCAGACGGCAAATTTCGAATACCTGGCGTGTTGTCGAGGGGAAACGGAATTGACCGGTATCGGTTACAATGCCGACATAAAGCGCTTGGGCGGCAATCTCGTCGATGGGCAGACCGCAATCCAAAAAGAGTCCGGCCAGAATCTCGGCTGTGGCAGAGGAACCGGCATCAATAAAATTGTAGCGTCCGTAGGCCGGGTTGGAGATGTGATGATCGATATTGGCCAGGATTTCGGGGTACCTGGCCTGCAGGCCCTGGCCGATGCGTGTTTTGTCCGCACAGTCCATGTTGGCGGCAGAAAAGCCTTCTCCGGAAAACTCATGGGGTAGATAAAAGGGAGTGCCGCCGAGAAAAGACCTCAGGATCCGGGGGATGGGATCGGGATTGATACAGACCGCTTCGATTTCCATGGCAAGGAGGCAACGGCAGAAGGCAATCTGCGACCCGACGCAATCACCGTCGGGCCGAAGATGGCCCAATACAACCACCTTTTTGTCCTCCATGGTTGCCAGCATTTGGCGGAATTCCTGGTTAAATTGCGGGTAAAACATTTTTATTTCAAGAGGTTTCCTCCTCCAGATCGAGGCCGTCAATAAGGCTGTTCAAATGGATGCCCCTTTCGATGGAATCGTCATGCACAAAGTTAAGAGAAGGGGTGTATTTGAGGATAACCCGACTTCCCAAGAGAAAACGAATCTCCCTTCCCTGGCTTTTCAGAAAGGCCTGCGCCAATAGCGCCTCCTCCTCGTTTCCGAGAACGGAATAGTAGACCCTGGCGGAGCGAAGATCATTGGCCACCTTCACCTCCGTAATAGTGATGGCGACACTTTCGCTCCGAAAACGGGTGTGAAGGATTTCGCTGATTTCCCTCCGCACCAGCTCATTCACTCGAACCATTCGCTTGCCCATTGTTTTGCCTGGTAGATTTTTAAAATGCCGTGGTAAAAAACGCTTCCCCTGGCCAACCGCAACAAGGAAAACCTCTCTACTTCCCTATTTATAATTTATCGAGGCGTAGTTTGACCAGGGAAGTTAGAGGGTAGGACGGATCTTGAGGATTTCATAACACTCGATTTGATCACCTTCCTGGAAATCGTCAAAATCACCCACCCTGACGCCACATTCATAACCGGCGCGAACTTCCGTAGCGTCGTCTTTAAAGCGCTTGAGAGCGGAGATTTTGCTCTCAAGAAGCACCTCGCCCTGGCGTAAAATGCGGGCGTTGCCGACTCTTACCAGGCGACCTTCGGTAACCAGGCAACCGGCCACTTGCCCGCCTTTGGCAATGGGGAATACTTGCCGCACCTGGGCTGCCCCGATCTTGTTTTCGCGAAGTTCCGGATCGAGAGTTTCGGCCATGGCCTCTTTCACCAGGTCGATGAGTTCGTAGATTACATTATGCAAAAAGATAGTAATGCCGCGATGTTTCGCTTCGCCGGACACACCAGCCTCCATATTGATATTAAAACCGACGATGGATGCCTCCGAAGCGCTCGCCATGAGGACGTCGTTTTTGCTAATGGGGCCGACAGCAGTTTGCACGACCTCCAGATCAACCTTGTCACTTTTGATATCGAGCAGACTGGCGGCGAGAGCTTCCGCCGTGCCGAAGACATCCGCCTTTACTACCACGCGAAAGATTTTCTTTTTCGTTTCGGCGATAGCGGCGAAGAGATTCTCAATGGTGGCCGACATTTCTTCCCCTGGCGCCGTCTGCCCCTCGATCTTCAGTTGATGGGCATTTTCCTGGGCCAGGTTTTTTGCCTCCTTTTCATTCTTGACCGTGATGAAACGGCTCCCGGAGTCAGGAGTTCCAGACCAGCCGATCACTTTTACCGGGGTTGACGGGGCGGCTTTATTCAGATTGTGGCCTTTGTCATCCATTATGGCTCGCGCCTTACAGAAATAGGGACCACAAAGGAGTACGTCGCCTAGTTTAAGGGTACCCTTTTGCACGATGACTGAAGCTGTAGCGCCTCTGCCGGTCTCTTTTTGGGTTTCCAGAACCGTTCCTTCCGCCGGGCAGTTGGGGTTGGCTTTAAGATTTTCCAAGATTTCCGCCTGAAGAACGATACTATCGAGCAAGGCTTCAATGCCCTCCCCATTGAGGGCCGACAATGAAGCTGTAAGGGTCTCTCCTCCCCAGTCCTCCGAGGCGATATTGCGTTCCTGCATCTGGGTTTTCACCCGGTCGATATTGGCTCCTTTGGCGTCGATCTTGTTAATGGCGACAACAAGAGGGACACCAGCAGCCTGGGCATGCCCAAGAGCCTCGTCGGTTTGGGGCATAAAACCGTCATCGGCGGCAACGACAAGAATGGCGATATCGGTGGCGCCAGCCCCGCGTGCCCGCATCTTGGAGAAAGCGGCGTGACCGGGAGTATCGATAAAAGTGATTTTTTGGCCGTTACGCTCGATTTGGTAGGCGCCGATATGCTGGGTGATGCCCCCGGCTTCGCCCGCTACCACATTGGCATGGCGAATGGTATCGAGAAGGGTGGTTTTGCCGTGGTCCACATGCCCAAGGATACAAACCACCGGGGGTCTCGGTTCGAGCAGTTTGCTCTCATCAATGACCGGCTTGGGCTTTTTCTCTTGAGTTACGACCGTTGGGCCCTCACCGCGGTGCCGGATATCGAGAAGAAAACCATGCTTTTGGGCCACTAATTGTGCCACATCTTCTTCGATTACCTGGTTCATGGAGGCAAAAATGCCCTTTTCCATTAACTCGGATATCAACCGGAAGGGCTTTAACCCGATTATTTCGGCAAAATCCCGCACTACGATGGGAGGTTTCACCTGAATCGACTTCAATTCGACGGGGACGGGAGCAGATTCATCGGCAGCCAGGGATTCAGACGGAGTCGCTTCCGGAATCAGAGATGGCGGTTTTGGCGGAGTGGCGGGCTGTGGACTGGTGGTACGGTCCGGAGGGACCACGGTGGCGGGGGATGGAGAGGCTACTGCGGCTGGAGGCGTTGTTTCGGCGTCATCTTGCGAAAGAGCCGGCACGAGGGGTTTGGGCACGTAGGGAACGGAATGGGAAGGCCGAGGTGGAAGGGTCTTCGCCACTACAGGGATCGGCGGCATCACCTTGGGCTTCATTGGCTGAATCGGTTTTCGCAACCGCCCTTCCGCTTCCAGCTTGTCCTTTCGCTCACGCTCCACATCAGCGCGGGATTTGACAAAAATTCCCGGAGGCAAGGCCGGCTTGGGAATGCCCGGCGGGGGGGGAGAGGCAAGTGACTTTTCCAACTCCTTTGTCGGTTCGGATTTTTCCGGCTCCTGGCCGAATTCCTCGACCAAGCTTTCCGCGGAAATATTATCGACGGTACTGGAGGCGGTTTTGACAATGAAACCCCTCTCCTTGAGTAGAGCAAGGAGTTCGTTGTTGGTCATTCCAGTTTTCTTGGAAAGCTCGAAAATTCTGACACTCATGTCGTGTTTAAATCAAATGGCCGATGCGATATCCTGGTGGATTTATCGGACTGGCATAACTCGTTATTATATTTGATAAAATGCTATACGTCAATTTTGTGGCTGCTGCGGTAG
Organism: Opitutales bacterium; assembly: GCA_021772535.1. GTDB lineage: Bacteria > Verrucomicrobiota > Verrucomicrobiia > Opitutales > UBA2987 > JAJFLU01. The sequence continues at coordinate 5,832 of JAJFLV010000229.1, read as the reverse complement.
TTTTCGACTTGGTTGATGATACCGGAGGCTTCGCTCTCGGCAAATCCGGCTCCGACCAAATCGCCTACCTCCACACCGACAAAGGCTTCGGGGTTGACGATGCCAAGGCTGACCAGTTTTTGGGCCGATTCGGCGGACACGCCGGGAACGCCATCCCAACCGGCGATGGCGGCTTCCACCCGCGCGTCGAAACCAAGCACGACCTTCTTTTCCTTGGAAATATCCAGCTTCCAGCCCAATAGCCGACTAGTCAGTCGGGCGTTCTGACCCCGGCGGCCAATGGCGATGGAGAGATCTTCCTCCAGGACTTCAAAAAAGATGCGTCGACTGGCCTCGTCGATCCGGATATTCCTGGGAACGGCCGGCTTGATGGCTTCCTCCAGCATTTTGATGGCATCGCTATAGTGGCGAATGATATCGATTTTTTCCCCACCAAGTTCGCGAACGATGCTCTTAACTCGCGCTCCCCTGGCGCCAACGCAGGCGCCTACCGGATCCACCCGGGGATCTTTGCTGTTGACGGCTATTTTGGTGCGATAACCGGGTTCCCGGGACAAGGCTTCGATGACCACCGTGCCATCGGCGATTTCGGTTACCTCGAGTTCGAAAAGCCGACGCACGAATCGCACGCTGGCCCGGCTCAAAATAAGCTCTGGCCCACGGTTGGAATGCTCGATGGCCAGGAGAAGACAGCGAATGCGCTCACCCGGCGAATAATCTTCGCCAGGGACTCGCTCACGGGGTGGGAGCACCGCTTCGGCTTTGCCCAGATCCACAATAAGGTCGCCCCGCTCGCGACGGCGGACAACGCCGGATACGATGTCCCCGATCATGTCCTTGTAATCATCATAAATACGCTCTTTCTCAAACTGACGAAGCCGCTGCATGATGGTCTGGCGAGCAGTCTGGGCAGCAATACGCCCCAGGTAAGCGGGATCTATTTCCTTCTCGATCCGTCCCCCGATTTGTGCCTCGGGGGTGAAAATACGGGCTTTCTCGATATGGATTTCGGTTTTCGGATCACTGACCGAATCAACAACATCAAGCATCGCCCAGGCTTTGAGGATACCGGTTTTAGGGTTAATCTCGATCCGTAAATCCTGCCCTGCATTAACTCCCCTCTGGGCGGCTCCCTTGATGGCATTGGTGATGGCCCCGATCATGTCCTCACGGGTAATCCCTTTTTCCTTCTCCATATATTCGAGAACTGAAAGGATTTCGTTGCTCATGGCTAAGTTGTTGTATTAAAAGAAAAAAAAAGCGGGCGCAAACCCACTCTTTCGTTGGAAAAGAGGTTTTGTAAAAAGAATGTTCCTAATTCTCCCGCTCTGGCTTGTCAAGTCCCCTCCGAAATGGCCATTGAAGTATTTTTTTAAAATAAACAAAAAAACGCTTGACAATTGTAAGTAAACACTTACTTCTATCTCCATCATGGTAGAAACCAGACTTAGTTCAGAGGATAGAAAGCAGGCCATCATTGATGCGGCTACGCCACTTTTTGCCAAAAAGGGCTTTGTGGGCACGACGACTAAAGATATTGCCGAGGCCGCGCAGGTTTCCGAGGCCCTCCTTTACCGTCATTTTCCGGGCAAGGACTGTCTCTTTGAAGCCATTCAGGATTGCCTCTGCCAAGCCAAAGGGGACGCCATGAACTTTGTCTCTAAACTCGAACCCTCGACGGAGACTCTTGTGCTGTTTGTTTATCTGATGGTCCGCTTTATCAAACAGTCCGTTGGGGTGGCTGACGCCGATGCTTTGCCCCGCCTTATGTTTAAGAGTATGACCGAGGATGGCAAATTTGCCCGGACTTTTATGGAAGGAAGCTTCTACCTTATGCTAGAATCTTTTAAAGCTTCCCTGGAGGCGGCTGAAAAAGCCGGGGATATGGTCCCCTCCCCCCTCAACCACGAGGAGCGGCTCTGGTTTTCCCACCACATGGTCATGGTGCAGCGGCTAAACACCCTGCCGCCCGAACCGGTATTCGATTACCGTAAAAATGAAGATGCCTTGATTTATGACACGACCTGGTTCGCCCTTCGCGGCATGGGTCTCAAGGATGAAGCCATAGAAAAATACCTGAAAATTGAAAAACTCGGCCGGCTCTTCGACCGCATTGCGAAAGAAAATTGTTAAAACATTTTTTTGTCCCGATAAGTAAGTAAGTATTCACTTTTAATTCCTTGATTATCAAATAGATACCCCATTTTCCACCTTCATTCCAAACATGTCGGGAGACACTAGTTTCCGGCGATTTTTTTAACCAAAACTCTAAGTAAACATTCACTTCAAATAGATTAAAACAATGAAAATCAAAAATTACCTCACACCAATTTCACCGGAGCGATTTGGCCGGTGGGTCCTCCGCTGGCGGTGGCCCATAATGGTTGCCTCTCTGGCTCTTGTTGTTGCCGCTGGCAGCGGCCTCGGCCGCATCAAAATGAAAAACGATTACCGGGTATTCTTCAGTGAGGATAATCCGCAACTGGCCGCCTACGAGGCCATCCGCAATATCTATACCAAAGATAACAATGTGATCTTCGTCCTTTCCCAGGATAAGGAGAAGGTCTTTACCGGGAATTACCTCGAGGCAGTTGCCTGGCTGACCGATCGAGCCTGGCAGTTGCCTTTCGCCACCAGGGTGGATTCGATCACCAATTTTCAGTATTCGCGGGCAGAAGAAGACGATCTGATGGTGGGAGACCTGGTCCTGGATCCGATCAATCGAACTGCCGAAGAACTGGCTGGGGCAAGGGAGCTCGCCTACAAGGAACCTCTTCTGAACAATCGGTTAATCGGCACCAACGAAAAAGTGACTGGAATCAATGTGACTCTCACTCTTCCAGAGAAGGAGAGCACCGAGGCAATGACGGCCGCCACCGCTTCTCGGCTGTTAGCAAAGGAATTTGAGGAAAAATTTCCCGGCTTCGAGGTCCGTCTGACCGGTATCGTAATGCTTAACACAGCATTCGGCGAATCCAGCATCGAAGACATGTCTTCCATCATGCCGTTGATGTATTTGGGTATTTTTATCGTCATGGCTCTCCTCCTGCGGTCCGTGGGAGGAACATTCGGGGCCATCATAGTCATCTTTTTCTCCGCCATCACCGGTATGGGTTTGATGGGCTGGCTGGGAATCCCGCTAACGCCGGTAGTTTCCACTGCTCCTACCATGATCATGACCCTGGCAGTGGCGGACAGCATCCATTTGCTGGTCACTTTTTTAAAGGAGATGAGCCGTGGCCGCTCACGTCAGGATGCCCTGGTGGAGAGCATGAGAACCAATTTCCAGCCGCTCTTTCTCACCACAATCACAACTGCGGTTGGATTCCTAAGCATGAATTTCAGCGATTCGCCACCCTTCCGCCACCTTGGCAATGTGGTTGCAATGGGCGTGTTTGCAGCCTGGATTTTCACCATATTTTTCCTTCCGGCCCTGATTTCGATTCTCCCCATCAAGGCAAGCAGCCGCCAAAGGGAAACTCCAGCCTGGATGGAGAGCCTGGCCAATACCATAATTCATCGCCGCCCGGTCTTTCTCTGGGGCTCTGTCGGGATCACCGCATTACTGGCGCTTTTTCTCACCCGCATAGAACTGAACGACCAGTGGGTGGACTATTTCAGCAAGGACACTACCTTTCGCAACGACACCGACTACTCCATGGATAACCTGACCGGTATTTACACCATCGAGTACTCCATAGGAGCGGGAGAAACCAGCGGTATCAGCAATCCCTCTTATCTGGAGGGACTGGACGCCTATGCCAAATGGTATCGGCTGCAACCGGGGGTGCAGCAAGTGGTCACACTTTCGGACACGATGAAGCGGCTCAATAAAAACCTCCATGGAGACGATCCGGAATGGCACCGCACACCCGACAATCGTGAGATGGCGGCCCAGTACCTTTTATTATACGAAATGTCCCTGCCCTACGGGCTTGACGTCAACAACCAGATCAATGTGGACAAATCGGCTTCACGTTTCACGGTCATTCTGACCAATCTTTCAACCAGGGAAATGAGGGAACTGATGGACCGGGCCGCACTCTGGCAAAAGGAAAATTTTCCTGAAATCATGCATGCGGAAGCCTCCAGCCCATCAGTTATGTTCGCCCATCTGTCCGAGCGCAACATCAAGGGGATGCTCACGGGGACGGCCCTGGCGGTGCTGCTCATTTCCTTTATTCTGGCCATCGCCCTGCGCAGCAGCCGTTACGGGTTGATCAGCCTGGTGCCCAACTTTGTGCCGGCCATCATAGGCTTCGGATTATGGGGTCTGCTCATCGGTGAGATGGGGCTCTCGCTTTCCGCCGTGACCGGAATGACGTTAGGCATCGTGGTGGACGACACGGTGCACTTTTTGACCAAGTACCTGAGGGGCCGCCGCGAACATGGGCTCGATGCCGAGGAGGCCGTCCGGTTTGCCTTTAACCGGGTGGGAGAAGCCCTTGTCATTACGACTGTAATTCTGGTGGTCGGCTTCGGGATTTTGAGCATCTCCACCTTCCGGCTTAACGCCTGGATGGGTCAATTGACGGCAATCGTTATCGCCTTGGCGTTGGTGGTGGATTTTCTCTTTCTGCCAGCGTTGCTCCTCACTTTTGATCGCAAAAAATCTAAAACCGAAAATCTCGAATCAACTAAAGGAACCCTTACCTATGAAAACAATCCAGTCACTGCCTAATAAAAAAATGAAATTGAATGCTCGACTCAAACAATACAGCCGCACCAGCAGGTTGTTATGGACGGTAGCCGCCTTTTTCCCGATTTCCGGAAATATGGCTTGGGGCGACTTGGCAAGCCTGCCGGGAACTGCTTCTCTAACGCCGGAGAAAAAAGGTGTGGCCATTGCCGAGGCAGCGGAGATCCGGGATTCCGGTTGGGGGGACTGGGTTGCCGAGGCGAAAATGATTCTGCGCAATAGCCATGGAGAATCCAGCACCCGGCAAATGCGCTACCGCTCTCTCGAACAGGTAGAGGCGGGGGATAAAAACCTCGTTGTTTTCGATTATCCGCGAGACGTCAAGGGAACGGCCTTTTTGGTCCACACACAGTTAGTTGGCAACGACGATCAGTGGCTCTACCTGCCGGCTCTCAAACGGGTCAAACGCATATCGGCCAATAATAAATCGGGGCCCTTCGTGGGAAGCGAGTTTTCCTACGAGGATCTCTCTTCCCAGGAGGTCGAAAAATACACCTATAAATTTCTCCGGGAGGAAACCCTGGAGGGATTTCACGCCTACGTTCTGGAGCGCTATCCAGTCGACCCCAATTCGGGTTATACCAAACAGGTGATATGGCTCGACAAAGAGGAGTACCGCAGCCTGAAAATCGATTATTTCGATCGTAAGGGCGAACTGCTGAAGACTCTCACCCAAAAGGATTACAAGCTTTATGGCGATGGATTTTGGAGGGCGGACAAATTCCACATGGTCAACCACCAGACGGGCAAAAGCACTCTTTTGGAATGGAATGGCTATCAATTCACACAAGGTCTTAGGGACCGCGATTTCGAGCGAGACACATTGCGCAATGTTCGCTGACAGACAGAGAATGGCAAGAACCGCCATTTGGTTTGGGCTGGCGGGGCTGGGATTGACTGGCCCCGCCGCCAACGCCGCTTTTTTTGAGAATTGGGAGCGCACAGGTTATGTTGGTGTTGAGGTTCGGGTTTTCGTCAAAAAGCCGAAGCAGGAGGACCAGTCCGGGAGGATTACCGCCTCGTTGGAATTGGAAGCCGAGTTTTACAAAGAATGGGAAGACCGTGACCTCTCCTTGACTCTTACGCCATATCTGCGGCTGGACACCTCTGACCCCGAACGCTCCCATTTCGAC
>JAJFLV010000228.1 GCA_021772535.1 Opitutales bacterium | reverse complement strand
TCACACCGCCCGCACTTCTTAGGAACTCTCAAGGTCCAGATTGCTCTAAACCTCAAGCGCTCTCCGATTCAAGGCTGCCTTTTCGCACCTCCTGCGCTTAGCTTTTGGAGGCCTTTCGGCGAGATTGCCCTCACCAGCATGCCCTGCCCGGACTGGTCTTCATGGTAGCATCCACGACCCGTCGTGCACGGGTCACCCTATTGTTCGTTTTATAATCGCCGAGGCGCCTCTAAAACAAACTCACTCAGTTGGCCGCTGGAACCATAATTGCAGCGACCCACTGCCGCGCTCCGCTTTTCGTGTCTCGCCAAGGCACGACCCCCGGCGGCGAAACGGGTGGAATATGCCTTCTTCCCAACCTTAGAACTACCGAAGTAGCTCAATGGTTGTTCCAAAGGAGCCAGGCCCACCAGTTTTGGCCTGACATTTGCCCGGTTTCCCGGGAGTATCTTGAGACTCTTCACCGCGGCGGCCCGAAGACTGCTGCGGCAAATTGCCATATTTCTTCCAAAGAACTGCACGTAAGATCGTGTATGATGAAATACTTGTCAAATAAAAAGTGACCTAAAACATTGAAAAAGAACAAGTTGTGAATAAGTAGCCTTTTCCATGTGAGCATTTTGTGAACAACTCCACATCCCTCCAATTCAGAGCCACTTAGCACGGTGGAAAATTACTCCACCCCTATCGTGAATAACGTATTTGGCAGCACCGCACTGAAAAAAATTTAATTTTTTTTTAAAAACCCCACGATTTTCAAGTGGAAAAACGGTTAGGATCTGGTGTTGTCTTATTCTCCGGCTTTTTTCTGGGCCCAGTGGGAAAGTTTAGTGATTTCCTGGGCGAGGCTTTGAGCATAGTTGGCAACCCATTCTTTGCCTTTTTCAGGGGTGGCCGCAGCGGCGTCGCCGATAATGCCGGAACGCGAAACATCACTGGTGATCCAGGTGAAAGTGGCAGGTGCTCCTTCGGGGCGTAGCTCTCCCGGCTCGCCAACGCGGGCGGGGTATTCACAACGGGCTTGGGACATATCCACAAGCCCTTCAGTTACTTCCAGCATATTGGAGGTTTCCACTTCATTGGCGTGCAAACCGTAGGCATCCTCCTGTGCCGAAAGGGGCGGTTTGTAGGTAGGCCTTAAGAGGACGACCCTCATACCCAATTCCGATTGAATTTGACGCATGGAATAGCGAAGAACAGAGATATTGCCACCGTGGGTATTTAATATGGCGATGGTGCGAAAACCCCAGGTGTGCAGTTGCCGCGCGATAGAAGTCAAAAGACGGCCCAGGGTTTTGGTCGAAATGAAGAGAGTGCCGGGAAATCCCCTATGCTCGTCGCTTTTGCCAATGGTAATGGGGGGCGTCACATACACCGGCACATTTTCAGCTACCAAAGGTAGAGCTGCCCCCAGGTAGGCCTGTCCGAGTATCGAGTCCACACCCACCGGCAGGTGAGGGCCGTGCTGTTCGATAGCCCCCGTGGGAATAATGACCGGGATGGACTCTTTGTCGGGTATGGCCTCGATTTGTTGCAGGCTCAAGGCTGGAAGGTAACGGTCACGGTATTTGGGCAATAGCATGATGTTTAAAGTCCTTTCTTCTGGTAAATAACCCCGTCGTGCGGCAAGGGTGGACGTTCACTGATTTCGAGCAGGAGCCCGGCCAGACTCTCCCCGGTTTGCCGGAGCAAAGCGGAACCTTCCCTTCTGGCCTGCTCAATGGGAGTAAAATCAACGAGGGCGGGAGCATGGGCCGCCTCGCCCAATTCAAGGGCATCGGAGGGAACCAATTTCCCCTCATCCGCGGATAGGATGGGCTCTTTTTCGAGCAAATAGGTTCCCATAGTCTGCAACTGACTACGGGACTTGCTGCGGACAGGGTGAAAGTCTAGCCCGAGGCCATAGAGATTGATGCTGAACATCTGCATGGCGTATTTGATCCGCAGATCGCGGGCACAGGCTTTGTTGATGATTTCCTCGTTCCATGGACTGGTGTTGAAAAACACTACTTTGTTAAAGCCGGTAATATGGATCGAGTGAACGACCTCTTCGACGAAATCGTAGGCGGTCTCCGGATCGAGACTGAAGGCGCAATTTTGATAGGGACCGAGAACGAAGCGAAGAGGTGGAACGACAATCAGGGAAAGAAAACCCTTAATGGTTTTAACTGCCTGCTTGAGAATAGCCATACCTGCGATTTCCTCCAGGTCCATGGGATGTCCCAGGCCCCAATCGGCAAAGCCGAAGACGGGGACCACGATGAGGTGATTGTGTTTGTCCTCAATCTCTGCAAAGCGGGTCCATGAGCGGTGGGCCCAAAAGGTATTTTTTTCAACGTCTGCGATGTAGGTCATCATAATTGAAACCTTGGTTCATTCAGGAAGATATTATTTATCTTTGGATTCAATCTCAGCCCTTTTCGGCCTCCTCCAGATCTTCATCCTTGAGGGTGAGAAAAACAAGCGTTATTCCAATGATGCCAAACATGCGAAAAGCAGCGTCCTGGCCATTCCAATCCTCCGACTGCCACATTAAAAACCATTCCCCTCCCACCGTAATGAAAGCCACATACCATTGCAGGAGGCTCAGGGTCAGCCCGGCAGCGGCGAATTTTTTGGCCCTGTTGAAAACATCGCCTCGGGCATTCAGTGATTTTATCAAAGCCGCCGTTCCCCAGATACAGAGGGCCATTGCGACGGTCTCCCAGAGAATTATCGACCAGTAAAACAAGGTGTAAATAAGAGGCGATTCGATGGATCGCCACATCAAATCGTTGCCCGGGAAGGTTGTTGACATGGAAAGAACACCCTCCACAAAAGCGTAATTCGACCCGTAATCGGTCAGATTGTTGAGAACAACAAGGGCTAAAAACAATGCCGTAGCGGCAACCAAAGAGATTTTGCAAAGACGAATGACAAACATGTTGAGAGACAATAAACAGGAAAGACCCTCGTTGCCAAGAAGCTTTTACCAATTGCGAAAATCGCTCCTCCATGCCGTTCCTTGACAATGCTTTGGAGATGGTGCTGGATAGAGCCCGCCTAACCTGACAGATCTTTTTTACCCTAATCCTCCCCTCTTCTAACATCATGCTTGAGAAATTATTTCATCTGCGGGAACACGGAACCAACCTTAAGACCGAACTGCTGGCCGGGTTAACTACCTTTGCCGCCATGTCCTATGTGCTGGTGGTTAATCCCAACATTCTACAGGCAGGCGGAATGCCGGTGGCGGGCCTCATTACGGTGACGGCCCTTTCCGCCGCAGCGGGCACATTTTTGATGGCCTTTCTAACTAATTACCCGGTGGCCCTGGCTCCGGGAATGGGGCTGAACGCTTTTTTCTCCTACACGGTCTGTCTGGGCCTGGGGGTTTCCTGGGAAGCGGCCCTGGGAATGACCTTCTGGAATGGTATCCTATTCCTCCTGCTATCCGTTACGGGTGTTCGCACAAAAATCGCCAACGCCATACCCCACAATCTGAAAATTGGTGTGCAATGTGGAATCGGCCTGTTCATCGCTTTCCTGGGATTGCGCAACGGAGGAATAATCGTAGCTCAACCAGCCACCTTCGTGACCATCGGCGATCTCTCCTCAGGCCCGGCCTTGATGGTGCTTTTCGGGATCGCCCTGACCGTCATCCTGGTTATCAAAAAAATTCCGGGAGCGATTTTGTTATCCATTGTAATTGTTACGGTAATCGGATTTTTCGTACCTGCCGGAGAGGGTAATTTCGTGACCCCTTTGCCGGAGAAATTCATGGGCCTGCCTGAGAGCATGGCGAACACGTTCTTCCAGTTCGACCTGATGTATCCGATCAGACACTTCTCCGAATCGTGGACAATTATTTTCGCCATGTTGTTTGTAAATATGTTCGATACCATCGGCACGCTGATCGGAGTGTCCCGCAGGGCGGGCCTGGTGGACGAGAACGGGCAATTGCCCAAGATGGGGTCCGCACTCACGGCAGACGCTGCCGCCACCGTGGTGGGAAGCTGCCTGGGGACTTCCACCGTAACCTCCTACATTGAATCGGCGGCGGGCGTGGAATCGGGAGGGCGCACTGGATTAACGGCTGTTGTAGTCGGTCTCTGTTTTTTACTAGCCCTATTTTTTACCCCGCTTTTGGTCATCATTCCCCCAAATGCAACAGCTCCGGCCCTGGTCATGGTGGGTATATTCATGATGGAGGCCATCCGCCATGTCGATTTCGGGGACCTGCGGGAGTTTGCGCCGACGGTTGTCACCCTTCTGGTCATGCCGCTGGCCTTCAGCATCAGCGAAGGCATCGCGGTGGGATTCATCGTCTATGTGGCCATAATGGCGGGAACGGGAAGCTATAAAAAAATCTCCCCTCTGACCTATGTTCTGGCCTTGGTCTTCCTCATCCGATACGTCTTCGACCTCAAATAGGAGCGAATCGGCTCCTAATTACGGCAATTTTTCCGAAGCAGCAAAGAAGGAGATTTAACCAAAGTTTTTTTATATTCAGCCGAATAAATAGATTGGGGAAGAAAGGGCAAACTTGCAATTCCTAGGTCCTAATTATCAAAAAAAATAATATTTTTCATCTGAATTGGCTCTTTGGTATTGACAAGGCAAACCTACCACAGACTGTAAGTGCGAATTTCCGCACCTGGCAAAGGGCGGAAATTTTTAACAATTTAAAAGAACACTTAAATATTGCATAATTGAAAAAAGGAACCCGAACGAACATATGCGACGTGATTAATTTCAGGGGGAAAATGCCCTGGTTGATTGCCGTAGTAGTGGTATTCTGCGGATCCTGGCAAGCGGCATTCAGCCATGATCCGGCCCGAGGGAAGGCTGTTTTTCAATTGTGCACGGCGTGCCATGGAGCCGGGGGCGAGGGAAACAAAGCCGTCAATGCGCCCCATATTGCCGGTTTGAACGCCTGGTATGTCGAGGCGCAACTGATTAAATTCAGGTCTGGAATCAGGGGCACTCACCCAAAGGACATAGAAGGAATGCAAATGCGGCCCATGTCTTTAACCATCTCCTCGGAGAAAGATGTCAAAGAGGTGGCAGCCTATGTGGAATCCCTCACACCCAACAAAGGAGAAACGACCCTCTCAGGAAATTCCGACCGCGGCAAAGACCACTATGCGATCTGCATGGCCTGTCATGGTGACAAGGCGCAGGGCAATCAGGCGCTCAGCGCTCCCCCGCTCATCCGGCTGAACGATTGGTACATTCTGTCGCAGTTGAAAAAATTCAAATCGGGGGTTCGAGGAACCAACCCCGAAGATATAACTGGTATGCAGATGCGTCCGATGACAATGACGCTGGCCAACGAACAGGCTATGCTCGACGTGATCGCCTACATCAACTCGCTTTGGGAGAACTGAACAAGAATAGAACAATAAAAATAGATCGAGATGGGAAATACCAGGGAAGAGGATATTAGCGACATTGTAGCCCGAATCGCCTTCAGGATCACACTGATAGGATGCATTCTTTACGGTTTAAGCGTAATCATCTTCGTCTATTGAAGGTGCTGAAACCTCAACCGGACAATCTAACAGAAAGGCGGAACTTGGATGATTGAGAGTTTAATAGACAACGTATCGACCTACGGAGGTCATATAGACGGCCTCTTTACCCTAATCACTATTATCGTGGGGTTCTGGTTTATTTTGGCCGAGGCGGTACTGTTTTATTTTATTATTCGGTATCGCCGCAAGGAAGGGGTTAAGGCCCAGTATGTCAGTGGGGAGAAAAAGAAGGAACACAACTGGATAGCTTATCCGCACTATCTGATCATTCTTTGCGACATCGTCATCATTGTGGGCGCGGTGATGGTATGGTACAAGGTCAAACAGGATCTTCCTCCGGCCGATGAAACCATTCGCGTAACTGGCCGGCAATGGTCCTGGGTTTTCACTCACCCCGGCCCCGATGGAGTTCTGGACACCCCGGACGACATTGAAACGGTGGATCGCCTGCACGTTAAAGTGGACACCCTCTACCATTTCCAATTGGAGTCCAAAGATGTTGTGCACAGCTTTTCAATTCCAGTATTCAGGCTTAAGCAGGACGCCATCCCAGGCCGAGTCATCACCGGGTGGTTCGAGCCTACCAAGACCGGTGAATACGATGTTCAATGCGCCGAGATTTGCGGCATAGGACATGGTATCATGGCCGCCCGCATCTCCATTGAGACGGCGGAAACTCATCATGCCTGGATAGAAGAACAAGGGGGAATTCTTGATAACGAGCGGATAGCCAGGGCAGAAGAGATAGATCAAGGGAAACCGGAGGATAACAATAATGGCTGAAGCTGTAACCACAGCAGAAACAACCGAGGAAGTCCATACCCACCACGGGGAACCGGACTTTTGGAGTAAATACATATTCTCCACCGATCACAAAATGATCGCGATGCAATACATGTTTACCGGCATGATTATGGCGTTGATCGGCGGTTACATGGCCTATGTTTTCCGCATGCAACTGGCCTATCCGGGGGAATCCGTGCCGGGCTTCGGTACCGTTACCCCTCTGGCCTATAATTCGCTCATTACCAACCATGGCGCCATCATGATTTTCTGGGTTGCCATGCCGATATTGATCGCCGCTCTGGGCAACTTCCTCATCCCCCTGATGATCGGTTGCGATGATATGGCATTTCCTCGTGTAAACCGGCTCTCTTACCAGATTTTCCTGCTCAGCGTCGTCGTCCTTCTCGCTTCTTTTTTCGTACCTGGCGGTGGTTTCGGCGGCGCCTGGACGGCCTACCCGCCGCTTTCCGCCCAATCCCAATACAACTTGACTCCATTTGGAGCCCCTCTGTGGCTTCTGGCTGTGGCCCTTGAATTTGTGGCCTTTCTGCTGGGGGGAATCAATTTTATCACCACCACCATGAACGCGCGTGCCAAGGGCATGAAAATGTACGACATACCAATTGTGGTGTGGATGATCGTGATCGCCAGCATCCTCTTCATGGCCTCGGTCGGCCCATTGATTGCGGGGGCGGTCATGCTCCTGTTCGACCAGGTATTGGGCACAACATTCTATAACCCCGATGCCGGAGGGGACCCGGTACTCTGGCAGCATTTGTTCTGGTTTTTCGGACATCCCGAGGTCTATGTGGTCCTCTTGCCCGCCATGGGAGTGGTTGCGGAGGTGATCACCGTCTTTGCCAGAAAGAAGCTTTTCGCCTATAAAACTATTCTCTACACTACGTTTGCAACCGGCATCTTGAGCTTTTTTGTCTGGGCCCACCATCAGTTCATAGCAGGAATCGATCCCCGAATGGCCCATGTTTTCACGGTCACCACGGTGCTTATTTCCATCCCCATTGCGGAAATGTTATTTTGCTATATTGCCACTCTATATGGCGGGTCAATTCGATTAACCACAGCCATGCTCTTTGCCCTGGCCTTTCTGGCGGAGTTTCTCATCGGGGGCGTGACCGGGATATATCTGGGTTCCAGCGGCACGGATATTTATTTCCACGATACTTACTTTGTCCTCGCACACTTCCATTACACCTTTTTCCCCATTGCCATTATCGGATTTTTCACGGCCATCTATTATTGGTTTCCAAAAATGTTTGGCCGGATGATGAACGAGACTCTGGGCAAGATCCACTTTTGGGGCACCATCATCTGTTTCAATGGTGTCTTCCTGCCTCTTTTCGTTCTAGGGATTGGGGGGCAGCACCGCCGCATTTATAACTTCAAAAATTTTCCCGACCTGGCGACTCCCGATATGCATAATCTGCGGATTTTTGCCACTTGGTCTGCCGTTGTCATGCTGCTTTTCCAAATTCCGTTTCTGATCAATTTCGTAATGAGTCTATTTAGAGGTAAGAAGGCCGGAATGAACCCCTGGAAGGCCAACACTCTCGAGTGGACGGCGCCCTCCCCCCCCCCGCATGGCAATTTCAAGGAAATGCCGGTCGTTTACCGGGGTCCCTATGAATACAGTGTTCCGGGTCGGGAGGAAGATTATTGGCCCCAAAACGTGCCTAATTAATTCGAATCACCTCACGGAAAAAACCTGAATACTTTAATCATTTTAACCATACCCGGAATCTTTGCAGAAATATAAACCATGTCATTTCAAGCGCCCATAGCAACCTCCAGAAGCGCCACCGGCATCCCCACAGGCCGACTAGCTGTTTGGTGGGTGGTCGTCTCGGAAATCGTCATTTTCGGAGGATTGATCGCCTGCTACATAATGTTTCGCCTTCGTCACCCCGAGTGGGGTGAATACGCATCGCACACGAGCACTCCGGCGGGGGCGCTCAACACTTTTGTTCTTTTGACCTCGAGTCTTGCCATCGTGCTGGCCCACCAAGCTGCGGAGGCCAGGGATCTCACAAAAGCCTTTCGATATATCTGGTGCACCATTGGCGGAGGAGGAGTGTTTCTCCTCGTTAAATCCTACGAATGGACAACAGAAATTTCGCATGGCTATACTTTGTTCGCCAATAATTTCTGGTCTTTTTATTACACCGCGACCGGCCTGCACGGGCTTCACGTCATCGCCGGAATGGTCATAATGGGCATAATTTCCATTGGTGTCCGTAAAGGGGAGCATCTCCCTAGGGTGGAGTACATCGGCATCTACTGGCACTTCGTAGATATCGTCTGGCTGTTCCTCTTTCCTCTTTTCTACATTGCCAAGTAATCGCTTCGACAAATATCTAAATAAAAAAAATCCTGCCATGAGCGAAGAAAGCGCACACACACATCCGAACTATATCAAAATCTGGGCCATTTTAACGTTCCTCCTGGTTCTCAGCATCCTTGGCCCAATGATGGGCATAAAGGCAGTCACGCTTATTGCCGCTTTTGGCATAGCTGTAGTCAAGGCAGCCATGGTGGGCGCTTATTTCATGCATCTGAATATTGAAAAGCGCTATGTTTGGTACATGTTGTTCACGGCGTTGTTGTTCCTTGGACTGTTTTTCTTTGGCGTCTCCCCTGATGTTATGAAACCGGATGGCTCCAATTGGGTAAACCATAACAACATGCCGGTTTCCACCTTGGAAGGCCATGGCGTCGGCCATACCAATTAAATTTGCGCAGCACTTGGAGGCAAAAATAGCCTTCCTCCGCTATAACATCATTTTGAGGGTCCAATCCTGGAATCCACTTTCATAGAAAGCAAGAGCCCCGGCTCATCCCGGGACACCCCGTTTCTGCCCAACGGAGTGCTGGCCATGATCTTTTTTGTAGCCATGGAGATCATGTTTTTCGCCGCCCTTATCAGCGCTTATATGATCGTTAAATCGGGCACTTTATTCTGGCCTCCGCCGGATCAGCCACGCCTGCCCGTAAACGCAACTGCCATAAATACCTTAGTTCTTCTGGCCAGCGGTTTTATGCTCTTTCGAGCCGAACGTACATTTGGCCAGGCAAAAAACCCGGATGCAGCCAAGATACTTCTACGTCTGTCTATTTTTTTGGGAACTATCTTTGTAGTTTTTCAAGGCTATGAATGGGTCAAGCTGATCGGATTCGGACTGACCATGACCTCCAGCACTTTTGGCGGCTTCTTTTACCTGATAATCGGCGCTCATGGCTCGCATGCGCTTGCCGCCTTGCTGGTTCTCTACCTGATGCAGCGAAAATTACACAAAAATCAACTCTCCAGGGAAGAGTTTTGGGCCTCACAAATCTTCTGGTATTTTGTTGTCGGAGTGTGGCCAATCCTCTATATACTGGTCTATTTAAATTGAACCAAATTTGATGCCAGCGGTAAATTTAAAGCAGAAAACAGGGGTGATTATGGTTCTCTTTGCCGTTTGGCTACCGCAATCCGCTTTGGCTTGCTCTGTCTGTTTTTCCGCCCGGGAGGAAACCCGGGCCGCTTTTTACCAAACGACGGCTTTGCTTACCCTTCTCCCCTTGTTCATGCTGGCCGGTTTTGTTATCTGGATTCGCAGAAGATTCAAACGAGCCGAAGGTAGCGATATCAAGGCTTCCGTTTAGATTAACATCCATTGATTCCGGAGGGGGGAAATTCGAATTAACCCAATTCGGAAAAATCAGGTAGCTCAGCCTGCCTGAATTCTTCTCCCGAAATCAATTGCCGTGGAGTAAAAGGACGGGAGAGCAGCTCGTTGAAGCTTCTTCCGGGAAAGACTACCAATTCTGCCCGTTTGCGGGGCTCCACCGTTCCAAAGTCTCGCAAGTTCATAATCTCTGCCGGTGTCGATGTAACCAGTTGCGGGGATTGGGCCAAACGAGATTCCAACTGGCCGATACGCAAGGATTGCACATACGTCTCAAACATATCGTAGTCCCCGTAAGCAAAATAGGCATCCCGCACATTGTCGCTGGCGCAGGCCAGGGTTATGCCCCTCTCAAGCATCTCGTGATATAGTGTAACGCCCCGCCACAAAGGTGTCGATGTGGAGGTAGTCCCCCCTTCGCGTTCACTGCCATTAAATTTGCGGTCCTGCAGGAAAAGATTGCACATTGGCAGGGATATGACTTTGATTCCGGCCGATTTGACCAAAGCCAGCGTTTCCCGTTGCCGGTCCGGTTCTTGCAGAGCCAGGCTCGAGCAATGCCCGCATGCCACCGGATACGGAAATTCATTTCGCAAGACTGCTTGGGCGGTTCTCCTCAGACACTCTGCCGAGGGGTCGTTGTTTTCATCGACATGCAGATCGAGACCGAGCCCAAGGTCTTTGGCCAATGCCATCAATCGATCGAGTTGTTGGTCCAGATCCGGATTCATGATCGGCATGGCCCCAATATATTCGGCTCCCCGGTCCACCAACCGCTCCGCCCGGCGACGGCCATCCTCTGATGGTTCGGTAAAAAAATCGATGCGGGTGAGCGCCACAGCTTGCAGGGAAATCCGGCCCGCCCATTCTGCCCTTAACCGGTTATAGACAGAAAACACCATGTCGGAGACCTGGTCGCTGGCATCGAGATGTGTTCGCATGGCAACGGTTCCATGAGCCCAGGCGCATCTGAGTGAAAAATTACCACGCAAATAGAGGTCATCCTCATTCCAAAGCGATTTGTCGGCTTCGAACCGTTTGCCTGCCTCCAGGAAATCGCAACTGCGATTGGGTGCGCGATTCCAGGAATAGGCTTTGTCGATGTGGGTGTGAGCATCGACAAAACCCGGAAAAACCATCCGGCCTCCAAGATCGACCCGCTTCCCCTGCAACTCGCCCTCGCCCGGCAATGCTACCGCCAAAATCCGATCGCCGGAAACTCCTATATCGCAAGTAACGGCCGGATCGAACAAAAATGCCTCACTGCCGCAGGCTTTGGAAAAAGTTTCAGGAAGCAACGTGACGGGGACCTTGGCATTGCAATAAATAATCATTCTGGGGTTTGTAAGAGTGGGGAAACCTGTGCCGCGGTTTATTGTTCGGCGT
Organism: Opitutales bacterium; assembly: GCA_021772535.1. GTDB lineage: Bacteria > Verrucomicrobiota > Verrucomicrobiia > Opitutales > UBA2987 > JAJFLU01. The sequence goes on along the minus strand of JAJFLV010000228.1, from coordinate 307 downwards.
GGAAATCAAGGAGAACATCAAGGTCGGCGGGCGCTTTCAGGATACCTATTTTTAAAAATTTTTCCTGGCTCGCCTTCCATTTTGCCGGTTCCATCGGGTGGAGAGGCAGTTGACCGTCCGGACTGACCAAATCTGCAATGCGTCGAAGAGAGGCTAACTGATAATCGCGATCCAGGTGGGGAGAGTATTTGGCAATGATTAGATCGGCCGTATCCTCAACATGGTCCAAGGCGTATTCCCATCCCTTCTTGGTTGCCTGGAGAAATCTTTTAACCACATCGGAGTGATCTTCGATCATCTTTTCGGT
>JAJFLV010000227.1 GCA_021772535.1 Opitutales bacterium | reverse complement strand
CTCACCATAGGCCGTGGTGAAGGGTTTTTCCATCATGGCGGCATCGACGATATCACCATCTACGACCGCGCTCTTTCTTTATCCGAAATCAACACCCTGGCTACCATCCCGGAACCCTCCACGGCCCTTCTCCTGCTGCTTTCTGCAACATTTATTATCACTTGGCGGAAAACAACAGGTCTGAAAAGATAGTATCGCTTGACAATAAAAGACCTCCGCGCTCCACCCGGAAATCGATTGGAAAAATTGAAGGGCCGCCGATTAGGAAAGTGGAGTATCGGCATCGCAGTATCGTTTAGCCAAGGATATTGGCATTTCAGCGATGCGGATACACGAAATCATTAAGGGCAAAAGAGCCATCACAGCCGATTCAGCATTGCGATTGGGTAAGTATTTTGGCACGACTCCACAGATTTGGTTGCGTCTGCAAGCGCGCTACGATTTAGAAAAGGCGCAGATTACAATCGGCAAAAGGATCGAGGAAGAGGTGCCAGAGTTAAACCCCATTCAATAGCCCGGCATTTTGCTGTTATTACAAAGATAAACCGTTGCCCCCGGCGGGGAGTGTGGATTCAACTGGAGACGGGATATTATTGATGACTGCTTCCTTTTCCATCGCCGAGCATTTGGAGGGTCCTTTTGAGGACGCTGTTCTGGAGAAGTGGGCCAATGGGCTGCGTGAACAGTTAATTGGGGAAGTATCCCTCGGGATTGTCTTTATGGGACCGCCTTTTTTTGACCACGCAGAACAAGTCCTGGAGATCATTCGCATTAATGCCCGGGTCCCCCTGCTTTTGGGCTGCTCGAGCCATGGCCTTATCGCCAATGAGCATGAAATCGAAATCGGCAGCGGGTTGGTCCTCAGTCTCTTCCATCTGCCGGGGGCAAAATTGAAGGCTATGCACCTCACCGCGGAGGAAATCGCTTCGACCCAAAGTGCTGAGGCAGTGCGGGCAAAGACGGGAATTTCCCGCCGGGAAAATAATGGCTGGCTCCTCCTGGCCGACCCCTTCCATTTGCGAAATGATGACTGGCTGACGTCCTGGAACGAGGCCTATTCTCCGAATCCTCTTCTCGGCGGCCTTGCTGCGGGCCTGGCCGGTAAACCAGAATCTTTTCTCTACCTCGACGGTAAAGTTTTCAACGAGGGGATGTTGGCTCTCTCCGTGGGCGGCGATGTTCGTCTGGAGGGAGTTATTTCGCAAGGCTGCACCCCTATCGGAGAAACCTGGACCATCACCGAAGTGGACAAAAACAAAATCATCTCCATCGCCAACAAACCAGCCTTCACGATACTGGCGGAAACCTATAACGATCTCCCTCCCTCCATTCGGGAAAGGTCAAAGTTCAACCTCTTTCTCGGCTTGGTTATCGATGAATATCAGGAGGAGTTTTTGAGGGGGGATTTTCTCATCCGCAATCTCCTTGCGGCCGATCCGAAGGGAGGAACTTTGACGGTTGGGGCGTATCCCCGGCCGGGGCAGACTCTCCAGTTTCAACTGCGCGATGCCGAAGCTGCAGACGAGGACCTGTCCGCATCACTGGCCCTTGCCAAAGCTGCCCTTGACGATGAAACCATTTTCGGGGGATGTCTCTTTTCATGCAGCGGCAGGGGGGAGAATCTTTTCGGGTTCCCGCATCACGACTCGAAAATGGTGCAGGATTCCTTGGGTCCATTCCCCCTGGCAGGGTTTTTTTGCAACGGAGAGATCGGACCCGTCGGAAATCGTAGCATTTTGCACGGCTACACCGCGGTGCTCGTCCTTTTTACTAAAAAATCCTGATCGCCTGAATAAATGGATTTTTTTGAGATCATTGCCCTGATTTTGACGCTGACTGCATTGTTCAGTTATTTGAACCACCGCACCATCGGGCTCCCGACAACTATCGGGGTCATGACAGTATCTCTGCTTCTTTCACTTGTGCTAGTAATGGCGGGAGTTTTCCACCAGGGCATCCAGGACTGGGCCCGATCATTGGCCGACTCCTTTCATTTCAGCGAAACCCTCATGCAAGGCATGCTCAGTTTTCTCCTTTTTGCCGGCGCCCTGCATATCAATCTGGACGATCTTTATGACAACAAATGGATAATCGGATCGCTGGCCCTTTTTGGGACTCTTCTGTCAGCCTTTCTGGTGGGGTTGTTCACCTGGTGGCTGCTGTCTGCGGTGGGGCTCGAACTTCCATTTATATATTGCCTGATTTTCGGGGCGCTCATCTCTCCCACCGATCCCATCGCAGTGCTGGGAATTCTAAAAACAGCTGGAGCGCCCAAAAGTCTGGAAACAAAAATTACAGGAGAGTCACTCTTTAATGACGGTGTCGGGGTGGTCCTGTTTTTGGTGGTGGTGGAAATAGCGAGCGGAGGCCATGGAGAACACGGGATCTCAGCTGCGTCCATTGGTATATTATTCGCGCAGGAAGTGCTGGGGGGAGGATTTTTTGGGTTAGTCATCGGTTACATCGCGTATCGGATGCTCAAATCGGTGGATAACCACCAGGTGGAGATTCTTATTACTCTGGCCCTGGTTGCAGGCGGCTATGCCCTGGCCGGTGCATGGGGACTCTCGGGACCCATTGCCATCGTCGTGGCGGGGTTGTTAATCGGAAACCGGGGCCGCCATTTGGCAATGTCCGATAATACACGCCGACACCTTGATGGATTTTGGGAGCTTATCGATGAAATCCTCAACGCCGTCCTTTTTGTTCTCATTGGATTGGAAGTGGTTTTATTAACCTACTCCGGTCAAACCCTCCTCGCGGGAATTTTGGCCATACCCCTGGTGCTGCTGGTTCGGCTGACGGCGGTCAGCCTGCCCATTGCAGCTCTGCGAACCCGGCGGGAATTCAGCCCCGGGGTGGTGCGGATTCTGACTTGGGGCGGATTGAGGGGCGGCATCTCGGTAGCCCTGGCCCTGTCCCTGCCCTCCGGTGAAGAAAGAGACATTATTTTGAGCCTCACCTACCCTGTGGTCCTGTTCTCAATTCTGGTTCAGGGCTTAACCATCGGCAAATTAATCAAAAAAATAGTTCCACAAACCGCAGGTTGAGTCGCAATTCTAACAACTATACGCAAATTTTCTTTATCTGGCTTGGAATTTGTCTCCTCCTGGGTTACATTTTCTTGGTCAATAAACGAATTTAACGAAAGTATGCCGTTATGTTGGATATTCTTAAAAAAACGATTCTAGCCGGGGTTGGCGCCACGGTTACCTCGAAGGAAAAAATCGAGTCGGTTCTCAATGATTTGGTTGAAAAAGGTAAAATTTCAGCCGAAGAAGCAAAAGAGGCCTCCCAGAAAATTGTCGAGGAGGGGAAGAAGGAGTACGAGGAAGCCAAGCAAACCTTGAGTAAATCTTTTTCGGAAATGCTGGCCAAAGCAAAGTTGGCCTCTCAAAAACAGTTGGAAGATCTCGAAAAACGAGTGCAGCAACTGGAGGACGCCACGAGCGAACAATCAGAAAAAGATTGAGATAGAGATTGAGCATCAGCTTTAGCATTAACGCCCTTTGAAACCCCTCAACCTGTTCAGCAATGCCGTTCGGGCCAAGGAGATTGTTACCACTCTGGCCCGTTATGGATTCGAAGACCTCCTGCAGCAGGTCGGGGCGCCAACGCGTTGGCTGGGCCGGATCGTTCGCGAAGACCGCAAGGGCCTGAATACCTGGCAGCGCACCCGGGCCGCCTGCGAAGACCTTGGGCCCACCTTCGTCAAGCTGGGCCAAATCCTCAGCACCAGGGTCGATGTTCTGCCGAAGCCGCTTTTGGCCGAACTGAAGGGTTTGCGCAAAGAAGTTCGCCCGGAACCCTTTGATGTCATTTCGGCCGTTTTGGAGGAGGAACTCGGAGGAGCGGTTAACGATTTTTTCGAAGAGTTTAATGAAACCCCGATTGCCTGCGGCTCCCTCGGCCAGGTATATAAAGCCAGATTGACCGGCGAAAAGGATCCGGTGGCCGTAAAAATACAAAGACCCGGCATTAAAAAAGATGTCCTGTCGGACCTCGAAATTGCCGGTTGGCTGGCTAAGCAAGCGCATCAGCGAGTCGAAATTCTAAAAGCCTTCGATCTTCCCGCGCTGGCCGAAGAGGCCCGGCGCAGCCTTTTGCGAGAACTGGACTTTCGCAACGAGGCCCGTAACGCCTCCCTTTTCAATGACTTGAATCCCTATGCAGAATCGGTTTTCGCCCCAAAGGTGCGCGAATCGTTTTCCACCGAAAAACTCTTAATTTCTGAGTGGGTGGAAGGACAAACTCCGGATGAAGCCGAACTTTCAGAGGAGGAAAGCAAAAGAATCGCTCTTTGCGGAGGTTTGTCGGTTTTCCACCAGATTCTATTAACGGGATTTTTTCACGCCGATCCTCACGGCGGAAACGTAGCCATAACTCCAGATGGCCGCCTCTGTTTGCTGGATTGGGGTTTGGCGGGGCATCTTACCCGGAAGATGCGCTATAACCTGGCCGACCTGCTCATGGCGGTGGTGGAGCACGATCCAGAAAAAATCGTGCGTATTGCTTTGGGCATCGCCCCTGCGGCCGCACTCGTACAAACCAGCAGGCTGGAACGCGACACCTCTTTCTTGCTCGGAAAATACAGCCGATTTACCGATGGAGGAGGTCAGGATATGGGCAAACTCATGATGGAGCTGATTTACCTGTTCGGTTGCAACAACGTGCCCATTTCCCGCGATTATAACCTGCTGGCCAAGGCTATTTTGGCCATCGAGGAAACCGGCAAGAGCCTTGATCCCGAATTCGATATCGGCCAAGTGGCGAAGCCAATCCTGCAAAAGCTGGCCGAAGAAAGATGGAACCCCCTCACCCTGTTCAAACAGGCCGGGTGGTTCTTTCTGACCGGGCTCTCCAAAGTGCAGGAACTTCCGGACAGCGCCGCCCGCCTCCTGCGGCGGATAGAATCGGAAAACCTCAGTATCAACCTGCATCACAAGGAATTGCCGGAACTGCAGGAAACCTTCAGTTCGGGCGTCAACCGGTTGAC
>JAJFLV010000226.1 GCA_021772535.1 Opitutales bacterium | reverse complement strand
CATTGGGACAGAGTGTTTTGAGGCATCAGCGGCGTTGCATCAACCGAGTCAGGGCTTCCAGCCCAAACTTCGATTGATGCGCCTTGCTGAATGTCACAAATCATCTCTGCCATCGTCATTTCGACTAATTAGACACCCTCTTAGACTTGGACACGGCAGAAGAGCTCCTTCAGGGAAACAAAATGTCCCTCAACCAATTAAAAGTGCCAGGCGAATGCAGCTCAGATTTCGGAAAAGACCTGATCGAGCACGTTAATCATGAAATCGGCGTCTTTCAACGTCAGGCACATCGGCGGCTTGATGCGGAGGGTGTTGCCAAAGAAGCCGCCCTTTCCGATGATCAGCCCATAGTTGCGGCTCCTTTCCAGAACTTCGGCCGTCTCGGCTGTAGCCGGTTCCTTGCTCTGGCAGTCTTTCACCAGCTCGACCCCCAACATTAGTCCCTTGCCCCGGACATCGCCGATAATGGAATGTTTCTTCTGCAATCCGGCAAAGCCCTCCAGTAAATGATTGCCCACCTTCAAGGCGTTTTCCTGAATGTTTTCCTGGTCGATCACTTCTAGCACCGCTTTCCCTTGGGCACAGACCACGGGGTTGCCCCCGTAGGTATTGAAGTGGATGCGGGAAGCCAATACCTGGGCGATCTCGGGAGTTGTCACAACGGCGCCAAGGGGACAGCCATTGCCGATGCCCTTGGCCATGCAAACGATGTCGGGTATTACTCCCTGTAATTCAAAACCCCAGAATTTTTCGCCGGTGCGGGCAAAGCCGGTCTGCACCTCATCGGCAATGCAAACCCCGCCCGCTTCCCGTGTGTGCCGATAGGCCTCCTGTAGGTACCCATCGGGAAAAACCACGCTTCCGCCGACGCCCTGTATCGATTCGGCAATGAAGGCGGCCACTCGCCCCGAGGTGCCCAACTTGATCAAACTCTGCACGTCATCGGCGTATTTGCGGCCCGCCTCGGGATCGTCCGCTCCATAGGGACCACGATAAATATCGGGCGTCATGGCGTGCTGCACCCCAAAGCTGTGGGGAACGTTGAACTTCCATGTGCTGTGGGAAGTCAGGGCCATACCGGCGGCATTTCCCCCATGGTAGGCATTGCGCAAGGCAATCACATCGTAATTGCCGGTGTAGGCCCTCGCCATGAGAAGCGCCAGGTCATTGGCTTCGGAACCGGAATTAACAAAATAACAAACTTTCAAATCCCCCGGAAGTTTGGAGGCCAGCGCCTCGGCGTAGAGCGCCACGTTGGGATTCAGGTAGATGGTTGTCGTGTGCTGTATGAGATCATTCTGCCGGTTAACCGCTTCAAGAATATGCGGGTGGCAATGGCCCACACTGACCGTGGCTATACCTGCAAAAGAGTCCAGATAACGGCGCCCGGTCTCGTCGTAGAGATATTGCATGAAACCCTCCACAACCATCAAGGGCTTTTTATAATAAAGAAAGATTCCAGGATTGAGGAATTCTTTGCGAATGCGCAATACCTCCTCGGGTGAAGGACCTTGGTAAGGCCGCGGCTGGTGGCTGCAAGGGGGAAGATTCATGGTTTCAACAATTGTATCTGACATGGTGGTTCTTTAGGTTTAATCTTGGTTTTGGTCAATCCGAACAGACCCTGATATGGCTTTCCCGGCAAGATAAGCGCAAAAAGCCACTATAAAGCCGATAAACCAGGCAAAATTGTAAATTCCCAGAAAAAGTGAGGGGACGCTTTCTGCGGCCAAAAGGTTTACTTTTACCAAAAATCCGGGAACATTGGGGATTACCCCGATGGCCAACGCAGCAAAAGCGGTTAAGCAGAACCCGTTGGTGTATCTGTATTCACCTTCGGGTTTGAAAAGTTCAATTACCTTGATGCGCTGACGGCGGTGAATGAAGTAATCGGCAATCATAATGCCACCGATGGGGCCCAGCAATGCGCTGTAACCAATCATCCAGCCGTCGATGTAACGATCCGCGTTTTCAAGAATTTTCCAGGGAAATATGCAAAGCCCGATGGCACCGGCGATCAGGGCGCCCTTGCGAAAATTAATGACTCGCGGCCAGAGGTTGGAGAAATCGTTGGCCGGAGATACGATGTTGGCTGCGATGTTGGTGGACAAGGTTGCCACCGAAAGAGTGATCAGAGCAAAAATTACCAGTGAGGTATTGTCGAAGCGGGCCATCAGTTCGACCGGGTTCCAGATGGCTTCGCCATAAACCACCACCGTGGCGCTAGTCACTATAACACCAATGCCGGAATAAAAAGCCATGGTCAGGGGCAGCCCCAGGGTCTGTCCGATAATCTGGTCCCGCTGAGAACGGGCAAACCGGGAAAAATCCGGAATATTCAGCGATAGCGTGGCCCAAAACCCCACCATGGCGGTAAGACCGGCGGCGAAAGCGTTGAAAAAGTCTCCTCTCGTCTCAAATTTGTCATCCTCCTGCAGAAGGGGACCGAAACCGTCGGCCACTTGATAAGCCCAAATGAGTAACCCGACTCCGATGGCAAGAAGAAATGGCGCACTCAGGTTTTCAAGCCATTTGATGCATTCCATCCCCTTGAGGATTACGGCTATATTCATGACCCAGAAAATGAGAAAACAGGTCAGTTGCCCGATTGAGATGCCGAGCAGGGGCAGGTCAATCTTCTCCGCCGGATCGAAGCCCCCGATCATCGCCGCCACCGTGTAAATGGCCATGCCCCCGATCCAGGTTTGGATGCCGAACCACCCGCAAGCCACCAGGCCGCGCATGATGGCCGGCACGTTGGAGCCCCATACCCCGAAGGAACACCGAAGCAAAACGGGAAAGGGAATCCCGTAGGCAGTGCCGGGGCAGGCATTAAGGGTCATCGGTATGAGCACAATGAGATTGCCCAGGAAAACGGTGAATATGGCCTGTTTCCAGTTCATTCCCTGGGCCATCAATCCGCTGGCCAGGGTATAAGTCGGTATGCTGACCGACATGGCCACCCAAAGGGCCGCGATATTCCACTGGTTCCATGTCCGGTCAACGCGCAGGATGGGCGCCAGATCGGGGTTGAAGAGCGACGTCTCGCGAACGGCTGCAAGCTCATCAAAAGTGGATTCGGTATTGTCTATCAGTTCCATTAATCAGGGGCGGGGGCTTTTCGACCGGAGTAACGTCAACCGATCGATATTCCCACAAATTAGGAACGCGGGAGAGAGGAGCAAGAACAAAGAATGATCGGGCCCGGCTCCTGAGAAACATCGGGATCAGCCAGGGATACCTAATCCGCTGGGTCGTAAAGGCGGTAAATATCCATTTCCTGTTTTCCCTTGACCCTAATCCGGCCTAGAGTAACTCCGGGAAACTTGCCGCCCGATTGCTGCCAGGCTTTTTCACTCAGGTTGACCGCGCCGGTTACCCCGTGTTGCTCGATTCTGGCGGCGGTGTTTACGGTGTCCCCCCAGATGTCGTAAAGGTATTGCTGTTTACCAATCACCCCGGCCACCACCGGCCCGACATTAATGCCCACTCTCACCTTCCAGCCAGCCTTCAGGGAGGGCACCACTTCCACCATTTCAAAGCCCGCCCGAATACAGTTTATGACAGGCGTCTCCTCCTTCTGTAATAGTCCGCAAGTGGCCATGAAAGAGTCGCCAATGGTTTTCAATTTTTGCAGCCCATGGTTGCGGGATATAGTTTCCAGGGTTTCCACCATTTCCTGCAGATGGGAGACGACGGCTTCCGGAGCCAGCGATTCACAGTATGGGGTGAACCCGGCTACATCGCAAAAAAGGACCGCCACATCATCGTGTCGCTGCGATTTTACCTCTCCCGTCATTTTCAATTCATTGACAACCTCCTTGGGGAAAATCGCGTGCAAAAGGTCATCGGCCCGTTTTTTTTCCTCCTCGATTCTCAAACGGTAACTCTCTTCTCTGTCGCGCAACCGCTTTTTGTCCAGGGTGGCCTCAATCCGCGCTCTCAGCAAAATTGGTTCAAACGGCTTGTGCAGATAGTCCACCGCCCCTTTCTGGATACAGCGGACAACACTCGAAATTTGTCCCACCCCGGATATGACGATAACCGGGATGCTTCGCAATTGGTCATTCGCTTTCATTCGGTCAAGGACCACATAACCATCCATTCCCGGCATCATGATATCCAGCAGAACGAGGTCCGGCGGCGTCTCTTCCATGGCATCCAGCGCAGCCTGCCCCGAGTCCACCAAAATCGGATCATAACCCAGTATTACGCACAAATCCCGCATTGCCTCGCGGTTCAGATCCATGTCGTCGGCGATAAGAATTCTTGGCAGTTCTTTAACTTTCATTACGCTATAGGGGGACAACTGCGGAGATTCGCAGGGGGGATTTTTCAAAATTTGGAAAAAGGATACCTTTCCTGGCCGCCTTCAACCATTACCAGAAGAAAAGCTGCCTGTTTCCCTTGAATAACCCCACTGTTATATCGTCAATCAAGTAGGTTCAAGAAAATCGGAAAGACTCTCATTGGACTCCCGCACATGCTCGCAGAGAAAACGGGCCAGCCCTTTGAGCAAAATCACTCCGATCACGGGATGTTCATCAACCACTTGCTCGAATCTTTTTTTATTGAGTGAAAGTACGGAGGATTGTGTGACGGCGGTAACCGAAGCCGAGCGAGGCAAGTCATCGATTATGGAAATCTCTCCACAAGAATGCCCGGCACCCAAAGAAGCCAGCTTAACCTCTTCCTCCCAGTCGGATTGCATGGTGACATCCAGCTCCCCGTCAATGATGAAATATACGGAATCTCCCGGGTCCCCCTCCTCGAACACAACCTCACCGGGTTCGAGAACATTCCCCTGAACATGCTCCCCCACAATTTCCAACTGTTCCTCATTGAGGCCCCTGAAGAACTGCAAGCCCTTCAACCGTTCAATAATTTGGTCATCAGACATGGTATGAGTCCACAATTATCCCTATTCTCCCTTTCAGTGCAAGACAATTCCTTTGGTTAAAAACAAGCTTTCCAGCCGGAGTGAGCCAACGGTCTGATTCGCCAGGATCAATTATTTGATAAAGCCTAAAGCGCATCTCCTAAAACCTCACGCATCTGTTCAACCTGCCTGCCGATGGTTTGCTCGAAAGCCGAAATATCGGAGGAATTAATGATTAAATTCGCGCCCTCCTTTGCCCAGGCAATTTGTTGTTCCACATTCAGCCAATAATGGATGCCGCCGCCCACATTGCGGGCCCTTGCCTTGCTTATGATTTCCAACACCGCTGCATTGAACTCCGGGTGGTCGTAAGCTTCCGGAATGCCCAGACTGATGGAGAGATCGTGCGGGCCGATCAACACGGCATCGAGCCCGTCGATATCCAAAATCGCATCCAGGTTTTCCATCGCCGGCTTGCTCTCGATATTGACGATAAACGCATTATTCCGGTTGTAGTTCTCTAAATAATCCGACTCTTTCCGGGAAAGACTGCCGGGGTCGCAAATGGCCTTTTTCATGCGCTCGCCTTTGAGGGGTCTCAATCGTGCCGCCGCAATCATCTCCTGCACCTGATCAACAGATTCGATATAGGGGATTATGACCCCCTCCGCGCCACCATCGAAGGTCATGCAAACGCTGTATGGATCCGGTGAAGGCACTCGCACCACCGGGGCAATCCCCAAAGCCGAATAAGCGCGGCACATCCAGGACAGCTGATGGCGGTCGATAGGCACATGCTCGGTATCGATAAAGACAAAATCGAGCCCCATTTTTGCCACCGTTCGTGGCCAAACCGGCGACGGAGAAAGGATGGCTGTTCCATAAACCCTCTCGCCAGAGTGCAGGTTTTTTCTTAATGTATGTCCATTCATCCTGCTTTGTAAAGCAACCCAGGATTAATTACAAAGCAAGCAAATAGCCCCAATCAAAAAGACGGCAGGGGCTGGAATTTTTACCTAAAGGCGAGAACAGGCCAAAATATTAATCCTCCATAAATTTCGGCTTCGCCCTCGATTTAAGGAGAAAGAGCATTTGCCCGGCAGCAAAGAAAGCAACCGCGAGGGCGGCACCCGTCACAAGGCCGCGACCAACCTCAGTCAGAACTCCGGGATTGGCCGCCAGTCCCCGGAAACTCATCGCCACCCAGCTGATATCTCCCGCCACCACCATCCATGCCAATACACGGTTGACCCGTGGTTTCGAGGTAAGCCACAACAAAAAGGGAGCAAACAAAAGCAAGCTGATGCCGATTGAGGTCAAATCTTTCGTTCCCGCCAACCCCATCCACCTGGCCAGAGTAGAAGCTCCCAATACCATGAAAAGACCGCTCAACATGGAAAATGCTGCGTTCGCCCGCAGAACTATTTTTAAACCACTTTCATTTCGATGACAATTTTCAGTAGACATAATGATTTACAAAAATACTTTAAAATTATATAGCAATAAAAAACTTTAATTAAATATAGTAATTTTGATATATTTGGTTCATCGGTGTATTACAGCGGGTAATGCTGTCTACGTGAAACCGAAGATGGAAAACTTGCTTTAATCCTTCATCCTAACTTGGAATCTTCAGCCCGGGGCTTTTCTACAACCAGGAAATATAGAACCTATCATGAGTCGACGCAGCTACAACCAATATTGTTCACTGGCTCGTGCTCTGGATATTGTCGGTGAGCGCTGGACTCTCCTGGTTATCCGTGAACTCCTGATCGGCCCAAGACGCTACCGCGACTTACACAAAAATCTGAAAGGCATCGGGACGAACCTGCTGGCGGATCGCCTGAAGGAAATGGAATTCAGGGAATTGATCGAAAAAGTAATTCCGAAACAAGGCAATAAATCAGTCGGCTATCGGCTGACAAGCCTAGGCCGGGAACTTGAACCGGTGGTGAACGAACTGGTTCGTTGGGGAATCCAGTTTCTCGGGGTGAAAAAACCGGATGAACTCAACCGTCCGGAGTGGGATTTGGTCGCCCTCAAAGCCTTTTTTCTGCCCGGTTTTGCGAAAAAAACACGCCTCCACGCCATCTGCAATTTGGAGTCGGACGGTTTTTCAACTCACATGGCAGTCAAAGGGGAATCCTTGACTATCAATCCCGGCTGGGCTGAAAATCCTACCTGCACGATCAAGGGAAACAAGGATATCCTGACAGCCCTTTTCAGCCAGGAACTCACCGTGAAAGAGGCGGAGAGAGACGGATTGCTCACAATCGAAGGCGACCGAAAGTCCGCCGACAAGTTATTCCAGTGTTTTCTATTGCCTCGATTTTAATGGGGCGTCCGTTTGGGCAGAACCGGCTTCAACCGATCCCTTAATTCTAGAAGGGCTTGTTCGGTTTCGGACCAACCGAGACAGGGATCGGTGATGGATATGCCATAGCGGAGAAGGGAGAGGTCTTTGGACAATGGCTGGCTGCCTTCATGCAGGTGGCTTTCCAGCATCAGCCCTACGATGGATCGATTTCCTTGCAGGATTTGCCGGGCGACTTCCTCTAAAACGACTACCTGCCGGGCGGGGTCCTTGCCAGAGTTGGCGTGGCTGCAATCGACCATGATATTGGGGCTTAAACCCGCTTCTTCAAGGCATCGCTCGCAATCGGCTATGCTTTCGGCATCGTAATTCGTTTTGAGGTCTCCTCCCCGCAGGACGATATGGGTATGCGGATTTCCCTTGGTGCGAACGACGGCAACCCGTCCCGGTGGATCGACGCTGAGAAAATTGTTGTTCTTGGCAGCGGCATGAATGGCGTTGATGGCTACATCCAAACTGCCGTTGGTACCGTTCTTGAATCCCACCGGCGAAGTAAAGCCACTGGCCATTTTGCGATGGGTTTGCGACTCCGTGGTACGGGCCCCGATGGCGGTCCAGGAAATCAGGTCCTGCACATATTGGGGAGAAACCAGATCGAGTGCTTCACCGGCCACTGGCAAACCAAGCTCGGCCAGATCCAAAAGGAGTTTTCGCGCCAATTTTAGACCCTCCTCTATCTGGCAGGAGTTATCCAGAAAGGGATCGTTTATGAGCCCTTGCCAGCCAATCCGGGTGCGTGGTTTCTCAAAATACACCCGCATGATGACCAACAATGTGTCCTCCACCTCATCGGCCAGAATTTTCAATCGCTCTGCATAGTCCCGCGCCGCCTCCACATCGTGAATAGAACAAGGGCCGACCACAACGAATAACCGGTGATCCTTTCGCTGGAGAATATTTTTCACGGCTTGTTGGGCCAGCATAACCGTTTCAACCGCCTTTTCGCTGAGAGGAAACATCTCCTTCAGCTCGACTGGTGTGAGAAGGGCCTCCTCGGCAAATACGTTTACGTTCTCTACACGCTTGTCGATCATCGCTCTTTCAGGACAAAAAGGTCTATCAATGAATCCGCCGGGGTTCCATCGAGCCTGTCCGCATCGGAAAAGAGTTCCAGAATGGCGGACGACTGCTCTTCCCCGAACCGGCTGCCCAGGTTTGACTCGAACTTTTTCTTCAGGAGCGGTATCCCCTCGGTTCTTCGGCGGCGATGTCCGATGGGATAGGATACCTCCACCCTCTCGGTGCTTGAGCCATCCTTGAAATGAACGGTAAGGGCATTGCCGATGGATCGCTTGCCGGGGTCGAGGTATTCGCGGCTGAATCGCTCGTTTTCCCTCACTTCCATCTTCCCCCGGAGGACGTCGACACGGGGATCTGCGGCAGCTTCGTCCTCGTAATGGTCGGCTGTCAGGGTCCCCTGCAAAAGACCGATGGCAATCATGTACTGGAGGCAATGGTCCCGGTCCGCCGGATTGTCCAGAGGACCGGTTTTGTCAATAATGCGAACACCGGCTTCCTGTGTTTCAACCTCGATTTTTTCAATTTCGCTCAACCGTCCAATAATCTGCGGGTGCAGGGCACAGGCGGCTTCTACTGCGGTTTGGGCATGAAACTCCGCCGGAAAAGAGATTTTAAACAGCACCTGTTCCATCACATAACTACCGTAGGAACGAGTGAAACCCAACTCCCGGCCCTTGAAGAGAACGTCATGAAATCCCCAGCCGGGCGCGCTCAAGGCGGTCGGGTAGCCCATCTCGCCGGAAAGAGTGATCAATGCCAGTCGAACGGCGCGGCTGGTGGCGTCCCCTGCCGCCCAGGACTTGCGGGAGCCCGTGTTGGGCGCATGGCGATAGGTCCGCAAGGCTCCACCATCGATCCAGGCATGAGATACCGCGTTGATGACATCCTCCCGGTTTCCCCCCAGCAATCCGGTGACAACCGCCGTGCTGGCGATCCGCACCAACAGCACATGATCCAGGCCCACCCGATTGAATGAATTTTCGAGGGCGATTACTCCCTGTATTTCGTGCGCCTTGATGGCGGCAGTCAGAATATCCCGTACCGTGTAGTCCGCATTCCCTTGCCGGCACATGTAATCGGCAACCGCCAGAATCCCTCCCAGATTATCCGAAGGGTGCCCCCACTCTGCCGCCAGCCAGGTGTCGTTGTAATCGAGCCAGCGGATCATGCAGCCGATGTTGAAAGCTGCCCCAACCGGATCGAGTTCGTAACCGGTCCCCGGCACACGGGCGCCCCCGTTCATTTCCGCCCCCGGAACCACAGGACCCAGTAATTTTGTGCAGGCCGGGTAATTCAGGGCCAGCAGGCCGCAGCCAAGGCTGTCCATGAGGCAGTGACGGGCAGTCTCGAAAGCCTCCGGGCTGTCGATTACGAAATGAGAAACGTAATCGGCAATATCAACCAGAATACGCTCCGCAGACGGGCGCTGGGCGGACTTATGCATGCTCATCTTGCGCTGCCTCAGGCCGAGCGCTCCTCGATCTCAACGTAAGCTCTTTTTTCCGGTCCCGTGTATTCGGCGCTGGGACGGATTATCCTTCCGCTGCTCCGCTGTTCAAAGACATGGGTGGCCCAGCCGGAAACACGCGATAGAACAAAGATCGGAGTGAACATAGCCGTAGGTATGCCCATCATGTGGTAGGCCGAGGCGCTGAAGAAATCGAGGTTGGGAAACATCTTCTTTTCGCGCATCATAACCGTCTCAATGCGCTCGGAAATATCCCAAAGCCGGGTATCGCCCGCTTCCTGACTTATTTTGAGGGACCAACTCTTGATAATGTCGGAACGCGGATCGTTTTCCGTATAGACCGGATGTCCAAACCCCATGAATTTCTCCTTTCTGGACAGCCCTGCCATAACGCCAGCCTCGGCATCATCGGCATTCTCGAATCGCTCGATTAGTTCCATCGCCTTCTCATTGGCCCCCCCATGCAATGGACCGCGCAGAGTGCCGATGCCGGTGCAAATCGCAGAGTGCATGTCGGACATGGTTGAGGTGGTTATGCGGGAGGCAAAAGTCGAGGCATTAAACTCATGCTCGGCGTAGAGGATGAGGGAGACATCCATGGCGCGCGCAATGGTTGGCCCCGGAGGAACCCCGTGAAGCATATGAAGAAAGTGGGTGGCGATGGATTCATCATCGGTCTCCACCTCAATTCTCTTTCCTGTGGTGGCAAAATGATGCCAATAGGCCAGCATGGAGGGCAGGCAAGCCAACAGCCGCAAGGCGGCCGGCAACTGGTCCTCGATAGTTTTCTCCGGTTCCAGGCAACCGAGGGCGGAACAACCGGTGCGCAGGACCTCCATCGGATTGGCCGAGGCGGGCAGGTTTTCAAGTATCGTTTTGAGACCGGCGGGCAGGCCCCGTTTGCTTTTCAGATCGGCGTTAAGCGCCGCCAGTTCTGACGATCTTGGCAGACGGCCGATCAAAAGCAGATAGGCAACCTCTTCGAAGGTGGAATATTGCGCTAAATCTTCGATCGTGTATCCACGGTAGGTGAGGCCCTTGCCTTCCTTTCCGACCGTGGCTATGACAGTTTCTCCGGCGATAATACCAGACATTTGAACGGCTTTTTTTGCACTCATAGTTTTTCCTTTTGCTCTTTGAATAATAGATCCAGTTTTTCCTCGAAAGCGTGGTAATCGAGGACTTCGTAAAGTTCCTGCCGGGTTTGCATCAGGTCGAGGACCTCATTTTGCGTCCCTTGTTCGCGTATTGCCGAAAAAACTTTGTCGGCCGCTGCGCTCATGGCCCGAAATGCGGATAAAGGGTATAGAGTCATGCTCACTCCAGCGGTTCGCATTTCATCCAAAGTATAAAGCGGTGTTCTCCCGAATTCCGTCAGATTGGCCAACACGGGAACCGAAATCGCCTCGGTGAAATGCCGGTATTCTTCCAGGTTTGTCAGGGCTTCGGCGAAAATCATGTCGGCGCCCGCTTCAACATACCTGCGGCAGCGCTCAATAGTGGAATCGATGCCTTCCGAAGCAAGAGCATCGGTTCGCGCCATGATGACAAAATCGGGGTCGCTGCGGGCGTCCACAGCCGAGAGGATGCGGTCCGCCATTTCCTCCCCCGAAACCAGCTCCTTGCCCGGCCGGTGGCCGCACCGTTTGGCCTGCACTTGGTCCTCGATGTGCATTCCAGCCGCTCCCGCCTTGATCATTTCACGGACAGTCCGGGCGATCATGAAGGCGCCGCCCCAGCCGGTATCGGCATCGACCAGCAACGGCAAATCAGTGACCGCTGTAATTCGCCGGATATCTTCCAGCACATCCTGTAGAGTAGTCACACCAAGATCGGGCAAGCCGTGAGAGGCATTGGCCACACCGGCTCCGGAAAGGTAGAGTGCGCGAAAACCGGCCTTTTGGGCTAAAAGCGCACAATAGGCATTAACGGCGCCGACTATTTGAAGGGGATTTTCTTCTTCCAGAGCGGCCCGGAATCGTTTACCGGCAGTGGGGGAATGGCTCATGAACTAAAAAAGGTACAATTTACGGCCTTACTCTAGTCGGAGGCAAGAGCTTTGCGGAAAAATCATTCGGTTAAGGCTCTTTTGCAGGCGGACACAATGGAGGGCACATCGATCCGGTATTCCCGGTAAACATCCTCCAGCGAACCGGATTGTCCGAATTTATCCACCCCAAGCGGAATTACCCTGGCGCCCAAAGCGCTGCCAATCCAGGCGAGTGAATGAGGATGGCCGTCGATGAGAGTTACGATAGGGGCATCTCTTCCTCCCTCGGGCAGGATTTCCGCTAAAAATTCATCCTTTTTGGAGGGATCGTCGGAACAACATTGAAAATGCCGGTAAAGAGGACCGGGACCGGTTACATTGATAACATTGACAAAAATCCTCTCTTCACGCAATTGCCGGCTGGTTTCAATTGCCTCCGGCACAAGCGCACCGCAGGCAAAAAGATTAACCATTTTATGGTCGGGCTTGCATCCCGCATCAGCGCTTCGATCAACCATCATGTAAGCGCCCTGCAGGACCTGCCGTCGCAAACGGTCGATTTCACAGGGATCCTTCGGCAATTGCAAAAGTCCCTGATCGACCGGTTTGGTTGTCAGCCTTAAATAAGTGGAGCGCCCCCGCACCCGGATCTGCTCCAGAGCGTCCATCATAATCCATTCTAGCTCCTGCCCGAAACAAGGCTCATAGGCGGAAAGTTGGGGCATTTCCAGGCCGATCGACGGGGCGAGAATCGACTGATGCGCGCCGCCTTCGCCGCAAAGGGTTATCCCCGAGGGAGTGCCTACGGTGATAAACCGGGATCCAGAATAAATGGAATAGAAAAAAGCATCCAAACCGCGCCGGACAAACGGATCGTATAGGGTCCCGATAGGAAAAAGAGTTTCCCCGAAAAGCTCTTCCGAAAGTCCGAATTGCCCCAAAGCCATGAAAAGGTTATTTTCCGAGATGCCCAACTCGATATGCTGGCCGCGCGGAGTTTCCTTCCAACGCAGAACCCCTTCTTCCGGCGCCTCCGGAAGGGACTCCCTTTCATCCTGCCTCCAGACCTCCATCTTGTTAATCCATCCTCCCAGGTTGGTCGAACTGGCCACATCCGGGCTTAACGTCACGACCCTCTTGGCAATCTCGGGGTGTTTGCGCGAAAGAGCCGTCAGGATGACTCCAAATGTCTGCTGGGTGGAACGCTTTCCCCGGTGTTTGCCGGAAAGGGAATGCCCCAGCGGAGGCAATTCAGGTTTCGTTCGAGGACTCTCTTTTGCTTTCAATCGCGCGGCTGTTTCCGCGCAAAAACGGCCTGCTTCACTCTCGGGTGGGAAACCGGACCACTCCTGCTCCTTGTCAATTCCGAGCTGCGCCCTCAGTTCCTCCATTTGGGCCTCAGTGAGGAGAACGGAGTGATTATGCGGATGACCGGCGGAGGGGAGCTGCCAACCTTTCATGGTGTAGGCAAATAGCACCGACGGGCCCCGGTAGGCGTCCACCGCGGAAAAAGCAGCCAGGAGTTCCTCTAAATCGTGTCCACCGAGATTCCAGAATAATTCGCGTAGTTCGGCATCGCCGTAGCGATCGAGAAAACGGGACAAATCCCGCGGGAACCGGCTTTTACGCGGCAGCCAGGTACGAAGGTCTTCCGGGCCAAGGCGAAGCAGACTCTGGTAGGCGTCATTGGACAACTCATCAATGCAGGCCCGCAGAAGTTCCCCGTTGGGTTCTTCGAAGGCCGACTTCAACAGCTTGCCGTATTTGACATCGATTACCTTCCATCCGTTGGCGGCGAACATCTCACGCCAGCAGCGAACCCGAATACCCGGTATGACGCGGTCCAGGCTCTGCCGGTTCAAATCGACGATCCACAGCAAATCGTTTAGGTCGCTCATTGCAGGCTCCGCTACGGCCTCCCAAACGGAACCTTCATCCAGCTCGGCATCGCCCACCAGACTGATGAATCGTCGTCCTGCGGATTTGCCGCCTCCTGAACCGAAAGGGTGAGTGCGGAGATAGGAATTGACGAGAGCCGCAAAATTGGGGGCGGTGGCGCCGAGCCCGACAGACCCGGTGGAGAAATCAACAGGGTCGGGATCCTTTGTCCGGCTGGGATAGGCCTGCAGTCCGCCCAATTGACGCAAGGTTTTCAGGTATTTGGCCTCAAGGTTGCCGAGGAGAAACTGGATGGCGTGAAAGACCGGCGAAGCGTGGGGCTTTACGGAAACCTTGTCGCCGGTCCGCAGATAATCGAAAAACAGGGCGGTCATGATCGTCACCACTGAGGCGCTTGAGGACTGGTGGCCGCCGGCTTTCACACCACTGGCGCTCTTGCCAGCCGTGTTGGCGTAGTGGACCATCTGCACGGCCAGCCACAATACTTTTTTTTGAATCTCCCTGAGCAAGGCTATGTGATTCGCTTTCACCATTTCCATATTCCTTCAGTTAGACCTTTCAGTAAAGAATAGAAAGCGAAAATAGGCGCTCTAGGAGAGGCTGGCAATCGCGCAAAGAGGTATGAGATAAGAATTTGCATTTATCTGGAAAATACTTTTATATTTCCCCTAAATCTGTAATTTCATTCCACAACGTAACTCGAAACCGCTGCCGAAATAGTACCTCAGCCCAGGATAATTGCTGCGGGCTTTTGGTGACTGTTACCCATTAATCTGTCTCGGATAATGAAAAAACAAACTCCTGCCACTCATTGGGCTTCGCTGCCCTTTTTATTCAACAAAGCCTTTTTCCTGGTTGCCGCACTGGCCATCGCGGGCCCCTCCAATGCCTCGGCGGCTGATATTAACCTCGGTGAGGTCGATGCCAGTATTGACACCACCGTCTCCTACGGAACCCAATTCCGGGTCAGCGATCGGGATCTTGACCTCATCGGAACCACCAATGGAGGACGGCAAAATTCCGTCAACGCCGACGATGGCAACCTCAATTACTCCAAGGGATTGTTTTCCAGCGCCATGAAAATCACCAGCGAAATGGAGCTGAATTATAACAATGTCGGGTTTTTCGTTCGCGGATCGGCCTTTCACGATTTCGAGAACGAGAACAATGATAGGGAGCGCACACCGCTCTCTAGCGACGCCCTCGAAAAAGTGGGTGAGGACATAATACTGCTCGATCTCTATGGCTTCGCCAAATTTGACCTCGGCAACATGCCGGTTGACATCCGGGTCGGTAACCAGGTCCTGAGTTGGGGCGAGAGCACCTTCATCCAGAACGGCATCAATTCCATCAACCCCGTCGATGTGTCCAAATTCCGCATTGCGGGGGCCGAATTGCGGGAGGGCCTTATTCCAGTGCCCATGATTTCTGCATCGGTCGGCATTACCGAGAACATAACTCTGGAAGGATTCTATCTGTTCGAATTTGCGGAAACCGAAGTCGACCCGCCCGGCACCTATTTCAGCACCAACGACTTTGTCGGGATAAGTGGAAACACCGTCATGCTGGGTTTTGGGGCCATTCCCGACATTCCGGCCAACAGCCCTCTAGGGGGCCTGGGCGGCGTGCCCCGCGCTCCCAATAGAAACCCGAGCGACAGCGGGCAGTTCGGTATTGCCTCCCGTATTCTCTTCCCTGCCTTGAATGATGTCGAGATCGGCTTCTATTTCCTCCGCACCCATAGCCGCCTGCCGCTCATCAGTTCCATCACGCCAACGACGCCGATCAATGTGGCTGCGGCGCCTGCACTCGTAGGCTCTCTCGTTCCGAACTTTCTGGCTCTCGGCCTTCCCTTGGAACAAGCCGTAGCCGCCGCTACTCAACAGGCCAGCACAATTCTCTTTTTCCAGAGCGCCGCCACCGGTCGATACGTTGTCGGTTACCCCGAGGATATCGATCAGCTAGGCATTAGTATAAACACCGACCTCGGCAAGACGGGAATTTCTCTGCAGGGTGAAATCTCCATCCGTATAGACCAGCCTTTACAAATTGATGATGTGGAATTGCTCTTTGCCACCTTATCCGCCATCAACCCGGCCTTCGGTCCGCCCAACAACCAGGTCGGCAATTTCCTGGGGCAACTGGGAACATCCATCGATGGGTTCCGGCGGGAGGATGTGCTCCAGATTCAGACTACATTGACCAATGTGACCGGGCCTATCCTGGGGGCGAATCAGTCGGTTTTTGTGGTCGAAATCGGCGCCACATTCGTTCCGGATCTACCGAGCAAAGACGTTCTGCGCTTCGATGGCCCCGGCACCTTTACCAGCGGAGACCCCGGCGCCATGCTTCGGACCGGAAACGGGGCTCTCCCGGCCACTTCTCTGGATGCATTCGCCGACAGCTCATCCTGGGGCTACCGTATTCTGACGCGCCTTGATTACCTGAACCTTTTCTGGGGCATCAATGCCTCACCCAGCCTGGCCTTCGCCCACGACGTCTCGGGCAACACGCCATTGCCCATCGGCAATTTTCTGGAGGGCCGCAAGACGCTTTCCCTGGGTGTCGAATTCACTTATCAAAACTCCTGGTCCTATGCCATGCGCTACACCAATTTCTTCGGCGCAGGGAATTTCAATCTGGCATCCGACCGCGATTTCTTTTCCGCCACAATTAAATATTCCTTCTAATTAACGGGGATTGTAACCATGTTGAAAAAACTTCCAATTTTTCTCTCTTTTTGTTTACTGATCATGGCCGCCTGGCAGCATGCCGGAGCCGCCATCTCCGCCACAGAAGCGGATCGTCTTGGCAAGGACCTGACGCCTCTGGGGGCGGAAAAAGCCGGCAATGAGGAGGGCGTCATACCGGCTTGGGAAGGGGGCATTACCTCCCCGCCTGCCGGCTACCAGAAGGGCATGCACCACCCGGACCCCTTTTCCGGCGACAGCGTCCAGTTCACCATCACCGCATCCAATGTGGAGCAGTACAAGGATCGGCTTTCAGTCGGCCACCTGGCTCTCCTCAATGCTTACGGCACTTACAAAATGCCGGTCTATCCGAGCCGCCGTTCCGCTTCCTTCCCCCAGCGTGTTTACGATGCCACCAAGCGAATCGCCCTCACCGCGGAGGTGATCGGCGACGGGGCTGGAGTCTCAGGAGCCATTCTGGGCATACCTTTT
>JAJFLV010000225.1 GCA_021772535.1 Opitutales bacterium | reverse complement strand
ATCAGAATATCAAACCGCTCAATTCGAGACGATATAGATTGGGATGTTTCGGCGACCCAGGCGAAACTGTCCGTTGCTTAAATCTCCGTCGTCAATTTGGCTGTCGATTTGCCCCAATTGTTCCATGGTTACAATTATTTCGTTCTCCGGTGAATCCACGATGGAGATTATGGCTTCGTAAACGGTTCCGGCATGACTGGCATTTTTGTCCCAATTATAATTTCCTCCGATAGGGGTCTTCCGGGTCCAGGCAGTTTCCATCAAGTAGTTTTCCATCCCGGGTGGAAAACTATCTCCCGAACCCTGGTCGTCGGGGAAAAGTCCCGTTTCTCCGGCATATTGATGAAAGGCGCCGGCAAAAACTTTTAAATCATTGATAATTATGTTGTTCCGGGTAGTTTGAAGCACTTTTCCTGCAGCTGGAATGGCCATGGATATAAGAAAACCAGTGATGGTGACGACAGCCATCAACTCAAGCAGGGAAAAGCCACTCTTCTTATTTTTCTGCCACATATATCTTTTTTATTCGAGGAAACTTATGATGTATCAAGTCATCATCCTAAAGTAAGCATACTTCGATAAGGATATTTAACAAAATATCTATTCTTCCATAGCTTATTTTCGAAATAAATTCAACACTAGAATTTTGCGGCCTACGCCGATTGACAATGGGATGAGCCTAAACAAGTTGTCAACAAGAGGTTACATCCACCTTGTCTGTCAGTGAAAAAAATATGATTGGCCCATTTTGTTTCGCCCTACGGATCGCTTCTTGCGATTGCTATAGAAAGAAACGAAACGCCAACCATGGCAGCGGTAACAATTATTCCCATCCACAAAACTCCAATATCCGCAAATCTTGAAATTTTGGTGGTCATAACGCTGGAATCCGGAAGAAACACAACCGCCAGGGTAGAAGCCAGCACCGTCGAGGTGATCAGTACGGCCGGTTTGAGCCATTCCGGGCGGCTCCGTGCCGGTGGCAATTTGTCCAGCATGCTCCGGGTAAACCCCGTATCGTCAATGTAGGGTTCCTCCTCATTCAAGAGTTCGTCCAGTTGCCGTTCCAGGTCGAAATTTTCCATTTTTTCAATCAATCCTGTCCATTAGGCGGTTCTCGTATTCCAATCCTGGAGGAAGCGTCTGAGTTTGTTTTTTCCGCGTAAAATATTGGTTTTTACGGTTCCGATCGGGCAGTCAAGTATTTCCGCCGCTTCTTCGTGGGAGAGCCCTTTTTGAAAACAAAGGTTGATTGCGGCTCTCTCCTGTTCCTTTAATCGTTTCATGGCGCTGGCCAGGTCCAGTTTTAAATGGATGCGTTCCGAATCGGAGGGAACTTCACCCTCAATGGGTTTATCTTCGCTGCGACTGGTAAATTCACGTTTTTTGCGAATATGGCTGATAAAGAGATTGTAGGAAATTCGGTATAGCCAGGAAGAGAATTTACCTTTCCCCTGGTATTTGGAGATCGAACGGTAGGCCCGAATGAAAGTTTCCTGGGCCAGGTCATCGGCCAGGGCCAAGTCTCCCGCCGTAAGCTTGCGCAGCATATTGCGAACCGTCGACTGGTAGCGGCGGGAAAGCTCTCCAAATGCATGGTGGTCGTCATTAAGAAGGACTCGCGCAATTAAATCTCCATCCGAGAATGACACTTCAATTCTAGTTATTCCGATGGGCTCACTCTGGGAACCTCATTTTTCGGTTTATCCAACTTCCAGAAAACGAGGTAACCCAGGCCGATGATGAAAGGAATTACTCCAATGCTCCAGGCACCTTCTTCTCTTGCGTCGGGTATGTAAAACAAAAACAAGCTTACACCCAGACCCACCGAGAGGAGAATGAGCGCCTTTTTGAGATCCGCATTGGGGCTGCTTTCCTTTTGCTTTTTTTGCTGAATCAAGAGGTGGGGTGGAATTTCCATGCCTTTATCCACCATCTTGGCGATGGAGGCGTGCACCAACTGCTTGTCCCGGTGGGAAAAGAAGACCAAAAACCCCACTATTAGAACGGGAGTTATAAACACAGTACCCACTATTAACGGCGCGATTATGATTTCCTCCCAATCGGTTTTGTTACGGCGCTCAAGTTCCAACTGCTCCTTTTGCATTAAATACTGGTGCAACTGCTCGGCGCTAAATTTGTTCAGCATTTCCAGTTCTTGCGCGTTATATTTTTCGCCGAATATTTCCGCAGGCTTTTGATCCTCAAAAATTTCCGAAGAGGTAACTTCCTTGGCTTCGGCTTTTATTTCTTCGCTTGCTTCTTGAGCCTGGAGCGTGCCCAGGGATAGACCGAGCATGAGAATTAATCCGTAAATAAATGTTTTTGCCCGCATGGATTTAACTCTTTCGATTTTGGTATGATAGATTTGGTTCATTGACAAGTCTTGTTCTATTAATGGGGCGGAATACCCTTTATTTGATGATTATTTGTGTCCCTGTTTTGAGGGAATTTTTCTGGTTCACCTTTAAAACGCTTTACGAGGTCCAAATAGATTCAAAAAATTCACAAAATTCGACCGATTGGGCCGAATTCTTGTATTTTGAAACCCTCGACAGGCCTTCCGCGAGGTCTCTCCAATGGAGCGCTTGTGGTTTGAGCAGCCTTTAAAGCATGTCCTTAACCAGCGATTTCTCTTCGGCCAGCTCCGCCACGGAGGCGTCGATTTTGGCCCGGCTGAAATCGTTGATATCCAATCCTTGCACAATTTCCCAGTTTTGCCCGTCGGTTCTCACCGGAAACGACGTGATCAGGCCCTCTTGAGTCCCATAACTGCCATCGGAGCGCACACAGACGCTGTGCCAATCGTCTGGCGCTGTTGGGTTAGTCAATGACTGCACCGTATCGATAACCGCATTGGCGGCCGAAGCGGCCGAGGATAGGCCCCGCGCCTTGATTATTGCCGCGCCCCGCTTTTGCACTGTGGGTATAAAATCCTCCTTCAGCCATTGTTCATCGCCAATAACTTCGTCAGCCGGAGCGCCGTCGATTTTGGCATTGTAAAAATCGGGGTACTGGGTGGCGGAATGGTTGCCCCAAATGGTCATATTGCTGACCGCGGTAACCTCTTTGCCCGCTTTATGCGCGAGTTGGAATTTGGCGCGATTTTCGTCCAGCCGGGTCATGGCAAAGAAACGATCTGATGGCATATCCCCGGCATTGTTCATGGAGATGAGGCAGTTGGTGTTGCAGGGATTTCCCACAACGAGCGTTCGCACGTCATGGGCTGCGTTTTTGGCGATTGCTTGCCCTTGTCCGACAAAAATCTTTCCGTTAATGCCGAGCAAATCCCCGCGCTCCATGCCGGCTTTACGAGGGACACTGCCAACCAACAGGCACCAGTTGGCGTCCCTGAATCCTTCGTTCAGATTGGCCGTCGGAACCATCTCCCTGAGCAGTGGAAAAGCACAATCGCTCAGTTCCATTACCACCCCATCGAGAGCCGGTAGGGCCGGTGGAATTTCAATGAGGTTGAGGCTGACCGGCTGGTCTGGCCCGAATAAAGCCCCGGAGGCAATCCGGAATACGAGGGCGTAGCCTATTTGCCCGGCTGCCCCGGTAACTGCAACTCGAATCGGTTCTTTCATGACTAATATAATTAAAGGTTTTCTACAGTTTGTTCATTTTTAAAGATGATCAGAATTCTCGTCTTGGCAATGGGCAAAGGCCTTTTCCCGTCGCTCAGTATGCAATCGGTTTCATTTTAGTTTTTGATACTCGCCCAAAATTAGTTCCCGAGTTGTTTCCCAACCGATACAGGCGTCGGTGATTGACTGACCATAGCGTAATTTTTCCTTTGGTTGCGGAAAAGGCTGGCTTCCCGAGATCAAATTGCTCTCCAGCATCAATCCGAACACAGGGCTGTCCTGGGCTGATTGCTGTTCTAAGACATTTCGAAAAACATCCGGCTGACGGGCCGGGTCCTTGCCGCTGTTGCCATGGCTGCAATCGATCATGATGGCGGGCAGAAGGCCCGCCTCCAATAATAGGGATCGGGTTTTTTCCACATCTTGAGGGAGACAGTTGGGGCCATGATCGCTCCCGCGAAGAATGATGTGGCAGTGGGGATTGCCCCTTGTCGTCACCGCCGAAGCCAGTCCCTGGTGACTGACGCCAAGAAATGTCTGCGGCTCCCTGGCCGCTTTAATCGCATTAACGGCTGGCAGGATATCTCCCGAGGTGCCGTTCTTGATGCCCAATGGCATGGAGAGGCCTGATGCCATTTGCCGGTGGATCTGCGATTCCGCAGTGCGGGCGCCAATTGCGCTCCAGCAGATTAAGTCGGCAATATACTGCGGAGTAATGGGGTCGAGCAGCTCAGTTGCCGTCGGAAGGCCAATATCAAGGACCTGGAGAAGGAACTGGCGGGCTAATTTCAATCCATTGGGAATATTGCAACTGCCGTCCAGGTGCGGATCCATTATCAGCCCTTTCCACCCCACAGTGGTGCGGGGTTTCTCAAAGTAAACCCGCATGACAATGAGCAGCCTGTCAGCTACTTCCCGAGCCAACTCCGCCAGTCTATGGGCATATTCAAGGCCAGCCTTTTCGTCGTGAATGGAGCAGGGACCGACAATGACGAGCAATCGAGGATCCCGGTCTGAAAGAATATTGCCAATCGCCTCCCTTGCGGAGGCGACAAAATTCCCCTGATCCTCAGTACAGGGAACCTCACGGCCAAGGTATTCCGGTGCCGGCAATACGGCCATTTCAACGATATTGATGTCGGAAACTCGGGGCATGAGGAGGGAATTGGTTGCCTGGAAGTAAAAAAGATTCAAAGTTGGTCCTTTCCCAAATTGGAGCAAGGCAAAAAGGGATTTTCCCCTCCCAAGCCCAAATTGAGAGCATTGAATCTACTTCTGGAACAGTCATGAGTGCATTAAGTTTTTCCCTTTCCGTGCCATCGGCCTGGATTCGCGTTTCAGGCGAGGATGCTCCCGGTTTTTTACAAAGCCAGTTCAGCAACGATTTAAACAAAAAATACCCGAAGTCCGCTATTTATGGGCTTTGGCTGGACCGCAAGGGCAAGGTGCAAGCAGACAGTTTTGTGCTCCAGGCCGGTTCGGAGGAATTCTATTTGGCGAGTTATTTTTCGAAGGCCGACACGATAATGGAAAGACTAGGCGCCAATATTATCGCCGATGATGTAGATTTACACGATGAGACAAACTCGGCCGAGATCGTTTCCTGGTGGGGCGATGGGGCAGGGGAATTTCTTGATTTCCTGGCATTGGAAGAACCGCAACCGGAATCATTCCTTACTTTCCGTTCAGGATTTATTTTCTCCGGCCGACGCTCGGTTAAGAAAAACTTCGATCTCATAACGAAAAGAGATGAGATGAAATTCATCCGCCAGAAAATTAACGACTATGGCCGGGACAGATCCATCAAATGGGTTGGGGAAGACGCTCTTCATGCCGAGCGGATCTCATCCGGAATACCAGCCGTTCCTTTGGACATCGGTCCAGGAGACATTCCCCAGGAGGGCGGTTTGGAAAAAGATGCGGTTTGCTTTGAAAAGGGATGTTTTCTGGGGCAGGAAGTTATGGCCCGCTTGCATACCCGTGGCAAGGCAAGGCGTCGGCTCTATCGAGTCCATTCAATGACGGCAGAAGAGGTTCCCGCACTGCCTTGCGACCTTTTTTGCGGATCGAGTTTGGTTGGCCAACTGTGCAGCGCAGTTTCTCTGGATACCGGATTCACCGGTCTCGCCCTCTTAAAGACCTCGCAAATGGATGAATCGGTTCAACTGAGCTTGGTGCCGGATGGTCGGTTTCTCCTGCAAATCCACACAATCGGTGGAATTTGAACCCAATGTTGCCTCCTTTTAGCCTTATTTTAACGGGATTGAGCAGTTTTATCAAAAAAATGGGGATAAAATTAGTTTTGTATTGACGGCATTTATTCCAGCCAATTCTTTCTTCAACGTAAGCTTCAAAACAGAAAATCATACCACAAAAGGAATCTCAATGAATAAGGCTGAATTAGTCGCACAAGTGCAAAAAAATCTTGGCGGTGATACTTCCAAAGCAGCAGCTGAAGTGGCTGTCGCAGCTGTCCTCGACGGCATAAAACAGGGGGTTAAAAAAGATAAAAACGTACAGGTTATTGGTTTTGGCACGTTTTCAGTTGTCAAGCGGGCGGCACGCAAAGGCGTGAATCCTCAGACAGGTGAAAAAATCAAGATCAAGGCCTCCAAATCTGTAAAGTTCAAGGCGGGAGCCGGTCTCAAGGCCATGGCGTAAAATTTGTCCGAAAGGTAAAAAAACCCGCAGGTTTTCCTGCGGGTTTTTTTTTGACCAAATTCGTCAACTCATCATGGGGTTGCAAGTTTTCATCAGTAAGAATCCAATGCTGAACGCAACCGGTTTGAGCTTTCGTGCAGTCCTCCGTGACGATTGCGGGCCAGCCAGCATTTCTCGAATTGATTAATGAGGAGAGTCATCTCGCGCCTTCGCTGGGTAATATCGACGGTGCTGCGACTCAATCGGGCAATTCCTCGTCTGGCTGCATGCAGCATCAAGCCAAGCGTAAGGCGTAGCTCGGCCAAAATTTCTTGATTGTCCCGGCAAGTGGGTCGAGCGGAAGGGATTTTCGCTTCCAAACGCAACAAGTGACTGCATATCGAAGCAAGTTCCTCCAGTGTGATGCCATCAAGGATATGATCCAGATTCTTTCCGTCACTGAATAGCAGATAATGAAGAGGACTGGTGTTGGGGGGAGACTTTTTCATCATTCTAGCAGTCCTGCCGATCCCGACCCATAAGTTCCCCGTAATTTCAGTGGCGTCGAAAAAGACGAATTTGTCCAGAATCTCCGCCATTCGATCCGAAATATCAACTTGCGGATTCCAGGCTTGCCCCGCCCCACAAACCAATGGCGCATAGCTGACCGGAAGAGATTGGTGGTGGCCACCGTCACCCCAGTCTGTGATCAGGTATCCCTGCGCACCGTACTTGACGCCGGAGAGCGCTGCCGAAGACAGGTTTTCAATGGCGTTTTCGATTCGCCCCCCGATTGTGCTCCACGATGAAGTGCCTGGGGCCACGTAGAAATCTCTGCCAGTTTTAGAAAATACCTCGCATTGCCGGTCAAAAGGATGATCGGCTTCATACCCCCAGATTATACCGGTAATATCGCTTTCCAATCGGTCAACGTTTTCAGGATTGTGTAGGACCCAATCGGCCCAGAACTGAATTTGCTTTCCGTTTTTCCGCGCCAGGCCGGCGATCTTTTGCAGAAAGTTCAAATATAACTCTCCATCGCCCATTTTTTCGGCCAGAGCGCGGCTTCTGCCCTGGCCGATCTCCCACGTTTCGTCGCAACCGATGTTGAACCTTTGGCTGCTGAAATTGGGCAAAAATTCCTCGAAAAGTTTTTCCAGAAACCTCAGCGATTCGGGGTCGGGCCTCAAGGTTTTCCCCCATGGAAAGCTTTTCCCGTTGGGCAGTGTAAACCCGTCGGGGCATTCCGCCAGGTGTTTGTATTCCGGATGCCGAAGCCAGCGTTCAAAATGTCCAAATGAGTTCAGATTGGGAACCAGTTCGATAAAAAAATGCCGACAATATTCATCCAGTTCCCTTACCTCTTCGGCCGTCAGGGGCGAGGCGTCTCCCCAGACGACTTCATGGTTTGTGAAGGCAAAAGTATGCTCGGTGTAGAGTTGAAGCTGGTTGATCTTGAAAGACGATAAAAGACGGATGAGCGCCCGTAACGTATCCATGCGGGGCACTTTGCACCGGCTAATGTCGAGCATATAGCCCCTGTCGGCAAACTGTGGCCAATCTTCGATCTTCAGGCATGGAATTCTTCCAGGGCATTGCAGCAGGATTTGCCGCAAGGTCTGCAAACCGTAAAAAGCGCCGGCTTCATCCTCGGCGGCGATCTCGATTCCGTCGGGGTGAATTTTCAAACGGTATCCCTGTTCTGGAAATCCGGTTGGAGACCTGATCAAGTTTATTAGCGCAAATTCATCGCGCCCGGAAGTGATTTTCGTTTCAATCTGCAGGTTGACTGCATTTTTGAATTCTTCCAGACTTGGGTTCAATGTGACGGAAAAGCCCTTGTCCACGCCGATGTCAATTCGCTCCGGGAGGGTCAACTGTCCCGGAATTATTATAATTTCCCGTGGAGGAGGAGATAATAAAGGCGTGAGGTGTGGTTTCAATGGTTGTGAAGTTTTCGTGGGTAAATCCTAAAGTTGCTGTAAGTTCAATGAGAGTGGCCTGAATGTTCTTTTTTATCGTCAGAAGGTATTTTCATTTCGGATTCGCCGAATTTTTCACGGATCATTCCGCAATGGGGCATTGAGGAT
>JAJFLV010000224.1 GCA_021772535.1 Opitutales bacterium | reverse complement strand
AGGCGGCAACTTCACTGCCAGTCATAATTTTTTATCCCGGCTTTTCTCTCTCTTCCAAACAGACATTAACAGGTAGTTACTAAAACTTAGGATTCGTTCCATAAAAAGCAATACCGTTTCCTGCCCTTCAGGAAATTTATTCAGCGGCCAGGCACACTGAAAGTGTGCGATTCGATAGCCCAAGGTGCAACCCTGGGATTCCCGGCAACATAATTCATTTTGCACGCTGAAAGTGTGCTATTCCTTACTCGAATAGGGAATGAAACCCCTTCAGGGTTTTAGGAAAAACATAGGTTCAAATGTTCAGGGGCCTCACCCCTGGCTGGCGAATATAGCCCTTTCAAGGCATTTTGAATGCGGGGGAACGCACACGCTAAACAGATACGAGCGGGAAATAGAAATGCGTAGACACCACGTCGCTTGGCATAAACGTAGGTTGCGTGATGCCGAAGCTCGTAGGCCAGTTCCTTGACGGTGTAGTATCCGCTAAACATGCATGTGTTGTAACACTTGGCATAGCGTGATCGGTCACGCGTTTCAAACCCTAATCATGATCAAGCGAAACGTATATGTGGGAAATCAAAAGTGAAAAATTATCCCTAATATTGCCACAGAAAGTAATCTTTTATACCTTTCGCTTTCATTCTTCCTTGGTGATTCTTGGGGTCATGGAGGGTCTTTTCTATCATTGACTCATTTTCTTATATAGGTCAATTGATTGTGGATACCGCAATATAAATTATCACGATTTTTTTAGAATTCAAATACATGAAAAAACGCAAACATCTTAACGGTCATGAATAAGATTTACGGTGATAGGTGGGAAATAATAGAAAGCCTTAGTGAAGGAGGACAAGCGCATACTTTTTTAGTAAACGATTTGCACGATAATGGAAAAATAAAATACGTATTAAAGCGTTTAAAAAGCCGCAAGAGAATTGACCGTTTCGAGAGGGAAATTAAAGCAACAAAAAAGTTATCTCATGAAAACATCGTGAGATTAATTGATTATGATCTTTCTAGCAAAAAACCTTTCTTAGTAACTGAATTTTGTGCGGGCGGGAGCCTTTCAAATGTGAAACCGTATTGGAAAGAATCTCTGCCTAAAGCTTTTGAGATATTCGAGCAAATTTGTGAAGGTGTCATTTACGCGCATAACAATGATGTCATTCACAGAGACCTTAAACCAGATAACATATTTTTACGGTCAGAATCCGGACCAGCTGTGGTTGGAGATTTTGGAATATGTTTTGTTGAAACGGGTGGAGCTAGATTAACTTTACTAGATGAAGCTGTTGGACCCACTTCGTTTATCGCTCCTGAATTAGAAGACGGTAGAAGTAAGGTTTCAACAAAATGCGACACATATTCCCTAGGAAAGATACTTTATTGGCTCCTTTCTGGTGGCAAAATCTTTTCACGTGAAAAGCATCGAGATAAAAAATTCGACCTTAAAGAATTTAATGAGGACACTCAACTTGGTCTTGGATGGAATAACATATATATGGAACATGTTAACAGGCTTTTGGATTTTATGATTATTGAAAATCCAGATAAGCGCCAAGATGTGGATATAATTAGAATTCTTTTTAAGACAACAAGGAGGCTACTCGAAAAGGAGTTCACGCCCATAAGTCCAGACATTAAACAACCCTGCGTATATTGTGGTCAAGGTTACTATCTTGAGCGCGATGGCAATAATTTTGGATTTCAGACTCATCGTTCGCCAAACTGGAGAGTTTTTGGTTGTAACAAATGTGGGCATACGCAATTATTTCGAGTTGATCTCGCAGAGAAAAAAGAATGGTGGGAGAAATCAGAGGAGTGATAGAATTCTTCAAATAAACTTAAAATACAGTTATTCGAATGAATGAATTATGGACTATAATAGGTTCTGTCGGGTTAAGCTCGATAGCAGCAATAGGGTTAATTAAATTTCTTTCTAAAAAATTCATAGAGCAACAGCTTCAGAAAGACATTATTAAGTTCAAAAATGAACTTAATGAGCGAACAGAAGTTTTGAAAACTACACTTTCAATCCATGCAAATGAACAGAATATCATTTTATCACGGGTCGATGCTCAAAAAGCTGAAGCTGTAAGAAAAGTGCATTCAGCACTCTGCAAATGGGTTAATTCCGCTTCTATGATGACTACGTCATCTTTAGACACTAACGTTCGGCCGAAAAAAATAATTGCTCATTATAAGAAAAAAGGAAACGAGGCTCTTTTAGGACTCAAAAGACTGTTTGAAGTAATTTCTGATAATTCAATCTATTTCACCGAAGATAGTTATAACCGATTATTAGTAACTTTTAGAGTTTGTTTTAAAGCTATTGAAGACTTTGCCGCTCTTTTTGTAAAATACGGTGAGTATTCAGACGAAAATGAACATATTATCAAAGAAATTGAGGACGCTATAATAGAAGTAGATAATCTGTTTGCAAATGAAGTAAATCCACTATTAGACGATTTATCCGATGATTTTCGCAAAATACTTGGAGTTAAGGGTAAGGACTAAACCAAGTAATGGATTCAACGATGTTTAATAACTTGCCAAAAGTTTTTTGTGATTTTAACGCAGCGGGTTTAAGCGGGGATCCAGATGATAACTGTTATTATGGTTTTGACGAGATGGGTTTATCTGATTTTGGTGGCCCAAGAGAAGGTTTACACGTATTTTTATATGACTATGAGGATATAGAACGAACAGAAATTGTGGGATGTGAAGCAATTTTAGAAAAATACCAAATATCATGGCTGGCACAACCGGCTCCAGATTCATGGTTAGCACGACCGATTGAGAATTCGTGGTATAGAGGTAAGATTCCCTGGATTGAGGAAATAGAGGACACACCGTAGCAAAGGAGATGCCGATTGTTGGCATAGGATCTTCCCCCCCTAAGGAATCTATTATCCGAAGCCGAGGAGCACAGGTTTCGGCGCATGGCGGTTGTTTTCTATGCAATCGGCAAAAAATCGATTTCCCACTTTGAGAAAAAATGCACCCGTTTAGAAGGCCAATGACCCTCTTCATATTTCCTGCTTAACGGTTGAGATCAACCGCCGG
Organism: Opitutales bacterium; assembly: GCA_021772535.1. Classification (GTDB taxonomy): domain Bacteria; phylum Verrucomicrobiota; class Verrucomicrobiia; order Opitutales; family UBA2987; genus JAJFLU01. The sequence continues at coordinate 1,251 of JAJFLV010000224.1, read as the reverse complement.
TGCCTTTCCCTGGCGGTTGTATCGATTGGTTAGCTGCCATAGCCATTTGTACCACAGACCGGGCACACGAGATCCTTGGCCCAACTACGCACCACGCTGCCACATTGCGCACATTCACCCTCTTGGCAAATTGGTGCATCGTCAATCCATTCGTCATAGTCTTGAGGCACAGCGATGTAGTTAATTTCCCAGCCCGACTCTATGCGCGCTACATCCGCTAACACAAAATGGCCTCCCTCATCAGGTATGTCAGAGGTATCACGGCCATGTGTGGCTTCGTAGAAGAACTCCGCGAACTGTTTGTCGCTAAGCGTGGCGACCCACTTAAGAGCTTCAGTTTTCATCAACATTTCATTTGCGGTTAACATATTGTAGGCAGCGTCTGTGGTGCCCTTAATTGGGTTGCATAAAATTTCCCCCAAGTTTTGCAAGTGAATTTGTCCATTGATTCGGTGTCCGGCCGTGCAAAAACATTCCTTTCATGGGAAATCGATTTTTGGCCGACCTCATAGAAAACAACCGCCTATAGCGGGAACCTGCACTCCTCATTACTGGGCAATAGATTCCTTGTGGGGGCTAAAGAAGAAATCAGTTTTTGAGCGTACAACGAATTGCAGGAACGCCATTCACGCCAATTCCTAGCGCACTTTGTTGGATGTTTGTTAATAAATTAGGTATCGTTGAGCCACATAAATACCAATCCCAAGTGAGAAAATGATAGCAAGAAATATCGTCACAGGCGAGTATCGCTTGGGTGACGACTCATCCCATTCGCTTGAACCCTTTTTAGGAAGACTTTTTAATTTGTGCGATCCTTCGAAAATCAAGACAATTCCGTAAAAGAACATGATTCCAGCAACAGTCAGATACTCAACTCCTGTCGCGTGGCCATCATAGAGCGCTAATGCTGCGGCAAATAGAAATAAGAAAATTCCGCAAGAAAAACAAAACCACCCACTATCTCTGTAACCACGAGCATTGCGCAGTTTTTCGATCTTCAAACTATTGTCCTCCAACACCTCCCTTGAGGCGCTGGATGCAGGGTGTTGCTCGATGTTCATGCTTCGTGCCGGACCATCGTCAAGATTGGAACGTCTTATAAGGTTTAACATAGCATCTACACCTTCAAAGTCAATCCCCCTTGGCTTGCAACCTGAACGCGAAACGGCGCCCTTCACTGCCGAATCGATGCAAGACGCCGTTCTTTCTCGCGTTTCCCGGAGCAGTTTGACCTAAATAGCCAATGGAAAA
>JAJFLV010000223.1 GCA_021772535.1 Opitutales bacterium | reverse complement strand
AAAATTAATTTAACAATTTGAGAAGATCGCTCGCCTGGCGAAATACGGGTCTGTGGGCGGGGCGGTAACGGTTGTCTCCGAAACGAAGGACAAGCAATTGTTGGTAAACGCGGTCCCAGTCTTCCGGCCGAACTCCCTCAGCCTTGATTTGAGTATTTACCGAGGTGTGAGTTCGAAATCGGACAACGAGTTTGCCGGCTTTTTTACGGATGGGATCGCTTTTCAGGTCAAGGCCGAAGAATTTGGCTTCACGGTATATTATGGGCAGCCACCAACCAAGACTTCGAATCAATAAATAGACGACTAAAGAGAGAAGCAAGATAACACCTAATCGCACCCAATGGCTTCCGCTCCAGGGTTTAAGAAACCAGTTTCTCAAGGCATCCATACGGTCCTGAAAGAGGAGTTTCAGAGTATCCATTGTCTCCACTCCGACTGTCCTGAATTTGCTCGCCATCTCATCCTGCTGGTCTTTGTCGAAATTTACGATGCGGCGGTACCAGAGGATGCGCAGGCTGTCAAAGTAGGCACTCCAGGAGGTATCGACAATGAGGCGGTCCCGCAATGAGGCGGATTCGGAGGTTTCTCCCAATCGGCCGGAACCGGGGGTCGGGTCCACCCGGAACCAGACACCGCTTTCGTCATAGACTTCACACCAGGCATGGGCGTCGCGATTTCGTACCATGTAATAATTTTCGAATCCGCTCCAGGTTCCGCCCTGAAAACCGGTTACGATGCGGGTGGGAATTCCTGCCAGGCGGGCCAGTAAGGTAAAGGAGCCGGCAAACAATTCGCAATGGCCAGCCTCATTTGAACCAAGCCAGCGGACAAGTTCATCGGCTTCTCCCGAAGGGATGGATATGTCCAGCGCATAGCCATGTTGACTGCGCAGATAATCCACGGCCCGGATGCTGAATTCGCGGGCATCCAGCTTTTCACCACCAGTAATTCGCTCTACCGTAGGTGCCAGGATTTCCAGGTTGGCCCGCCCTCCGGGGACCGCCAAGGTGGTTTGCGGATAGGTGATTTTTTTCGGTTTGGCGCTTTTATTGGGATCGAGAAAAACGGTTTCCATTTCCGACAACGGTTTCTCCCCACGGAATGGAGGGTAGGCCGGGAGGGTATCGGTTGTTTCCATTTGCGTTATTTGGTAAAAAAGGACGCTGCTGCTGATATTGGTTGTTCCGGCCAGGTTAAGGATCTCGTTGAACTCCACATCTTTTCGAGTCTGGAAGCGAATTGAGTGGAACTGTCCAACAACTGGCAGGAATTTGCTGATTCCGCCTTCCAGATAAAAAGTCCATTTGTTGGGGCTGTCTTCCTCCCAATGCGACCCGGGGGGACCTTTCATAAAGAATTGCTGATCTGAATAGACCCGATTTTTACGTTTGGCCGAAAAAGACATGCGGAAGGAGCGGTTGAAGTACTCGTCCAGAACTACCATTCGCCAATAGGGATTGACGGGCACCTTCGCTACTCCTTCTTCGGGTAAATCCACCCGCAGGGCAACGCTGTCATCTTCAATAATCTCGGCAACATCCCCAAAATCAATGCTGTCGGTAAATCCGGACCGGGCTTTTCCCTTGAGGTTAAGAAACGGTAGTGCCTGATCCAGGCGGAAGCGCGGTATGAAGAGAAAAATAAGGGAGGATACGATGACTACTCCGGCGAAAAGCAAAGCCGCCAGACCAAGAAGCCGTATGTCCAGCACAAAGAAGGCTCGCTTGAGAAAATGACCAAGATGAAAGTCATCCCAAAGGTTGGAAGGAATGCCGGAGTCCCTGTCGCTCGACTCGGTCAGATTGATTACGAAAAGCAAACCCATGGCGCAGGGGGTAAAGAGGAGAATCTGCAAGGCAAAGGTCAAAGAGAGAGTCAAAACCCCGGAAATCACGACCATGAAGAGGCAAAGCAGGATCAATTGCATATCCTCCCGCCGACGCCGGTATTGCAGGGAGCGAACCATGACAAGCAGCAGAACCATGCGCACCAACGGAGGAATGATATCCGGCCGGGAAAAAATAAAATCCGCAATGATCACGATGATCAATACTGGGGTTGTCAAATTCCAGAAGAAGGCTGGGATCTTCCCGGGAAGGGCGGGAAATAACATCGTCGCCAAAATGGAAATTGCCGCTAAAATCAGAAGCGGACCGATATTCAAATCAAGATAGGCAAGAGTCCAGAGGGAGACCAGCGAGAGCAAGCCGCCGGTCATCCACTTGAGCTGAAAAAGCTCTTCGAAACTAAGCCGAACCCGCTTGATTGCCGCCGACATTTGCGTAAACCCGGTCTCCTGAGCCGGGAGTGAAGGTGATAACGGTTGCTGCCCTGGTTTCCTCTAAAGGGGCGTAATTTTCTACTGGTTGCAACCCAGCCAATTTTTCGAGGAAAAAGTGCAGATCGCTCAATCTCTTGATCACGAAAACCGGTTCGTCATTGAGAGCGGCTCCCCAAAGCCGGTCGTCCATATAGAGATCTTCTGCTAAAGCGGCCGCGAAACTGCATAGCTTCTCGAACTGGTCTCCGGCTTGCCAAATAGTGGATGGCGTTTCCAGAAAAATCAGGTAGGCATCCTGGTTTTCCTCGCACATCTGCCGAACCATCAGGCGTTGCAGGCGGGCGCTGGCCTTCCAATGGACAAGCCTTTGCGGATCCCCTGGTTGATACTCCCGCAAGTTGACCAGCTCCGCGCCGCCGCCAGGCTTGAAATTGGTGCTTCCCTGCTTGTGGGCATGCCTCCCGGTAGTCGGATTAAATACATAATCTACCAGTTTGGGCCAAACCACCACTTGGCGGGATATACCTCCACCGATGATTTTACGCAAAAATCCGAAAGGAAACTGGGTTTCCAGCCCGGCGATTTCGATCCGCTCGATACCTCTCCGGTCAGGCTCGAAAATCCAATCGAGCTGCACACTGGATAAAGCGTCCAGCCGCTCTTGCAGGTAAATGCGTTTCGATTTGTCTGATACGGCCGCTTTGACGTCGAACCACAAACTGTAAGTGGGAAGCACTTTTTTGTTGTTGATCAGGTCAATCCGTACCGGAGTGACCTCTTCGGCCCGAAAATGGGGTTCGAGCACCAGGCGCCAACGGGTCCCCTTGAAATTCATCCAGGAAAGTATACCGCTGAGCAAGATACTGCTCACAAGGAGCGAAAACGTCATGAAGAGGATATTGCTGGAGGTATTGAAGGCGGCAAAACCGATTCCCAGAGTAAGTAAAATAAGAAATATCCCGGCCAGGGTAGGAATGGTTTTATGTCCTTCCGGCGGAACAACCAACTGCTTGAGTAGCCGGAAAAAATTGCGGGCGCGTGACTGCCGGGTGAAAAACCCGGGGTCGGCCCACTCAACCGGCATTGGGTCGCTTTGCGCTGCCCTGGCCTTCATCAATCGGGTAAGTGTTCCTCAACTAGAAAGTTAACTTAATGATTTCGGGTAGCATAGAGAAAAGGGCAATTGTTGGGCCTCAAACCGGTATCGGTATCGATTCGATGATTTTGCGCAGAATGCCATTGACAATCCCCCGCTCCTCCAGCTTGTCGGATGTTTGCCGGCGAAGAACAAGCCGATGCGTGAAAACCGGCATGATGACCTTTGTGATGTCCTCCGGAATTACAAAATTGCGCCCATCGGCAAGGGCGGCAGCCTGAGCGGCGATCTTCAGGGAGAGGCTGCCCCGGGTGCTCACACCGGCCCGAAACTCGTTCTCCTGGCGTGTCTTGGTAACAACTTTGAGCATATAGTGCATCAAGCTCTCTTCGACATAAACCTGGGGAACAAATTGCTGCATCTGCTGGATCTCCTTGCGCGTAATGACCGGCTCCGGCCTGATGCTGTCATAGCGCAGAGTGCCGTTTTGGAGGATTTCCATTTCCTTGTCATATTCCGGGTAACCCATTTGCATGCGTACCAGAAATCGATCCATCTGGCTTTCCGGGAGTGGAAAAGTTCCCTCGAAATCAACCGGGTTCTGGGTTGCGAAGACCATGAAGGGCGCTGCCGCGGTGTAAGTCTGCCCATCGACGGAAACTTTGCCCCGGTCCATAACTTCGAGAAGAGCCGATTGAGTTTTGGGGGTGGTGCGATTGATCTCATCGGCCAGGAGAATATTCGAGAAAATAGGTCCTCTCTTGAAAACAAATTCCTTCACCTGTTCGTCATAAACGGAGACTCCGATAACATCGCTGGGCAGCAGGTCGCTGGTGAATTGCACACGTGAAAAGGAACAATCGATCGATCGCGCCAGGCAATAGGCCAAGGTCGTCTTGCCCAGCCCCGGCAAATCCTCAATGAGCAAATGTCCTCCGGCCAGCAGACAAACCAGCACCTGGTCGATAACATCGTCCTTCCCCTTGATAACCCGCCCAATGTTGCTTTTCAGCAAATCGAGGGAGTTCTTGATCTTGGGCGCGGGAATCGGTTTTACGCTTTCACTCATGAATAGGCTGATTTTATGTCAGGATTGATCAAAAAAATAGCGAAGAAACCGCAAATTGGGGAAGCCTCGCTGTGTTTTCTCTGAAAGTGCAGTATTTTTACAGACATGGCCAAAAAGGTCAATCCGAACGTTGAAATTTGATTGGATGCCTTTGAACGTCCCTTTGTTCCATTGCATTATGGCAAGATTTGGTTGAGTCCTGCTTCAATTTCTTTATCTTTGCCAATCTATGGACGCCCTTTTCAATGCCCTTTCCGGATGGCGCTGGCCCATCGCTGTTTCCATGCTCTTCCTTTTACTGCTATGGGAGAGCGCATCGCCTTATTTTCTATTTTTTCGAAAAAGGACCGACAACAGACTTCGTCATGGGGGACGAAATGTCTTTCTGGGCATATTCAACGGGTTGGTCGTTGCGGTGGTGTTTGTCGGCCTCTGGGCCAAAATGACCGATTGGACTGCCGCCAATGGCTACGGTTTGCTCAACCTGGCTAGCATCCCCTTCTGGATCCATGTCCTGGCGGCTTTTCTCATGCTTGATTTCTGGACTTATTGGTGGCACCGGTTCAACCATACCCTACCCTTTCTCTGGAGATTTCACAAAGTCCACCACTCTGACCCCTGCATGGATGTGACCACGGCCAATCGCTTTCACCTGGGCGAAATAGTTTTTTCCTCCATATTACGCCTTCCTGTTTTACTTCTGGCTGGAGCCACTTTGGGGGAATTGGCTCTTTACGAAACACTGCTTTTCGCCAATACGCAGATTCACCACGCCAATATTGGGTTTTCCTCTGTGGCCGACAAAGTATTACGCATATTTCTCACCAGCCCGAATATGCACAAAGTCCACCATTCCCGCCTCCTGGCCGAAACCAACTCCAACTACACCTCGCTCCTCTCAGTCTGGGATCGCCTCTTTGGATCTTTTCGATTGCGGGCCAACCCGCATGAAATCAGCTTCGGCCTGGATGACACCGACCAACCCAACCAACAAACCATCCCCGGCCTTTTTCTCATGCCTACAGAAAAGAACAATCCACCCATTACACCCCAAAATCATCAAAGCTAAAGGCGCTCTTGCCACCATATTTCTATCTATTATA
>JAJFLV010000222.1 GCA_021772535.1 Opitutales bacterium | reverse complement strand
GCATAAACTTCCGCAGTCTGGGTGGAACCATCGGTTAATTGAACGGTTATCTTTGCCCCGACTGCCTTCGGGTTTCCCGTATTACCTTTGAGTTGAATGTTGAATACTTTATTTTCACTAAGTGATCCACGGTTTTCAAAGGTCAGCATTTCGCCGTTATTTATCCCAATAATGAAGTCCGGCCAGCCATCGTCATTAATATCCGTAATGGCGAGACTTTTTGCATCGCCTGGCGCCACAAGGCCACTTTGGTGGGGCCAAACAGGTTTAAATGAGCCGTCCCCGTTGCCGGTTAAAAGGAGGCTTAGACCGCCGTCGAAATTACCGGTTTCAGCTTGTGGGGAAAATGAGTTTTGCACCAGGTAGAGGTCCGCCTTCCCATCGCCGTCAATTTCAGTTAGAACCACACCGTATCCTGCCGAAGCCTGAGCCAGCCGGGGCAGCGATTTCATCTTAAAATTGCCGTTTCCGTCATTAATCAATACACTGGAGGCGAGTTCATTTAGTTCTAACCTGAGAGCTTTGTCCGTTAATTGAGGGCTGTAAATATCTCCCAGCGTAGCCGAAGCAAACGCTTTATAGGAGGTAAATTTTTTTGCCAGTGACGGCATGGCGTTGGTCGAGCAGCTTTTCCCACGTAATGGGTAAAGGGTGTCATGCTCATAGGCGGCCTCGATCAAATGCATTTTACCCGAGTCATCGAATTCGCCATGGTAGAGCAATGTCGGTTTTTTCCGAGACCCATAATACTTGGTATTAAGACCGATGTTCGTCACCACATAATCGATATCCCCATCATTATCAATGTCCCGGCCCGCGATACCGTTCCACAGGCCCAGATGTTGGGTTAGACCCGCTTCCTCAGAATTATCCTCGAGAAAGCCTTCCTTATTTCGGTAATACTTAACGGGCCCCCATTCGGTCGTAACCATCAAATCCATCCATCCATCATTATTGGCATCCGTCCACAAGGCGCTTGTCACTAAACCAGCCTGGCCCAGGCCGGGGGCCGCCGCGTCCGTAATATCCTTGAACTTTCCCTTTTCGTTGCGCAGCAGGTGACTTTCGGGTGTGCGCGGGTATTGCCCCGGAATAAACCGGCCCCCGATAAAAAGGTCGAGGTCTCCATCGCGGTCAAAATCGGCGGCTGTAACCACACTGCCGCTATTACGCAGGTCAGGCAGATGGTTTAAGGGCGCCTTTGAAAAAATCCCATACCCTTCGTTAATATAAAGACGGTCGCGAAATATATCGTCACCCGATTCACCTTCCACACCGCCGCTGACCACATAAAGATCGAGGTCGCCGTCGCCGTCGGCATCGAAAAAGAGCGAAGCCATGTCTTCACTGGCACGATCCTCATAAAAAGGGTCCCAACTGTTGAAATCGTAAACACCACTTTCCGTTCTGCTGTAGAGAACTCCCGCTTCACCGGCTGAGCCGCCCACGTACATTTCCTCCAAACCGTTTCCATTGACGTCTCCCAATGCCATTCCCGGGCCTAATTGGGATAGTTTGAAAGGAAGCAAAGGTTGTCGCTTGTAATCGTCGTAATCCTTTTCTTTATGCCGGATACTGCTTGTGGCGTCGGTTGCCGCAAATAGCGTCGTCTCCTTTTTCTTACCCTTAACTTTTTGCTTGAGATTGGAATCATCGGTGGGCTCAACAATGGTATAATAACGATTCGCCGCCAAATTTTCAAATTGTTGTTCCCGGCCGCTTGGCCAGTAAACCGTCAAACGTTGAATTGATTCCTCCTCTCCCAGGCCAAAGTGAACGATCTGCTCATTGCAGGAGAGGAAACCGGAAATCGGATTGATCTGCCTCACCTGCATGCCCGTAGCTGTTGAAAGAGTCACCTTGGCTCCAATTCCGAAGCGATTGCTGTCCGTTCCCCTTAAGGAAATTAAAACGCGATTTCCCTCTTTTGAATTGTTGCGATAAAGGGACACCTGCTGGTCGAGATTTGCGGTCACAAGATCGAGGTCGCCATCGCGGTCGAGGTCCGCATAAGCCGAGCCATAGCTCATGCCGTAATGGTCGAGCCCCCAGGTTTTGCTAACGTCTTTGAATTCCAACTCTCCATTGTTGTGAAAGGCCAGGTTTTGCTCAAGCCGCGGAGGCCGTTCCTTGTAGAACTCCCACATGTGGCGGCCCACCACTTCATTCCGGTCCGGGCTTTTGAGATCCGAGTCGGTGGTGTTTCTGGCTGCCCCATTCGTGATATAAGCATCGGTCCAACCATCGTTATCGTAATCCGCAAGTTTGATCGACCAGGTCCAGTCGGTCTTGGCCAAACCGGCCAGATAGGCGATTTCCATGAAACGGTTTGCGCCGGTGTTCAAATACAATGCGTTTCGCATGTATTGGGGCGGCCTCGATTTTTCCACCAGAAACAATTTTGAGGACATTGCTCCCATTGTAGTCTTTTCCATGAAATGGGTCGTGGACGACATGTCTCCAATCAGAAAATCGAACAACCCGTCGTTGTTGATATCGGCTACATCGGCCCCCATGGAAAACCAGGTCGAGTGCGGGACCAGTTGGTCGAGCACATTGGTAAAAGTGCCGTTCCCGTTGTTACGGTAGAGCTTGTCCGCAACCGAGAAATCGTTGCCCACGTAAATATCGGGATAACCGTCGTCATTGTAGTCCCACCAGGTGGCCGATAGGCCGTCGCCGCGTCCGCTGATACGTGCTTCCGCCGTCACATCACTGAAGGTGCCGTCGCCGTTGTTCCTGATCAGGCGGTCCGGTCGACCAACCGGTTCGTAGCCGAACTCGGTAATTTGATAATGCTTCTCCAGTCCCGGTAAAATGGTTGGCCTGCCATCCTTGATGCGGGCGGGGGATTCTTTGGGGAATCCCTTCGGGTCGTGCCAGCGGTTGGTCAGAAGATAAAAATCCAGGTCGCCGTCCAGATCGTAATCGGCAAAGGAGGACACCAAACTGGCATCGACGAAATCTACTTTGTAGGCGGCCCCTTCCTCCGTGAACTTTCCCACGCCGTCATTGATAAACAAAAGGTTGGGTGAAGTGTAATTGCACACGTAAATATCCAGGTCGCCGTCATTGTCGATATCGACAATCGCCACCCCGGTGCTCCAGCCATCTCCGCCCCCAACCCCGGCCGCATCCGTTATGTCATCAAACTTGAAATCTCCCGTTTGTTGGTAGAGTTTGTTTTGGGTCAGGCCGTTGGCCAGGTAAATGTCGGGACGTCCGTCACCATCAACATCGCCGATGGCCACCCCCCCGCAGCTCATGCCGGAGTGGTAGAGAAAGCTCAGCGGGCTTTCCGGATCGAGCCGGTTGACGAAATCAATGCCGGTTTTCGCCGTCGGCAGCGTTTCGAATAATGTTTCTGACGCTCCTCCAGGGGTTTTGAGCGCAACCGATGTGATCGGCGTAGAACCAACTACCGGTTGGATATAACAGCAACTTAAGACCAGAAAAATGAAGCAGAAGTTTCGGTTTAGTGGTCCCGCAGCATTGCAATCCTCATTCATCCTTGGTTCGGATACGAAGTTTAATCAACTGTCCGCCGTCAGGGGAACAATCTCCATGGCTGGAACCGTGACCAAGCCTTTGTTGGTCAGCCGAATTTCCGGAATGACGGATAGAGGAAGGAGATTGAATCCCATGTAGGGCAGCGTGCATCCGGCTTCTGCCCAGGCTTTTTTCAGGGCGCTCGTTTCTGCCGCCACCTCAGTGGCCCGTTTATCCGATAACAGTCCGGCAATGGGCAGTGGAACCAGTGCTTTAACCTCGCCATTCGCCACCACCGATACTCCGCCATTATTTTCTTTGATGACCTGTATTGCAATTCTCATGTCCTCCGCCGATTTACCCGCCACTACGATGTTGTGGGCGTCATGCCCCACACTGCTGGCCACCGCTCCGGTTTCCAATCCAGTATTTTGCACCAGCCCATAAGCGACTTCGCCCGTCTTCCCATGGCGTTCGATCACGGTCAGAAAACACATTTGGTGCTGGCTCAAGAGTGCTTCCCAACTTTCCGGGGCCGATTCCAGAATCAAGCGCCGGTGAATGGTGATTATTCCCGGCGGCTCAATCCCGATATAATTCAGAGTGCAGGGACCGTCCGGCAGATCGGGGGTTAGCTTGATGCCATCGTCGAAATGTACCGTTCGATAGGCCTCGTCGGGATAGCGGTAGCGGTTTCTGGATAATTGCTCATCCAGAACTGGCGTTATTTTTTTATCTTCTACCACCAATTCACCGCCATACCAGGTGTTTTGCACCTCCAGGGTATCATTCAATAGAACAATATCCGCTCTCCGGCTGTGTCCCAGAGCCCCGAACTCCCCATCCATGGCGTAGCGGGTGGCCGGGTGAAGCGAACCCATGCTCCAGGCTTGCACAGGGCTCATCCCGTTGGCCACAGCCTGTCGGGTAACCCAGTCTTGCCCGAATATAAAGAGATCGTCTGCGTCCCTGTCATCCGTGCAAACGCAAACCCGCTTGTGGCTGGCCCCGAGTTCGGTGATGGTCTTGATTGCTTCCGGTAAACTGTGCCAGGGAGTTGTGGGAGGTCCCCCGCGGAGAAAAATCCAGATTCCCGCTTCCAGAAAATCGTCCGCGATGTCGCAGTCGATGGCCTCATGGGTGTCGGTCACGCCGCTGGCGGCGTAGGCAGCCACGAACTCGCGCCCGTAGATATGCCCGCAAACCGGCTTGCCCCGCTTGAGCGCTTCGGCAATGATGGCATGGCTGCGCTCGTCGCTCGTACACACCGGCACAAAGTCCATTTTCTCACCCAGAGCAGCCGCTTCCGGCCAGGCGTCGAATATGGAGCCAACTTTCTCCGGTGTGAGATCCCCCCCGGCAGTCTCCAACTCGTCGTTGGTGGCCGGTATGGTGCTGGGAATGGTCAGAAAAATATTGAGCGGCGCCTCCCGGGCGTCTTCCAGCATCCACTCGATGCCTTCCTTGTCGCACACATTGCCGATTTCATGGCTGTCACAAAAAATCGTTGTCGTTCCGTTGAGAAGCGCCCCTTCGGCATAAGCGCAGGCCGTCATCATACTGCTTTCGATATGGATGTGTGGATCGACCAGGCCGGGCGCCAGAATTCCTCCTTGGGCATCATAAAACCGCACCTCATCTCTTTTCGGGCATGACCCCGCTGGTTTGACAGCGGCGATGCGGCCCCGGTGTACCCAAATCTCTCGATTTGGCAGTATCCTCTCCGTATAAGTGGATAAAATACGCCCGCCCGTAAGGACCAGTTCTGGAGGCCGCCGCCCGGAGGCGACATCGGCTAGTTCCCGCGTCAATGTGTGTAATGGTGGAACCGAAAAGCGATTCATATTTGCAAGGATTCTCTGTTAGGATAAAAAATATTCTGCTTCAGCCTGCGGTAAGACCGCCATCGACAGAGTAGAGGCTTCCGGTAACAAAGCTGGCCTGTTCGGAGGCCAGAAAATAAACTACCTCGGCCACTTCCTCCGGTTCCCCAATTCGCTTAACGGGATATTTGTCCGCCTCCACCTTCCAGAGTTCTTCCACTGGGACGCTTAATTTCGCCGCATAGCGGTTAAAAACATCCATCGACAACGGAGTGCGGATACTGCCGGGGCAAACGGCGTTGACCCGTATATTCTTGGGTCCCAGATCCAGGGAAATACTTTTCGTCATCTGCCCGATGGCCCCTTTGGTGGCCCCGTAAACGAGACTGTTGGTTTTGCCGATCAAGCTTTGGTCGGAAGCCATCAGGACAATCGATCCCCCACCGTTTTCAACCAGGTAGGGCGCTCCTTCCATGAGGGCGTAGAGGGTCCCTTTCAGGTTGATATTCATCACCTGATCCCAGGTTTCTTCATCGATATCCAGCACTGTGTTGGACCGGTGGATTCCCGCGCAGGTAAAAAGAATGTCCAGCTTGCCGAAGCGCTCCACGGTTTTGGCAATGGCTTCCTTGACATCGCTCCGCTTGGTCACATCTCCCTTCAGAAAAAGCAGGTTTTCCGAACCGTGCTCGGATTGCGCTTTTGCTCCCTCCGCCTCATTGATGTCGAATAATCCGACTTTGATGCCCTCGCGGACGAATTTATCTGCTGTGGCCCGACCGATGCCGGTGGCTCCTCCTGTGATGAACGCAACTTTCATAATATTATTATGCGGTTATATGTACCTGCTTTATGCTCCGGGTTGTCAAAATAAGATAGAAAATTTATTGAAAGGGAGGGGGGGCAAACTGTCAAGGTGGGCTCGCCATCTACCGAAAAGGGTTGTTACAAGCCTCAATGATTATCTGCTGATGGCATGTTTTCATGGGAAACTTTGTATTTGACCGATAAAATTTTTCCCGGTTGTATATTCCAAAAAGAATACATCATTCTTTTCTATTTACCCTATTCAAAGAAAAAATCACTGAATTTAAGGAGACTACCATGGTAGCAACAGCGCCCGTCGAATTTGAATCGGCAGAACTAAGCCAAAAAGCAAAAGACTTTCTTGCATCTCCCAAAAAAATGCTCCTCAACGGCCAATGGGTGGAATCCGCCTCTGGCAAAACTTTCCCCGTTTACAACCCCGCTACGGGGGAGGAAATGGCCCAGGTTGCGGAGGGAGATAAGGAGGATATTGATAGAGCGGTAAAAATCGCCCGTAATACCTTCGAAAACAGCGGGTGGCGTTGGATGACGCCTTCCGAGCGCGGCCGCATTATTTGGCGCATCGGGGATCTCATTCTGGAGAACCTGGAAGAATTGGCCGAACTGGAATCCCTCGACAATGGCAAACCCATATCGGTTGCCCGCGTCGCCGACGTGCCCCTTGCGGCAGATCTTTTTCATTACATGGCCGGTTGGGCTACCAAAATCGAAGGCACCACCATACCAATCTCCGTCATTTATGCCCCGGGAGCCCGTTTTCACGCCTATACCAAGCGCGAGCCGATCGGTGTCGTGGGACAGATTATTCCCTGGAATTTCCCCTTATTGATGGCTGCCTGGAAGCTCGGGCCGGCACTGGCCACCGGCAATTGTGTCGTTCTCAAACCTGCCGAACAGACTCCCCTCACTGCTTTGCGGTTGGGCGAGCTATTGGCTGAAGCCGGTTTACCCGACGGTGTGGTCAGCATTGTTCCCGGCTATGGAGAGACCGCCGGCGCGGCCCTCACTGCCCATAGCGATGTGGACAAAGTGGCCTTTACCGGATCGACCGAGGTTGGAAAATTGATCGTGCAGGCGGCCGCTGGCAATCTCAAGAAACTGACATTGGAACTCGGGGGCAAGTCGCCCAACGTCATGTTTAAGGATGTGGCCGATCTGGAAACTGCCATTGATGGGGCGGCCAATGCCATTTTCTTCAATCACGGGCAGTGCTGTTGCGCCGGATCGCGCCTCTTTGTCGAGGAGGATATTTATGAAGAAGTCGTTGCCGGTGTTACCGCCCGGGCCGATAAAATAAAAATGGGACCAGGCCTGAACCCTGACACCGAAATGGGTCCCCTGGTTTCTCAGGAACAATTGGACCGGGTAACCGGTTTCCTCGATTCGGGTTACAGCGAAGGCGCATGCATGGCTTCCGGAGGAAAGCGCTTGGGTGAAAGAGGCTATTTCGTGGCCCCCACCGTAATCACCCAATCGAAACCCGATATGAAGGTCGTGCGTGAAGAAATCTTTGGACCGGTTGTGGTTGCGGAGCCTTTTAAGTCCGCCGATGAGATCCTGCCCCTCGCCAACGACTCCGAATACGGGCTTGCCGCTGCCATATGGACGAAGGATATTGCTAAAGCTCACCGCACGGCGGAACTTTTAAAAGCCGGAACGGTCTGGATCAATTGCTACAATGTTTTCGACTCGGCTCTTCCCTTCGGTGGCTATAAGCAATCCGGATGGGGCAGGGAAATGGGCAAAGAAGTACTCGACAATTACACTGAAACCAAGGCTGTTTGCGTAGCTCTCTAGGCAGAACAATATATTTTCTCAGGCTGAAAATCAGCAGACAACGGATCTCAAGCCGGTTAAGGCAGTAGTGTGATAGGACTTTGGGTGTTCCCTAAATTCCCGAAAGCATTTGAAAAATCTTCCATTCTGCCTTAAATTAAAATTGTCGCCCCTTCTTTAGAATTCAAATTCGTAAAAATGGAAAGCACTCACTCTATCGACTCTATTTTACTGGCGCCCATTTTAACTAAATTGGGATACATTGTTGGAAATCAATTTTGAACTAGAAATGAACGTTCAATTACAGATTCAGGTTTATTCGCCATTTTACCGGACTGTTTTTTCATAATGGCGTACAAGAGATAATAAGAAAATGGATATATATGTAGGAAATCTTCCATACGATATCGATGAGCAAACCTTGACCACAACGTTTGCCGAGTATGGAAAAGTAGATAATGTTAAGATAGTTATGGACCGCTACACGGGACAGTCAAAAGGCTTTGGCTTTGTTTCGATGGCAGATTGGAAAGAGGCCCAAAACGCTATTAAAGCTCTTGAGGGAGAAGAAATTGGGGGACGTCCATTGAAGGTCAACCAGGCCCGCCAAAAGGAAGATCGCCCCCCCCGCAGGGACGACTTTAAAAGAAAAAGGTACTAAACTGAATTATTAACAAATTGAAGATAAGCCTGTTTGAGTTTTTTGCTCAAACAGGCTTCTTCATTTGTGATGATCTGCCAGCTTGATTCCTTCTGAAAATTTGACTATCATTTCTGGATGCATGAAGTTAAACACAGAGTTCATTTTGCCATCCTTTATGGGATTCTTTGTTTGCTGGCGGCTTTTCTTTCTTACCAGGTTTACTGGAACAATTCTCCCCAGGAAGTATTTTATTATTGGAAACGGGATATTCAAAATCACTTTTCCGAGCCGAAAGTGATCGACCTCTTCCCGAAAGGGAATCTCGGGATTATACAGGACCTGGCCGTTGCGGAATCCGCACCTGAACTCGAACGTTCAGTTAGCGATACAAATTTTCGAAAACAATTGATTGAGGTTCTGGGGATTCATTTCGACCCCGAAAACCCACCTCAAATTATCCTCTCGAAAACATCCGAAAATATCGAGCAAGACGGGCTGGCCATTACAAAAAGGGCTTTCTTGAGTTACGATGGGGTTGAAATTCCCTTTTACCAGATCGTCCCTTCCGGATTTGTGGAAACCGCCCGGCATCCGGCAATTATAATGTATTCGGGGCATGGCAGTGTCGGTCAATTGGTGTTTGAGAAAAATTCCTACCAACATGCCGGCGCCCTTGAGTTGGCCCGAAATGGTTTTATTGTTTTTGCCATGGAAAACCGGGGAATGGGCGAGCTTTCCCATTTGGGCGACCATCTGAGGATCGATGCGGTTGCCAGGTTGACCGACGGCTCCTGGTATGGTGAAATCACCACCGATGCCCTTTATCTTTTTCACTTCGCTTATCAGCAACATTTTGTGGAAAAAGGAAAAATCGGGGTGGGGGGAGTGTCCACCGGAGGCGCCCTCAGTCTCTTCGTTTCGGCTCTCGAGAAAAGGGTTTCCGCTGCTTATGTGCAAGGTTACCTGGGCAGTTTTGCCACCACTTTCGGAACTCGCGCAAACCATCATTTTTGCAATAACCTGGCCGGAATATTTAAGGTCGGAGATTTGCACCATATTGCTGCCCGGGTTGCGCCCCGGCCTCAATTGTTCGTCAATGGAACCCGCGATACTTTTTTTTGGCAAGACGCTGAAAATGCTTTTCAGCATATCAGGAATAAATACGCTGAGCTTGACGTCGCAGATCGCGTTGAATTTATGAAACCTTCCGGCGTTGCCCACGAGCTTTCACCTCAATTAGCTGTCGAGTTTTTTATGAAAACCTTAAAACAGGACCAATAAATCATGAGTATTTACAAAAAAACGAGTTTTCTAGCCTTCGTCTTGTTAGTGTCATTTCACCTCTCTTCCGGAAAAGATATGGCTCATATTTCCCCCCATTTCCCGCTCCCCCAAAAGGGTCTTTGTGCCCACCGGGGGGTTATGGATACCCATCCCGAAAACACGCTCCCCGCGTTCCGCGAAGCCATCCGCCTGGGAGCGCACATGATCGAGTTCGACGTTTGGTTCACCAAAGACAATGTGCCCGTCATTATACACGATCCGACTGTGGACCGCACTACCGACGGCGCCGGTCTGGTCACTGAAATGACGTTTGCGGAAATCCGCCGCCTGGATGCCGGCGGTTGGAAATCTCCGCTTTTCAACGGTGTGCGAGTTCCAACTCTGCAGGAAACCCTTTCCATAATGCCCAGCAATATCTGGCTCAACGTGCACATGAAAGGTGGCGCAGAAGACGGCCAAGCGGTGGCCCGGATTTTATTGCAGATGAATCGCCAGAGGCAGGCATTTCTCGCCTGCAAGAGTGATGCCGCCCAGGCCGCCCGCGCGGTATCGACGGAAATCCTCATTTGCAGCATGGACCGCCGGGAAAATCCCAAGGACTATGTCAATGAAACCATCACCGCCAAAGCCGATTTCATCCAGTTGAGAAAACCCTACCGCCCCGATTTGGCCGAAGATGTGAAAAATCTGCGCCAACACGGAATCCAGGTTAATTTCTTTGGGACCGATTCTGCCGAGAAATTGCGGGAACTCTTCGCCATGGGTGTGCAATTTCCGCTTGTCAACGAGTTGGCTTCCTCCATGCAAGCGGCGGCGGAGTTCGATATTCAGCCGGTCAAACCACAATACGCTGTTCCACAAGTTCCTTGAACCGCCCGGCGTGGACGCTAAACGGCCGGTCCAACTGCACAAGTCATGAATTCAGAAGTCCGCAACGGTGACCGTGTTCAAACGGTTCGTGAATTTTTTGAGCAATGGGATGCCTATGACTGCATCATCGAGAACAATTACATGTTCCACCGGGAAATCTATGCCGCTGTGCGGCTGCAGTTGCAAAAAAGGTTTCCCACCTCCTACACAATGCTCGAACTCGGCTGCGGAGACGCCTCCTGCACGGCCAAAGCGGTTTTGGGCACACCGCTCCGCCATTACCTGGGGAACGATCTTTCCTCGTCCGCCCTACAGATTGCCACTCGAAATATGGCCGCAGTGCCCTGTAAGCAGGATTTCAAACAGGGCGATCTTTATGAATTCATTAAAACAATCGATCGACGCTTCGAGGTGATCCTGGCTGGGTTTTCTATGCATCACCTTCCGGCGGAACGGAAAAGTAAATTGCTGGGCCGCTGCCGGAATATCCTCAACCATGATGGGATCCTGCTCATTCTCGATCCCATTCGCCGGATTGACGAAACCCGCCAGGAATTTCTCCAGCGATGGTGGGAGAATTGCGACGCCGCTTGGGCCAAAGTGCCCCCTGCCAACCGAGCCCTATTTCGAGAGCACATCTTTGCCCACGACTATCCCGAAACCCTCCAAAGCATGGAAAAGTTAGCCCGAGACAACGGCTTTACCCGGACAAAACTCCTCTACCTCGACCCCCCGCAACTGCACGGTCTGCTTTTGGTTGAAATTAAAACCTAAAAAATCGTCTCTACGTGCGGATATTCCAGAAGCTTTCGATCGCCTGTCACTACCTTCATTTTCATCAGGCGTGCAGTTGCCACGATTACTCGATCGGCAGGATCAGAATGAAAATCTTCTGGCAGCGACCAGGCCTCTTCTATGATGGCCAGGGTTACTGGAAGCACTTCCCATTGATTCTCTTTGATCACATAGCGAAACCAGATTTTCCAGTGCCTGTCCAACTGCAATCGTTCCCGTTCACAGGCACAAGCAACTTCCGCAGCGCTAACTGCTGAAACGGAAATTTCCGCCTCCTCTTGCGAGAGTTTTTCAAGAACCTCTCCAGAAAATTTACCGGGCTCGGCGGAAAGCCAAATGACGCTGCAAGTATCCAGAAGATATTTCAACGGAGCATTTCCCAATCTTCGACTGGAATCAGTGGTTCAGTAAGATCACCAAGAATTTTTACCGTTCCTTTGGCGCAACCAATTTTTGTCTGATTTATGCGTTTTTTCTTGATCGGCACAACTTCGGCAATCGGCTTGTTATGTTTGAGAACAACACAGCGTTCCCCCTGTTCGACCTTGGCCAGAACGTGGCTCAAATGTGATTTGAGTTCAGCAACAGATCTTTCCATAGTCATAAATATGACCATTATCATGACCCATTTCAAGTCCAAAATGGCAATTCATATCTGTTATGATCCCCAAAGGGACTACGTCAAGGAGTCTTTGACTGAACTGAACCTTGGAAGCCCTTTGATTACTCGCCGTCGTTGAAGCGGCGGCGGACTTCGTCGCGGCAATCCCTCATGATGCGGAGGCAGACTTCTCTTTGGTCGAAGAGCCGGATGCGGGCCTGCCGGCACATTGAGCCCAACTTGACGGAATTGTTGCCGGGCAGGTTTTGCAGGATGCTGAGCGACTGGTTGATGGCTCCCAGTGCGGATTTGAGATGGCACACGGCGAGGGCAAAATCCCCCATATCAAGGGCCTGCAGGGCCAATATGGAATCCATTTCGCCCTGATGAAGGCTGCTCCCGTAGCGCCAGGACATATCCGGTGAAAATCCTGTCGGGTGCCGGATCATGGCTAATTCCCAACTCCGCTTCAAGTAGTAGTAGAGGCCCCGGGTGACAATAAATACCGGGTGGCGGTGCAGGGTATAGGGGTCGGTGTCGGAGTCTTCAATCTCGCTTTCACCTTCGGCCTCGGCATCATCCCCGGAACGTCTGGATTGATGATTCTCGCCTTCAACCTCGTCCCAATCCAGGTCTTTAACCGACCAATCGTCTTGATCCCAGCCCATTTTGTGGGCAATCAGGTCCAGCCGGTCCGGTCGGTCAGTAAGCTGGGCGTAAAAGGAGATAAAACGGCCAATTTCCTCTTTGGCCCGTTTCAGGTATTGCTGCCAGTCGAACTCGTTCCAGACCAGCTCGCCCCGGTCATCCCATTCTCCTTCAGGACTGCCTTCGTATTCGAAATTGCTCATTGGTGAATGGAAACTTAAAATCGATTTGAAGTAGCGACCTCCATAAAGTTGCTGGTGTGTGGGCAAAAATCAACCCCAATCTTGAGTTCCCGTATATATTTTTTGTTCCTTTTCGATCATAATACCGTGGCCGGACTCTTCCTCTTAGAGGGTGTCTTAACGGGAGCTATCCATGTCTGGAACCCCAAGCCTGTAACTTGATCCTGCATCAGTTAACAATCTTTTCCCCGGAAAATTGGCTCGCTTGACGGCGGTATTTTCCCAATCTATCGAATTCTTATGGAGGAATCTGTCTTTCATACCGAGATTTTCTACTCCGGGCGTGTGCAAGGGGTGGGGTTTCGCTATTGCACCTATCAGGCGGCCCGGGAATTCGAGGTCTCTGGTTATGTTACCAATCTCTCCGACGGTCGCGTCCTCCTCGAAGCCGAAGGGATTGAGTCCGAAATCATTGGTTTTAAAAAAGAGGTCGAGAACCGGTTGCAGCCCTTTATTCGTAAAACGGAGGAAAAATCCCAACATAGAATCCCGCGATTTTCCGGTTTTACCCTTAAGTAATCCACTCAATTGAGAATCAACCGTTTCCAATAAATTAGAGCCATGATTCCGAACCCACCGTCAACCTCTGAATTGAGAACAACCCTCGATTTGCCTCAATTGAGTCAGATCGGCCTGGTCGTAAACGATCTGGAGGAATCCATTCAGTATTACGAAAAAACCCTTGGGTTCGGCCCTTTTACCCGCTCCGGGGTGGATTTTAACCTGGTTTTTGACTTTATCGAACTCCGAGGCGAACGGGTAGAAACAGATTTCCTCATGGGTTTTGCGGCATTGGGTTCCCTCGAATTGGAACTCATCCAACCGGTCCGCGGCCCCTCCATTTACCAGGAATTTCTGGAGAAAAGCGGCGAGGGCCTGCACCATCTTTGTTTCGATGTTGATAATCTCGACGAGCGGCTGGCGCGTTACCGTTCAATGGGAATCGCAGTAATCATGGAGGGACGAACGCCCAACAGTGGATTCGCCTATCTGGACACGGATAAAATCGGCGGAGTGGTCATCGAGTTGGTGCAAAGACCGTTCCGTCGAGCCTGATGATATCCATTACGTATCTGTTTACCGTGGGCCGACACTTTCTTTCATAACTCCCTGAAAGGGCATAATTCGCCAGCCAGGGGTGATGTAAAAACCCTGAAGGGGTTTCATTCTTTATTCGTTGGAAATAACAGCCATGTTATTGATAAGGAATGCACACTTTCAGCCCACCAATGAGAGCGGATGCTCAATCGATAAGGGCCTGATAAACCATCCCTTTATATTCCCGGCTGAGGGGGTAAAATTCGGAAGGCTGATACTGGTTCATAAGAATGAATATCATCTCCTCCCCGGGATCGATCCAGAAGTTGGTATTACCCGCGCCCCACCAATGCGCTTCGCCCTCACTTCCCAACTGCTCCGACTGCGAGACATCGACAAGGATGGCAAACCCTAGCCCAAACCCGTACCCCTTGTCGTAACGATAAAAGAAGCTGCCGGGTTTTGACAAAGGCGTCAGTTCGGGCGGCAGGTGGTTCATGAACATCAATTCCACCGTTTTGCGTCCCAGAATTCGCACCCCCTCAAGCTCCCCGAAATTGAGCAGCATCTGACAAAACCGCAGGTAATCCGCCGCCGTAGAGACGAGACCACCACCGCCAGGTGTGAATATCGGTTTCTTGAGGTAAGGACTGGCCGCAGAATGCTCCTTCACCACAAGTTTTCCCTCTTCATCAACTCCATACATGGCAGCCAAACGATCCTTCTTTTCTTCCGCCACGAAATAGCCGGTATCGTGCATGGCCAACGGTTTCAGGATCCGCTCTTGCAGAAACACGTCGAGGCTTTGACCTGAAACAATCTCCACAACCGCGCCAACCACATCAATGGAAACACTGTAGTTCCATTGGCTGCCCGGCTGGTTATGAAGTGGTAGCGGCCCCAGTGCTCTGGCGAAATCCTGCAACGTGCCTTCTTCCGCTTTAATTTGCGCGTTCCGGTACATCACATCGACCGGAGTATTTCCGAAACCATAAATCAGGCCGGAGGTGTGGGTCAGCAGGTCGAGAAGCGTTACCGGTCGCTCGGCCGGTTCCAATTCCAGATTATCTTCTGTTCCGCCGATATAAACCTGCTTGGAGGCAAACTCCGGGATAAACTTTTCGACCGGATCGTCCAGTTGCAAGCGTCCCTCCTCATAGAGCATCAAAAGGGCGGCGCTGACGATAGGTTTGGTCATGGAATAGATACGGAAAATCGAATCCTTTTCCATGAGCAGGTCGGGATCATGCTCGCGCAAACCGTATGCCTTGTAATGCGCGACCTGCCCCTTGCGTGCGACAAGAGAGACAAACCCAGACAGCTTTTTCTCATCGATGTACTGGTTCAGAAAGGCGTCGATGCGTTCGAGCCGATCGGCGGATATTCCAACCCTGGAAGGGTCGGATAGTATCATCGGTTCGGAAGAGGTTTGAGCAAAAACAGGACAAGAAATTAAGCCGCAAATGCCCAGGCAGAAAAGTAAATAACCGGGATTTCCCCTATGAATTTCCATAATCATTTAAAATACCTGCTTTCTATTATTTTGATCCAATTTTCTGCTTTCATTGTGATTTGGCATTTTTATCCTTTTTCATTTGAGGATCAAAATGGGAGCGGCTTCTTTTTTGGCTTTGGCAGTCTTTTTATCAACTGCAATAAATTCTCACTCTCCATTTTCATGGGTCTTCCATCACGGTTGCGCAGGCACATGATAATTTCAGCCAGAATGCTCACTGCCAATTCCTCGGGTGTGAGCGCCCCGATATTCAATCCTACCGGCGCATGAATTTCCTTGATGCGCTCTAACGGCGTGCCGTTGTTGAGGAGGTCTCGAAATATCATCAGGTTTTTGCGTTTACTGCCGAGTAATCCCACATAACGGGCTGGGGTGTTAATCGCCGCCTGTGTGGCAATGTCATCGAAACGATGTCCCCGTGTCGCCACCAGGATGAAGGAATTAAAATTGATAGGCAGGTCGTTCAAGCCTTCACTGTAGTCTGCCACAATCGTTGCCTCCGCCTGCGGGAATCTTTCCTTGTTGGAATATTCCGGGCGGTCATCGACCACAAAGACTTTAAACCCTAAAGTCTTCGCTAATTGGCACGTTGCCATGCCGACATGACCGCCACCCATAATGACTAATGTTGGAGGTGTTGTGAAGCCTTCCACGTAAACGGCCGTGCCGTCTTTTGCCTCGATGAATTCGTTGCTCCCAAGAACGGCTATTTTTTGCCCGGTCCGGACAACTTGATCCTGCAAATGCTTATCGGCCAGAGAGCCTGCGAATGTGCCATTCTCTCGAATCAGAAGTTTGGTTTCCTCATCATGTTTTCCCGGCGGGGTGGAAACTACCGTGGCAATGGCTATGGGCGGGCCGCCCTTACAGGCTTGCATGATTTCTTTTGCCAGGGGGAGATATTTTTGAGGTTCCCACAAAGGTTCGATATAAAAATACATGGCGCCGCCGCAAACGAGTCCATCCTTGATCGCGATGTCTTCCTTGAGAAGATAATCGCGGAATTGAGCCCCACCCTGGGTGCGGAGAATCTGCTGGGCGATGTGCCAGACATCGCCTTCCACGCATCCGCCGCCCAGTGTCCCCAAGCTGCTTCCGTCTTGCCGGAACAACTGTTTTGCACCCGGCTTTTGAGGAGTCATGCCCTTGGTTCGCACAACGGTGGCCATCACGCATGGTTCGCCTTTTCCCATGAGTCGAACGGCTTCAACTATTACTTCTTTCATGCTCAAGGTTTTGCGTTGCTCCTACAATAGCCGGTTTTTGGAAGGAGTCGAGGGTTGTCGGCGGATTTCATGCCCAATGAATAAGCGCTTTAATCCTGGTACGATTTTGCTAAAAAACCTTATTCCTCCTCCACTTCCATTTCCGGAGCCGGGCTTTTATTTCCCATATCGACCAGCACTTTCCAGGAGCCGTCGGCCTGTTTCTTCCAGACATTGAGATATTTGCCATGGCTTTTAACCGGCTCGCCGGTCTCTGGTTTCGAGGTAACGGTATATTTCCCCCAGGTATAGCCGAGATCGCTGGATTTGGCCGCTTCGCCATCCTGCGGCTCCCATGCCAG
>JAJFLV010000221.1 GCA_021772535.1 Opitutales bacterium | reverse complement strand
CGACCTGTGGGCGCAGCCGGAATACCGGTGGGGGTTCCACCCGGGACAGCCGATTGGGGAGAGCCGGGAGCTGTAAAAAGGCTGTTATTGTTGACACTTCGCCCGGTGGACGGAATTGCGGTTCTACGGGCCAAGGCTCTTCTTTCAATCATTGAGGTCGGTAGCGGCGGCGGGGTAAAATTGGGTGGCGGAGTCGTGGGGGCCGATCTGGGAGGGGCTGTGGGCGGCCCTTTGGGGAGATTAGGGTTCACTTTTCGTCTCACCGGCACTCTTCGCTGGGGCTTGGCTGCTTTAGCCAGGATAACCGGAATGGAAGTATTTGAACGGTCTCTCAAAGTCAGTTCCAGCGGTGTGTTTTCGAATTGAAATGACAGCGAATTGGTTTCCGGATCGAAATGGGAAACCCGGTAGCTGCTGGTCGAATCATTGAGCCCCACCCATTCACTTTGCCTGGTGGATTTGTTCAGAATGGAGAACATCCAGTTACCGTTGATTTGGTAAACCCCCTGAAACTCAAGCTGTTGTTTCTGTTGGGATTTGGAGGCGCCGGTATTCCTGGAGGACTTTTTGCCGGGGTTGAAATTTGACGGCACAAAGGGCGAATTTTCATGTAAACTGCTGGAGTTCTGGCCGAGCAAAATCGCCGGGACCAACATTATGCAAGAAAATGTAAAAACTTTACTCAATTTGACCATAACCTAATGAATCTTTCAGTTTCTTCCTCTCCTACAATAGTCCAGTTAGCTGGAAAATCAATGTATTTGTGACCTCCCCGCCCGTCTTTTGACCGGACGAAAAAACTCAGGTTCCAGACTCAAGCGGCTGCGGGAAAGGGTTTCGAGCCATCTTAATGGCCGGGAGGAGGCGCTGTCCCAGGTGGCAGAGATGGCGGGGTCTTGGGCACATTACGAGGAAAATCCGGAGGTTTGCGGTTAGGCGGAAAGCCGGGAGGAGGCCCGCTGGGAGGCGGAGGGATGTTGACCGGCAATCCCTGAGGAGGCTTCTTTTCACCCGTCACTTCCAAAAGCTCGATATCAAAAACCAATAGATCTCCCGGCTTGATTTTTCCCCCGGCACGCGGGCTGTTGCCATAGCCCAGGCTGGAAGGCACATAGAGCTTGATTTTGCCGCCTTCACCGATCAACTGGAGGCCTTCGGTCCAGCCCTTGACGACCCGGTTGAGGGCAAATTCACCGGGAGCATTTCGAGTGTAGGAACTATCGAACTCCGTGCCATCGATCAAGGTTCCGCGGTAGTTGACCTTTACCCAATCGGTCTCTTTAGGGATTTTCCCTTCGCCTTTGGCCAGGATTTTGTAATGGAGCCCGCTGGCGGTTCTATTCACTTCAGGATCGCTGCTGAGGTCTTCCAGAAAATCTTCTCCCGCCTTGATATTGGGGATCGATTCTTTATCCGCATTTTCCGATTGTTTTTGCAGAAAGGCTTTCCGTTTCTTCTGCACGATTGCCTTGGCCCGATCCAGGTGTTCCTGCAAATCAGACGGTGTTTCCGTTCCCCCGGTTTCCCAGGATTGGCGGATTCCGCTAATGACGTATTCCAATTCTTCCTCGGTGTAGCCAACCTGAACTCCCACCTGGTGACCGATCATATAGCCCATGGCCTTCAAAGCCTGTCCATCTTCACTGGAAACATCCCCTGACGGGGAGTCACCGGAAGATGGCGGACTATCGGGGGTTTCACCGTTGCGGGCAACGGGTTCCTCTTGATGCCCGGGGCTATCCTGGCTGGACTTTGAGTCCGGGGATTTTCCGCAGCCCAGGCCCATCAATAAAATGGCGCCTGCCAGAGTGAACGAGATCGGAGAATGTTTTATTTGTGTTTTCATCATACTTACCCAACGAGAAAAAGCTCTTTCCCGCTCACGTCAAATCCTAAGAGCAAAGATTATTTAGCCGAAAATCTGCAATTGGGCCAATTTTCGTAAGGATGGTTTTGACTGGCTTCTCCTACCTGGTGTATTTAACATTGCCCGCTTTCCAAAAAATTTATTCCAATTGGGAAGATAAATTCATCAAGGAAAACCATTTTTTGCGCAATGGCCGATCCAGTAATTCGAGTTAGCAAGGTTGATAAGGTTTACGGTATTTGGAGTGATTCCAGAGCCCGGCTGACTGTGCCCCTGGCCCAGAAAATGAGCGGCTCTCCTCTTTTGCCGAAGGTTATCAAAAATTCTCTGCGGAAACACGCCAATGGTTCATTCAAAGAGTTTTATGCCTTGAATGATATATCCCTGGAGGTGTTCCCAGGCGACGCCGTGGGAATCATTGGCAAGAACGGTTCGGGTAAATCGACCCTGCTACAGATTATTGCAGGAACATTGCAAGCGACCAGGGGCGAGGTAGAAGCTCGTGGCCGCATAGCAGCCCTTCTGGAGCTCGGCTCGGGCTTCAATCCCCAATTTACGGGCCGCGAAAATGTTTACCTCAACGCCACCGTCCTGGGTCTGAAAAGGAAAGAAATCGACGCTAAATTCGACCAGATTGCGGATTTTGCTGACATCGGGGACTTCATGGACCAGCCGGTCAAGACCTACAGCAGCGGGATGATGGTCCGGCTGGCATTTTCAGTGCAAACTTTGGTCGATCCCGATATCCTGATTGTTGATGAGACTCTTTCTGTCGGGGATGTTTTTTTTCAGGCAAAATGCATTCGGCGGCTCGGTCAGTATCTGGAAAACGGGGGCACTCTTCTTTTTGTCACCCACGATGTATCAACCGTTCAACGGATTTGCCAACGGGCTGTTTTACTGCGGCAGGGCAAAATCGCGGCCATTGGCGAACCCAGAGAGATTACGGCGCTTTATCACACACTGGATCAACCGGCGGATTCCAGCGAGGAAACGGTTACCCTTTCCAAGGCGAAAGTGTCGAGAGAAGGCAAGGATTTCCAGAGTGTCCCTCTGCTCCGCGAAACCTCCAGCGGGGACGGTTCGGCTAAAATCCGGGGTATTTGCCTGCGGGACAAATCGGGCCGCATCTCCACCGGCTTCAACAGCGGGGATGTCATGGTGGCACAGGTCATGGTCGATATTTTGAAACCAATGAGGGACTTTGATTTCGGTCTCGGTTTACGGGATAAAACGGGGCAGCTGATGGGCGGCTACCATACCTATTACAATATATCCGGGCAAAAAATAGCCAGGGCGGAACCCGGGGAAAGGTATCTTTTAACCTTGCGCCTCGAATTATCACTACAGCCTGGTTCCTACTTGATGATCGCCGGGGTCGCCACCAATATTTCCCGTGACAAATGGACGGATCACGACACCCTGTGGGATTGCTGCAAAATCGATATCACCGGCCAGGCTGATTTCTGGGGAGCTTTTCCCCTGAAATCCAGCTATAACCAAATGAAGGTTTAATCCGCCTTACCTACCAAAATGGCAGAAGAACGCATTGATCCATTCCGGTGTGAAAATTATTGGCGGGTGGATCATTTTAGCCGTTACCTTTTCGCCAACCCTCTTGGCCAGGGGAAAACCGTTCTTGATGCGGCTTGCGGTTACGGTTATGGCTCCGCCCTGATGGGTAATAACGGAGCCAGTAAAGTTCTAGGGATCGATAACTGCGCGGCCACAATTGAAAGCGCGGGGGCAAATTACTCAAAAAGCAACGTATCCTTTGAGGTAGCAGACCTGGAAAAACCACTACCCTACCCTGAAAACAGTTTTGAACTGGTGATCAGTTTTGAAACACTGGAGCATCTCAAAAATACGGAATCC
Source organism: Opitutales bacterium (assembly GCA_021772535.1). Classification (GTDB taxonomy): domain Bacteria; phylum Verrucomicrobiota; class Verrucomicrobiia; order Opitutales; family UBA2987; genus JAJFLU01. Next base: position 6,233 of record JAJFLV010000221.1, on the reverse strand, counting down.
GGTCTGGATAATCTGACCCGCGTTTTGAATGAAGATGGCTATTTGATCATTTCCGTTCCCGGCGAAAAGGATGCGGAAACTGAAAATCAATTTCACAAGCAGCATTTTACAAAAGATTCTTTTGTTTCAATTTTGCAAAAGCGTTTCTCCCATGTGGAATTGTACCGACAAATCCTGACTGTGGGCTCCACCATTCATTCGAATCCTGACCCGTTTAGTTTTCAAGAGTCCACAACCATCGGGGAAGTCCCCAAAAGCACCGACTGGATGCTCGATACGGATTCGATACCGGATTCTTATGTGGCGGTTTGCGGAAATCAACCGGTTCCCGAAATTGACAATACCGGAACCATTTCTCGGGAACTGTGGACCGAAATTAACAGCCAGTTGAAACGCTGGAAGGATTATGGTTTAAACCAGGAGGCCCGCGCCGATGGCCTGGAGGCGGACCTCAATGTCAAAATGGATGAAATTTACCGTTGGGAAAAGTGGGGGGCGAACACGAACCTGATTGTAAAACATCTGGAGGGTCAGAGAAAAGACCTGTGGCAGCGTATCGGTGAATTAACCGCTATTAATAACAGGCAAAAAAATGAAATCGAAATTTTAAAGCAGAAGAATCAGAATCAGACCTGAGACTTAGCACTATCTTCTGGATTTCGATTTTTCATTTTTATCAAAAATAAAATTCACCAGTTTCCTTTTGTATTTTTTATAAAGGAGGGGAAATCGCATCAGGTGGAAGTAATTGTTCTGTAGATTTTCTAACTCGCGATTCGGCATAAAAAAGTCTGTATCGGGGATCGGTTGACCTTTCATTTGAAGATTCAGCTTGGCGTTCAGGATTTTATTATACCTATCCATTCCAAGATAAGAGCTAGTCACATTTCTTTCCCAATTACCCAAATTCTCCATAACAGGCTCAATGCTTTTCATATGAGAATAATAGTAATTGTAGGTAGATACTCTATTTTGCGGGAAAATTCGTTTCTGGAATAAAAACTTGGGCACGATTTCAAGTCTGTAATTTTGTGAGCAAAGGCGAACAAAGAATTCCCAATCCGGAGTTATGTTTTCGGAATCGTTGGTAAACCCGCCCAGGGATTGAAATACTTCCCGCCGAATAATGAACACGTTTTCTCCAAAGCAGTTGCTGATTAACCCGAGTTCGCGTGAATTCCCATAAAAATAACGGCTTTGAAAAAACTCGTTGGGCGATTTCCTCCATTTAAAAAAAGATCGGTAAAAGCAGGTTACAGCATCGGCATTGAGACACTCGATGGAATTTTCGAGGGTTTCCACCATATCGGGTTCGGCCAGACAATCATCCTCCATAAATATGAGATAGTCGGATTCATTCAATGATAGGCCTTTATTGCGCCCTGATTGGTTTTCACTTCCGTTATTCAAAGGGCCGTCCCGCCCGTTCTTTTCGCTTACGAAGGTCCATGAGTCACGGGCATATTTTCCTTGCATCGCAACCTGATCAGACTCGTTTGCCTCGCCGGTTACTGCAACCAGTTGAAAATCCTGTTTTGTTTGTTTTTCGAGAGAGTCCAGTGAGGCTGCCAACATTCCGTTTGTTCTTCCCGGCGTCAGGATAACGCAAGATTTCGAACCTGCGGACCGGTTAACTAAATGGGGAGCCTTTTTGAGCGATCTGGATTCATCTTCAAGGAAGTTCGCGAAGCGGCTCCATTCACGTTCAGCTTTTTCTTTGCTGTATCGATCGGGAGAAAAATCGCTCAGGCCATGTTCATAGATTTCAGCCAATTTTGATCTCAAGCCTTGGGCAGTGGGAGGGAAGAGTCGTCCCGGACCCCCAATTAATTCAGGAATTCCACCAGAAGCGGCGGAAATCACATTCAACCCCATTTCCAGGCATTCGATAACCGTAAATGGCGAATTATCGACCGGCGAGGCGGTAACGACTAAAGCGTCGGAATGATCCCGAAGATAGGAGGTGGCCTGAAAATGATCCATGTCGGTCTTGATTTCCCAAAGCTGATGAGCGGACTTCCTGCCGCCATACTCTTTAAGGTAATCCAGCGCATCCCGCCCATCGGCGGTGCCCGGCTTGCCCAGAAAGGTGACTTTTAGTTGCTCACTTTCTCTCCGCGGCGGGGGCAGGCCGGCCAGGGCATCGACAAATATTTCAAGTCCTTTACGGGTTTCCAGGCGGCCGAAAAATATAATATGGTTTTTGTTCAGACTTCGTTTTGGAGCCTTGTCGATACCATCGATCAAGTAGGGAATAACCCGAGCCTTATCTTCGACTTTCCAGCCCAGCTCGCTGACATAGTTGAGCATGTAATTTACCGGCGCTATCACGAAATCGCATTTTTCAGCGGCCTTTTTTTCCATGTAATCCATGGCCAGATCCCAACTGCCCGTGTGGGTGTAGACCCGATTGGCTTCCCGGATCCAGCGATCCGGAGAATGTAGGGTTGTCGTAAAGATGGTATCCCTGAAATGAAGGCCAGCCATTTTGGCTGCCGTCGGGACAAAGGCATTCGCGTTGTTTTCCTGAAAATGGCAAACATCGTAGGAACAGTCCTTGAGCCGGGCACAAATATTCAACGACCAGATCAAAGCATAATGGATACTGGTCATACTATAGCAGGTCGAAAAGGGCGGGTAATCGTCCAGGTATTCAAATTCGACGTCTATTTTTTCTTTGAAATACGCTCTCCAGTAAGCGGAATCCTTTTCTTTCAAAGGCGTTCCCAACAGGACGGTGACCTCATGACCGAGCGATTGGCGCAAAAATTTGGCCAGGTAATAGCAGTGGGTTCCGATGCCGCCGGTTTTGGTCGGCCCGGCAATTTCCATTGTTACTATGCAATGCTTCATCTGTATAGATTATGTGAAGAAGACGGCTTTGGGCCGCCCGGCAATCTAATTTTCGGATATTTCTGTTAGAATCCATCTTAAAATCGTGGATTCAAAACACCATTAACGTTTCCCATTTTGAAAGGCGGGTAGATGCCATTACGCGTCCATGGAAAAGATTCACTCCTTTTTTACAATTGTCAAAACTTCCAAATTGGATCAATCTATTATATTGATATCCAAAAAGATACGGAAATACGAATATTTAAATTGAGAAAAGATCGATTTTTTGGCCTTCCTTTTAAGGATTGCCATTTTCATGCTCTTGTATCAAATAAGAGGGTTTTTCTTGAACGAAATCCAATTTAAACTGTGAACACGGAATTAATTTTCGAAGTGATAAAAAATAACAGAGGCTTTTATTCAGCCACCTGTTTGAATGAACGCGTAGGCGATACCGGGGGCTCCAGCCTGGCCGAACTGCACGATAATATTACAGCTGCAGTAAAAGCCCGTTTCGCCGGTGGGCCGATGCCCTCACCCAGCTCTATCCATTTGATGCTTTTTGCTGAGTAATTTCCCCCTGCTAACGGATAAGCCCTTGCCAGGTTTCTTCTTGGGAATTTTATAAATGGCATGCGGCGATTTTTACAAGTCCTCTATTGGTCGGTAATCGCTGCCGCTTTCATAGGACCGGGCACCGTCACAACCGCCGCCGCCTCGGGCGCTAAGTACGGTTTATCCCTGCTCTGGGCGCTCCTTTTTTCGACCCTGGCCTGTCTTATATTGCAGGAGGCTGCCGCCAGGGTTACCGTTGTCTCGGGACTGAACCTGGGCCAGGCCATCCGCCGACAATGCCGGGGATTTCCTCTGGGAAGGTATTTGCCTGCTCTGGTTGCCCTGACCATCTTTCTGGGATGCTCGGCCTACGAAGCGGGAAATCTACTGGGAGGAGTCGCCGGCGCCGCCTTGGGAACCGATTTACGAGGAGAAACTTTGACTTTGCTGGTCAGCCTTACGGCTGGGCTACTCCTCTGGTTTGGCAGTGTGCGGATGGTGGTCAATATTATGGGCGCGGTGGTTGGCCTCATGGGGATGATTTTTCTGGCCACTGCAATATTAATCCATCCACCGCCCCAGGAATTGATCAAAGGTCTTTTCATTCCGCAGATTCCACCTGGGGCAGGACTCCTGATTCTCGGCCTGGTGGGGACCACCGTGGTGCCCTACAATCTTTTTTTAGGGTCGGGAATCGCCTCGGGCCAGAATCTTTCCGAATTGCGATTCGGGCTGGTCGTGGCCATTGGATTGGGAGGAGTCATATCAATGGCAGTCGTTGTGGTGGGATATTCCATAATCGGTGAATTCAGTTTCCAGGCCACTGCCGATGCCCTGACGTCGCGGTTGGGCGGTTGGGCCCCCGGTTTTTTCGCTTTCGGTTTATTTGCTGCCGGGTTTACTTCTGCCATTACTGCGCCTTTGGCTGCAGCTGTAACTGCAAAAAGCCTTTTGAGCACAGCCAACGGATCCGATTGGGGAGAGAAGTCCTGGCGTTTCAGAATAGTCTGGCTGAGCGTCTTACTCATAGGAACCACCTTCGGGCTTCTGCAAATCAAACCGATTCCCGCCATCATCCTGGTTCAGGCCCTCAATGGTATTCTCCTTCCGTGCGCCGCCCTGTTTTTATTTCTCGTCGTCAATGACAGAAAACTGATGGGGTCAGCGGGTATCAATGGTTGGGCCGCCAACCTGGCAACGGCACTAGTGGTTTTCGTGACGGTGGTATTAGGAACCTCTGGTTTGGTACGAGCTTTCACCGCTGCGCTGGGTTTTCCATCTCCGCCGGAAGGTATTTTACTGGGTATTTCCATCTTGCTCGCAGTGGTCCTAGTCTTTCCCGTGCACTACTGGATCCGCGCCCGGCGTTCCTGAATTCGTTTCCGATTCAGCCAGGATTTGAACCTGGAACTTCATTTTCATACCGATCCCAGTTGTCAATAATCTCGTTAATGACCTTGCTTCCAGCTCGCTGCAGGGACCGGAGGCTGGAGAGGTAACCGGGAAACATGACCTCATCGCCCGGTCCATCGCCCCGCAAACTTTCCAGGGCGGTTTGTCCATCCGGCGCCTGCATGGTAAAATTACTGCCGGTGCGGAGCAACATGACCCTGTTCCAGTCAATCTTCCCCGCATTGGCCAGGTTGGTTAAAGCTCTCAATGTACCATTGTCTTCCATGGTGGATGTGACCATTTTGCCTTTGCCACCAGTCCAGTGTTGAACCCATTTTTCGGCCCACTCAGTTGTTATTTTGCCATGCCAATAGCGGGTGACCCCAATATTTCCTCCCACCATGACGAAGGGAGGCCGTTGAGCCTCGGGATATCCAACATACCTCTTCCGATAATCGATCATCGTAGGTGTGTCCAAATCGCTCAATTCAATCGATCGAGTGCATTCATAGGCCCAATGGGCAAGATCTCTGTTTAGAGTATATACTTCATCCTCAACATCCTCAAGAAAGAGATAATCCGACTCTTTTTTTACTACGGAATCCCACGGAGCAAAAGAGCCCAGCGGAAATAGGCCGGTGTCCCACCCCTCAGGCATCTCCCTAGGGTCAATTTCGTGGGCCAGATCTCCATCCACGCACCAATCGGCCCAGACTACACTTCCAAGGGAGCAATGGCGTGGATTTACCCCGGCAATCCCCGCGATCATAATATAGGCGCGACTGAGATCAAAGCGGTCGTCCAGACCCAGGGCCATGGTTGAAGCCGATGATTTGGCCGCCCCGATTCCGATGACAAGACCCAGCAGTCCCTTGTCGTTTGCCCAAAGGGGAAATGCGCCAGCTGGCAGCGGATAAGCCTCTTTTAATCCTTCGGCCTCGCAAAAATACTGAAATTCACCGGGACGGTCTTCCCCCTCAAACTCATACATGGTTATGAGAACGAACTTTACAGGAATTGGAGAAGAATTTTCAGGCATATTATATTTAATTGAGTTAATGGGTAATAAACTTACGGATTAAGAAAATAAAAATCGGAGTCAACCACCTGTCTCGTCCCAAGCAGGACAGGAAACTTCGTCCCAACGGCCCAAACCCGTTTCCTGATTGCTTTGAAGGTGGGTTTATGATTAATTCATAATTCGGGGGAGAGGATAGGCCATAATGGAATTTTTGGAGCAACGCCACCGATTGGTTAACCGGCTTTCGCATTACGATCCCGATGGAATAAGGGATGAACGGGTCCTGCAAGCAATGAGTAAAGTGCCCCGGCATCTTTTTCTGGATTCCTCTCAGCAATCTGAAGCCTATGAGGACCGCGCACTGCCTATTTCCTGTGACCAAACCATTTCCCAGCCCTACATTGTCGGTTTAATGACTGAATGGCTGGCT
>JAJFLV010000023.1 GCA_021772535.1 Opitutales bacterium | reverse complement strand
CGGAATCGAATTTGAGCAAATTGGAGAAAATTTCAATCCCGCCCTTGGGTTTGTCAGCGAAACGGGTGTCCGGCAATACCTCTCCTGGTTGACCCGTACCTGGCACCCGGCAAATCTGGATGATATCTCTGTGGGATGGTTTGGCCGATTGCGCACACGAATGGACGGTTCCGTCGTCGACAGCGAAATCTGGTTGCCGGAAATTAAACTGGAAACCTTGAATCAGGATGAGCTTTTTATCGTTCCGGTTTTTTACCAGGAACAATTGTTTGAACCCTTCGAGATCGTTGATGGCATATTCATCCCGCCGGGAAAATATAAATACAATCGATTTCGGGTCGAAGCAGTCCTTTCCGGCGCCCGGAAATTGGGGGCCGAGATGGAATTTGAATTCGGGGATTTTTTCGGGGGTGAGCGCACTGAATTTATCGCCAGTGTGGGTTGGCGTCCCAACCCGCACTTCAATCTAAACATGCTCTATGAAACCAATGACATCAAGCTGCCCCAGGGTGATTTCACAATTCGAGTCATCCAGGTCGATTTCAATTTTCAGTTTTCACCCAACCTGATTTGGAACATTACCAACCAGTGGGACAACGATTCCGATGAGTTTGGCGTTAACAGCCGTATTCGCTGGATTATTAAACCGGGCCAGGACCTCTTTATCGTTTTCAATTCCGGGGTCGATACCTCCAACGGCAGGTGGCGGCCGACCAATACCGAATTGAGCACCAAACTGGCCTGGACATTCAGATTTTGAATACCGTTCCGCATTATTGTCGAGGGTTACGCCCTCTCAGAGGGCGTCTAAAAAGTCGAAATGACGATGGCAGAGATGATTTGTGACATTCAGCAAGGCGCATCAATCGATGTTTGGACTGGAAGCCCTGACTCGGTTGATGCAACGCCGCTGATGCCTCAAAACACTCTGTCCCAATGGGATGCGGGCGGGCATCAGAAGGTCGCGGCGTTGGTTTCGCGCTCACGGGCTTGCAGCCCGCTACGCGCGAAACGGCCTTGCGCTGCTTCGATTCCGCCGCGCACCATCGCACATTTCCATTTTTTAGACGCCCTCTCAGAAAAGTTCCAAAGCTCGGGGGCAGACTGTGGGCTGTTCAGACAGCGGAATCCGTACGGTAAATCCGAGGTACTCTTTTCGTGATGGAACAGAATACTTCCCAGGATATTTGCCCGGCCCAGCGGCAGAAATCCGTAACATCGATAAAAGCATCTTCCTGCCGCCCAATAAAAGTAACCGGATCACCCGGTTGAACTTTCCCCAGTGAGGTGATGTCGACTACCGTTTGGTCCATCGTAACGCGCCCCAGAATCGGGCAGAGCTGTCCGCCGACAATTACCTTTCCACTGTTGCTGGCGCCGAGAGGAAGGCCGTCCCCGTAACCGGCGGTGATGACCGCCAGGTGGGAATCTTTTTCCAATACATGAGTGCGGTGGTAACTGATTCCCGTTCCCTCCGGGAGGTTCCTGACCAATCCTACCCGACTGTGAAAACTCAATACCGGCTCAACCTTGACGTTGGCTAAAAAGGAGCGTTTGTAGGGACGCACCCCGAACTGCAGCAGACCCACCCTCACGGCGTTAAATGAGCTTCCCGGAATGAACGACTCCAAAGCTGCGCTATTGTCGGCATGTATGAGAAGTCTGCTTCTGTCGAGGTTCTGTAATTTGTCCAGAGTTTCGATGAAAATAGCTCGTTGGTGGTCGGTGAATTCCCGGTCGCTGTCGGCGCTCGAAAAATGGGTGAATATCCCTTCCAGTTTCAGGTGGGGATTATTTCTGATCGTTTCGTAAAGGGCCTGAGCTTCCTCATGCCAAACCCCCAGCCGTCCCATGCCTGTGTCTATTTTCAAATGTACAGGGATTAGTTTGCCGGCCTTTTTCCCCACTTGGGAAAATCGTTTCACCTCCTCAGCCGTTGAAATGGTGGCGATAACATTATAATCCGCCAAATAACGGTCTTCACCTGGCAAAATTGCGCTCAGCAGGAGGATGGGCCAACCTGAGCCGATTTCGAGGATTTCAGCTGCTTCACCCATATTAGCCACTGCAAACATGTCTGCTCCGCTTCGCATGAGACGCGCCACGGTTTGGGCCATTCCGTGACCATAAGCATCGGCTTTAACCACCGCCAGGTATTGAATCCCCCGCGGCAATGCAGCCCGAATGCGCTTGATGTTGCGTTCCAGAGCCCCCAGGTCGATTTCCGCCCAGCAACGGTATGGAGAGTCTAATGGCACTATGCTTGGTTCCTTTCCGTGCGCTTCGCCTTTCAGCGGTGGCGTTGTGCGGACCACTTGACGTAATCCTGAGTTTGGGACCGGTAAACAACAGGGTCGTCCACCGAATGGAAAATATCCTCATGGTTCATCAGGGATGGTATTCCCTCAATGTTGTATGGGTGGGGAGTGGCGTTATTGAGGGGTGGTTGTTTTTGACGGCCCAGAGGTATGTGGAAGACCGGTTCTTTCAAATTTTCAATCACTTCTTGAGAGGCCATGGCCAACCGGTGGGTAGAATTTCCTTCCTTCAAAGAAAAAAGATTCCAGAGTCCTTGGCCGCCTTCGGAGATACAATGAAAGGGCAATTTGAGTCTTTCCTTCAATTGAATCAAACGAGCAATGGTGGGCAGACTCCGGTAGGCAGTTATGGGAGCCGATTTATGGCCGGGAAGGGATTTCCAACCTTGCAAGGCCATGGCCGCGAGGCGAATTCCCAAGACCGACCCAGGCCCTTCGCAGTAAAGAAAGCCATCCACCCGGTCGAATTCCAGGCGGGCTTCCCGGAGACACCTCGATACCCCCAGAAATAGCGTCTCTAGGGTTTCTCCGGGAGCGCGTTGAAAAGATAACCATTGGCCGTTTTGCATTAACCCGGTCTGGGTTTCCAATGCGCTGGCATCGAGCAGGAGAATCGTTTGAGGGCGCCTGGCGCTGGGCTTCATGAGCTGAAGGAAAGATACCCGGGGGGAGGCCTCCCCATCAGTGGTATTGGCGACGCAGGTTGGTGGGCAATATTCCCAGTTCTTCCCGGTATTTAGCCACTGTTCGACGGGCAATATTTACATCCCGTTCTTTCAATATATTGACGATACTTTGATCGCTATACGGTTTGGCGGAGTTTTCCGAATCAATGATTTTCGCAATAATCTCCTTAACCGTCGTATTGGCCACTGATTCGCCATTGTCCCGGGTGTATCCGGTGGTGAAAAAATATTTGAATTCAAACACCCCGTGTGGTGTTTCTATGTATTTATTGGCCAATGCCCGGCTGACAGTTGTTTCGTGAACGCCCACTTCATCGGCCACCTGACTCATGGTCAAGGGTCGTAAATGAGAAAGGCCTTTATCAAAAAAATCGGCCTGCATGTGGAGTATTTCCCGCGTGATCCGTTCAATTGTCTGCTGGCGCTGCTCGATGGAACTGATGAGGAACTTGCCCGATCTTATTTTCTCGCGGATATACTCCCTTTCCTTCCGGGATAGCTTTCCTTTGGCCAGGAGGTCCTTGTAAGTCCCACTCAAACGAAGCCGCGGTATATACTCATTGTTCAAGATGATTCTCAAAGTGCCGTCATCCTTTTCCACTTTTACGTCAGCCTGGACAACACGATTGGTATCCTCTGCGAATTTTCGGCCGGGCGCTGGATCGAGGGTTGCGATTTCTTCCACGAGGTTTTGCACCTCGTCGATGGTGAAGCCGTTTTTACGGGCGATTTCCGGGATTCTCCGGCGCAGGAGAAGGTCAAAATGATTCTTGATAAGAGCGGCTTCGGGTCCGCTGCCTTTGCCTTTGAGTGCGAGCTGGGTGAGGAGGCAGTCCTCAAGATC
>JAJFLV010000220.1 GCA_021772535.1 Opitutales bacterium | reverse complement strand
ATCTTCAATGATGGAGGGGGCAACGACCAGATAAACTTTGGCGCAGGCGGACTTGCCAGCCAGGTTGACAAAATCTTTTTCCTCAACCCAAAAGGTGAGGATGGAATCGTAATTCAAGGATATTTCTCCGCGCAGCTTCTCCCCAGCGGAGAGATTGTTCCGGTCATGATTCCCGAACCAAGCACCTATTTCGGTGGATTTATGATTCTTGGTGTGGCCGGTCTGCATTTCTGGAATCGCCGTCGGCGAGAGCAATAATCGTCACAGATCAATTTATTTTGGTGGAACGGGCAAACCGGGGAAATCCGTTCGGACCAAATTGTCTTCGATTGGCCTATTCCTTTGCCTCTGAAGTCGCTAAGGAATTAGAAAAGAGGTAAGCGGCGAGTCCAAACAGAATTAAATTTCTGAAAAAAGCGAACTGCACACTACCGGCAAAGGAATTTTTCTCGATAGCCGTCCCAAAGCATCCGCAATCGATTTCCAGTCCCCGCATCCAGGCTTGTCCTGTTGCGCCAATAAAAACCAGCATCATCAGCATGATGACTCCGAGTGTCGATTCGGGCCAGGAATTTACCAACAAGGAAAGCCCGCAAATAAGCTCCAGCCAAGGTAAGGAAACAGCCACCAGACGAAGAAAAAATTCCGGCAATGGAAGCTGATATTCGTATAGATTGGCCAAGAAGTCCTGAGGTCCGACCATCTTCCCCAAGGCCGCCCAAATGAAAACAATGCCGAGCAGCCACCTCAACCCGAGTGCTATGGCTGCTTTATTTTTCAGGTTCATCCTCCTTGTCCGAACTGCCCCTGATGAGGGTTACAGCCTTGGTTTCGTTTTTTAATTCGGGCTTGGGAGATGTGGTTTGGGAAATAGTCGATGGAGAAGATTGCTGTGGCAAAACCCCGGCCCTCTTTTTCGGACTCAGGGGAATACCGTTGGGATTGACCGAATTAAAAATTATTCCCATCAAAATTGCCGCTCCCAACAAAAAAGCTGCCTGGAGACTGATGCGAGGAAGAATCTTTGTGAACCTTTCCATTCTTCGGGAGATTTCTTTCGAATTGCTATGAGGAGACACTGTTCGGATTTCCTCAAGGTTGGGTCAGTAATCGATTTATCTGGCGCTTGAATTCTGTCCACAGACGGGACCCGGCCACTATTTCGCCTTCGATAATATCCGCATCCCTGGAATGTCCGAGGATGAAGCTTGGCGTTTGGCGAATCCCGAGGCTTTTCGCTGACAATTTTTCTTGCTGAATTTCCTTGGTAAATAAGTTGCTCTCCAGACAACCGCGAAACCGTTCCAGATCGAGACCCAATTGACCAGCTAAAGAAAGGAAAGTGTCATTCCCCAGGTTCATATTGTTCTCGAAGAGGAGGTCTCTCATCGCCCAGTATTGACCTTGTTCCCCGGCGCAATAAGAAGCTTCAGCCGCTTTCTGCGAGTACCGGTGATTATTCAAGGGATAATTGCCGCTTAGAAAATAGACCAGTCCGGTATCGATATATTCCTCCTTGATTTTGGGGAAGGTGACCTCATGAAATAGCCTGCAATGCCCGCACTCATAGTCGGAATATTCAACCAAAACGATTTTAGCCTTGGAACTGCCGGCGGCATATCGGGGAGGTTCTGCCAAACGAAACATGTTCCCGGTTTTCGCGCTGTTGCCGGTATTTTTCTTTGTGGCCGTATCGACCGTCGTTTTTGGCTCGGCTTTTTTGCTTCCAGAAACCACCATTCGCTGTGGCGCTTTGGCCAGGTTTTGATCCGGTTTCAGCAATTGAAAACCCTTCTCCCCATCGTCGAACCATATTCGAAGGGTCAAGTTCGGGAAGGCTTCAACTACTGCTTCGGGTAATTCAGGCATATTCCCTTCAGTGGATCCCAATGAAACGCTGTAAGCGCCTCCTGTTACGGGAAGAGCGATTGATTCTTGTGGAATACCGGAAGAATCCGGGGTCGAACTCTCCCAAAGCGAGGCTCCATCTTTGTCCATCAAGAGGAATTTGAATAAACCGGTCCCGTCAAAAGGACGCCCATCCACCATCAGATCACCGCTATAGGCAATAGTATCTCTGGTCGCGCCGTGAAGTGGGATGAGGCTCATTCCCATCACCGACAGCGAGAAAATGAGGAACCTCACACTACTCAGTTTGGCATCATGGAAAAATTTTTCCGGCATTTTGTGGATAAAATGAAATTTGTGAATTACTTAAAAACAGAGAGTGTATAGAAGGATCTCTGGTGGCAAGATCAAGAATGACCACCTGCTTTCAGCCGGGACCCAAAAATGAGAATAAAGCGGTCGATTTTTATTCCCCGGAAACGTTGAGGGTTTACAGTGGCCTGGAGAATTATTAAAATTTACCAAGTTTCAGATTCCTGCTAAAAAGCTGGCTTATGCTGATGAATTTCTCTGGACAATTCAATTAGGCACTTAACATACTAATTGAGAAGTTGCTTTTTTACCGACCGTAACTCTAAAAAATGCAAATTACACCGCAAAAATCTTATTCGCAAGGCCGCACAGATCGAATATTAAAGGCCATAATTCTTTTTCTGGCAATATTCCTTATCCTTTTGCCGGAAACAGGGGCTAAAGTACCGCACACCGAAGAGCCGGTGCTTATTAAAATGGTCAACCCTGTTTACCCCTCCGAATTCGCCAAAACCAAGGTGGAAACAACAGTAGAGTTATTCATTGTGATCAATGAAAATGGGGAAGTGACGGAAGCAAGTGTTTTAAGTGCGCCCCATGTATCCTTTGGAAATGCCGCCCTCGGGGCGGTTCGGCAATGGAGATTTAAACCGGCCATGAAGGAAGGAAAACCAATTTTGGTGCGTCGAGTTCAACCGATCTTTTTTTCATATTTGGGCCGTAAACTACCGGCCAAAACCGTAAATTTATCTCGAATCTCAAAATCCCGCAAAATCAAAGGGCAGGTTTACCCTGAAATTCTGGATCATAGGGAGCCAGTTTATCCCTTTGACTTGCTATCCAAAGGAGTGAATGGAAGCGCCACCATAAACTTCGTAGTCGGGGAGAGCGGTACCGTTTTAAGCGCTCAAATTCAAAAGCAGTCCCAACCGGAATTTGGCTACGCTGCTGCCTCGGCCATCATGCACTGGAGGTTCGAGCCGGGGAAAAAAGATGGTCAACCCATTCCATTTGCCCTCCAACAGGAATTCACTTTCCACCGAAGTTACTTCGAGCCAGCAGTCCGCAATTGGGTCCGGAAACTGAAGCAATCAAAAGCCGACTTTATCATCAAACCAAAGAACCTGGACAAAATACCTAGAATCATCTTCAGGGAAAACCCAGTGTTTCCGCCTGAGCTTCAAAAAGAAGAAACGGAAGGAAAAGCGAAAATAAGGTTTATAGTCGATACCAGGGGTAGGGTGTGGCTCCCCCGAGTGGAAGAAGCAACGGATCCGCTATTCGGCTACGCCGCCGCTGCAGCCATTTCCGCATGGAAATTTGAGGCACCGTTGAAAAATGATGAACCGGTAATAACAGAGTTCGTTATCCCAATGGCATTCAAGCTGTAAACCGGCAACGCACTCAAATAACTGTTACCGATCAACAGGCCAAGGTCTGATAAAAAGGAAGTTCTTTTTACCTTTCAAGAAATCAAAGTTATCGAGTGTCAGGAATCGATCGACACTGTATCGTGCATCCTTTATCCATCCAGCCAATCACGAGGATTGTCCAGAATACCAGTTTAATCGACATGGAATGCAATAATGCTGGCAGGTTAGCAAAATCTGGACAAATGGAGAATTTTTCTATATTTTAGAGAAACTTAAATTATTTTTACTCCTTGTAGGTGGATTGCTCTCCTATAATTGGAGCGTTGGAAATCGGTCACTAATTTATAATCTTTTCTACTTTATGCCGAAAAAATTCGCCAGTACTGTCAGTTTGAAATTTCTTCAATCTCATGCCCTCTTTGGCGGTATTGAAGATGAAGAATTGATCAAATTCCTCGCCTTTATGAGACAGCAGGAATTTCTCAAGGGCGAGAACATCGTCATCGAGGGAGATCCTGGCGACTGTCTCTTTTTAATCGTTGAGGGTTCCGTAGAAATTCTGAAAACGGTTCCCGATGTGGGTGAAGGCAATATGGAACAAATCGCCACTCTCGGGAAGGGAGAAACCTTTGGTGAAATGTCGATTATCGATTTGCACACCCGCTCGGCTACCGTGCGAACCATGGAAGACTCCATCGTCCTGGTTCTTTCTCAAAAAAGCCTGGCTCATATCTGGGACAGTCATCCCAAGATTTACACTCTCATCCTCATGAATCTGGCTCGAGAAATCAGCATGAGGTTGCGCAGTATCGACACCAGGTTCGCAATCACCTTATTTTCCGCTAAAGGAAAATAAATACTCGGCAGGCATCAGGTATCATTTCCTCCAACGCTTCCTGTTACCTTTGTGTAACTTTTTCCAGTAATTGGTAAATCCGATCAACCATCCCGCGAGGATCTTCATTGAAACCGGCGGCCACAAGGGCGGTATCATAGATCTGCTCCGTCACTTGGATCGCCAATTCATCTTCCGTTTTTGAAAGAGAGTAGAGATTCTTAATCAGGGAGTGGCTTAAATTAATTTCCAAATTGACCTTTGGGTTTGCCGCCACCCCCTCTTGCATGGCTTTCATCATGCGCCGCATGGTAGGGGAAATCATTTTATCCGCATTGAGGACGATGGCTGGGTTGTCCACCAGTCGTTTGCTGCCGGTCACTTTGTCCACACGCTCCCCCAGCTGCTTTTTAATCCACTTGCACAATTCTGTTTCCTCATCCCGTGAAAGCGGTTCGCCCGGACCCTGCGAAATGTCGTCAATTTGCACCTCTGCCTGGTCTGCCGAGATGAGTTGTTTGCCGTCGAACTCGTTAAGGTGGCTCATGACGAACTCATCGATGGGCTCAAAAAGGTAGAGAACTTCCAGGTTGCTCGTTTTGAATGCCTCAAGGTACGGGCCTGCCTCGATGGTTTCCCGGTTCGGAGCAAAGTAGTAATAGATCTCTTTTTGGTCCTCCTTCATTCTCTCAACATAATCGGCCAGGCTGGTCAGGCTTCCCTTTTCCGTGCTGGAAGATTCAAATCGAAGCAATTTCCCGAGCTGTTCGCGATGAGTGAAATCCGAGGTAATGCCCTCCTTGAAAAATATTCCGAAATTTTTGTAGATCTCCAGATACTCCTCCGGGTTTTTCTTGGCTATGCTTTCGAGATGTTTGAGAAACCTTCGGGTCAGCAATTTGTTTAATTTTTTCACCAATGCGCTGTCCTGCATGGTTTCTCGTGATACGTTCAAGGGCAGGTCCGCGCTATCGACCACCCCTCTTAAAAAGCGCAGCCAATCCGGGAGCAGCCCTTCCGGCTTGTCGTCGATCAGAACCTTGCGGCAATAAAGGCTCACACCGGCGTCCATCCGCATGAATCCCAGCTTTTCCATATTGGTTTTCGGAACGAAGAGCAGGGCATTGATCGCCAGGGGCGCATCGGCGCTGAAATGCATCCGCGTAGAGGGCTCATCGAAGGCATTGGCCTGGAATTTGTAAAACTCCGTATATTCCTCCTCCTTGATCTCGTTTTTCCCCCTTAGCCAGAGGGCCTCGATCTTATTGACTCTTTCGCCGTTCAGATTGATGGGGAATTGCACAAAACTGGAGTAGCGGGTTAAAATATCCTTTATCGTGTCGGCCTTGGAAAAGTCCTTGTCCTCCTCCTTGAGCTGGATGACGATTTTACAGCCCCGCCGCTGGCCCTCTACAGTTTCAATCTGGTAGCTGCCGACTCCATCGCTGGTCCAAAGCAGGTGTTCGCCCTCTTTCTGCCAGGAATGGGTATAAGCCTTTACCTTCTCGGCCACCATGAAAGCGCTATAAAAACCGACTCCAAACTGCCCGATAAGCTCACTGGCGGGACCTGTTCCTTCCTTCAAAGCTTGTAAAAAAGCCTTCGAGCCGGAATGGGCGATGGTTCCCAGGTTTTCGACCAGTTCCCCATGAGTCATGCCCACGCCGAAGTCCTGAATCGTGAGGGTTCCGGCCGTATCGTCCGTTGTCAGGTTGATTTCCAATTCCAGCTTGTCGTCGAAAGTCTCCTTTTCCACCAACTGGATATGTCGGAATTTTTCCAAAGCGTCCGAGGCATTGGAAACCAGTTCCCGCACAAAGATCTCCTTGTTCGTGTAGAGTGAATGAACCACCAGATCCAGAAGCTGGGTGACTTCCGCCTGGAAGGAGTGTTCTTCAATTTTTTTCTGTTTTGTTTTGGTTGGCATGGCTAAATACGTTTCTTCCTCTATTTTAAACCGCTTTCAAATTTCAAAGAGGACAACAAATACTGATCGACTTCAAAAAATCAAGTCCCTCCTGAGGGGGTCTAAAAAATGGAAATGTGCGATGGTGCGCAGCGGAATCGAAGCAGCGCAAGGCCGTTTCGCGCGTAGCGGGCTGCAAACCCGTGAGCGCGAAACCAACGCGGCGACCTTCGATGCCCGCCCGCATCCCATTGGGACAGAGTGTTTTGAGGCATCAGCGGCGTTGCATCAACCGAGTCAGGGCTTCCAGCCCAAACTTCGATTGATGCGCCTTGCTGACTGTCACCAATCATCTCTGCCATTGTCATTTCGACTTTTTAGACACCCTCTAATAGGTAATCTCGAGTTTCAAAGAATCAATCCGCCCCAAAAGGCGAAAGGTGCCAATATAAGCATGAATATCTCTTCATGATCAGCGGACATCTGTGAAATCTCCAGATTAACAAAATATTGGGAAGTTTGTCGGTTTTTCATAATACTGAACAAATATACACATAAATAAGGATACCGCAAGCTTTTTTTTCACAAAAATTGCATTTTAATATTTTCTGTTAACTCCTCTTGGCTATCAACAAGATAGTAGATTTTTCATCGCTTCCCATCCCATTGGCCACACAAATTGGCTCACCAAAACTGCGGAAAAATTCAATTATTTATTCCTAACGCACTAATTTCTGACAATAAACTTTCCCATCACTATTCGCGTGCATTGGCGTCTATTCGCGCTGTCGGATTTAGGCTTCTTGAGGGTATATTCGTATCCTCACATTCAGTGGCTACCAAATTTGAACAGATTTGTATCATAACTCTTTCATTATAAAATATTGTTCACCCGCCCTTAAGAAGCCGTTTGAAACATTGGTGTGATATTTTCTGTTAATTCTCCTAAGCATCAACAACTTAGTGCCAATCCAAACGGACCACCCATCAAAAACGCAGCCTTAGGACCCAATCCCGACCATCTTCCTTTTGTAGGTTGCCCTATTATGATTGTCCAGGTTTTTGAGTCCTTCCAAGAATTGGTCCATAAAACTCATCGGAGGAAGGACTCGAAAAACTTTTTACGCTTTCTAATGTTGAGAGTGCCAGGATCTCCCGGCAATCAAATGGAGGAGGATACCTTGCTACCCTTCCCCAGGGTTAGGGCGAGGACTTCAAAGAGTTCATCGCTTTGAAAGGGTTTTGCCAAATGGCCTGTGCAACCGGCTTCCTGTTGTTTCTCAATTGCCTCTGTTTCGGTTTCCGAGGTTAAAGCGATAATGGGGATATCAGCCAATTGGGGGAGTTTTCGCATTTTTTGGGTTAGCTCCAATCCTCCCATATCATGTGCCCGTATATTCATTAGTATCAACTCAGGCCGGTGCTTGTGGGCAACTTCGAGGGCCTTGGGTCCGATTCGAGCAACGGCCACATCGTGGTTGTGCATGTTGAGCATCTCCTGGGTCAGGGCCCGCAATAGTTCGTCGTCTTCTATCAGGAGAATACGCCTGCCGGTCGGGAAATCTTTGTAATTTGCGTTAATTTCTTGGTTGGGTTTGTGATCGTCGGCAACTTCTGTTTTCTGGCTGGGCAATGTAAACCAGAAGGTAGTCCCGATTTCAGAGGTGCTTTCAACGCCGATCCGTCCTCCATGCAGTTCTACCAATCGTTTGGTCAGAGCCAGGCCGATGCCCGCTCCTCCCAGCTCTTCGTCCCGCACCCGGTCCGCCTGATGAAATTCGGAGAAGATTAGTTCAATCTGGTCCTGGGGCACGCCGACTCCCGTATCGCTGATTGAAATACGGATCGCGCTATCGTCTTCCTTCTGCATCCGTACGCTTATGCTGCCTTCCTGGGGAGTAAATTTTATGGCATTGGAAAGGAGGTTGAGAAGAATTTGCCGGCATTTGCGATGATCTCCCCAAATAACTTCAACGGACGGGTCGAGATAAGTTTTCACATTGAGTTTTTTATTGTTAAACTGAATGTTCAATAAAGCGACCATTTCATCAATGAGGCTGTGCGCGGAAATAAATTCTGGAGAAAGGGTCGTCTTGCCGGCATCGATCTTGGTCAGGTCGAGCAAATCGTTGATGAGGCTTAGGAGGTGCCGGCCGCTGTTGCCTATCTGTGTCAAGTAGTCTGCCTGTTTATGGTTAATATTGCCATAGTATTCCCGTAAGAGCATGTCATTGAATCCGATTATGGCACTTAAGGGGGTGCGCAGTTCATGACTCATATTGGAAAGGAATCGATTTTTGGCTCGGCTGGATTCTTCCGCGGCCTCCTTGGCTATTCGCAGATTCTCGGAAACTTTCGACAGTCGATGGGCTTCTTCGGCCGCCTTTTTGCCTTTTCGCAGTTCCTGCTCGACTCGCTTGCGTGCGGAGATGTCGAAGTCTGAAACAAATACCCTTGACCAGGTTTCTTCATAGCCAGGAACGATGACAAGAATTACTTCACAGTGAGTTTCGCTTCCGTCAAAGGCTCGGCCAAACATTTCACATTGAAACATGGTCTGGCCCTCACACAACGAGACCAATTCTTCTTTGAGAAACTCCGTCGACTTCTCCGGAAAAACACCTCCCAACCCACGGAAGAGGGCTTCTTTGGATTCGGCTTTGTAAAGGCTCAGGGTGGCTTGATTGACATCAAGAATTTTGATAAGAAAAAGGCAATGACGGATCGCTTCCGGATGCTCATTAAAATAGGTTCGGAAATCGGAGACTCCTTCCTTACGCAGTCCGTCGATGAATTTTTTGACCTCCGAGAAATCTTCTTCCCAGACCGAATTCGGAGAATTTTCAAATAAGGTGTAGTAGTTAAGACTTGGTCTGACATTCTAAATAAACACAATAAGGATCAAGAAAGGAGGCTGGTTATTCACGCTGCACCGAGAATGGGCTCAAAAACTCGTCGGAGGTGCAGGTGTTAATAACCAGCCGGTAGAAGAGGAGAATGTC
>JAJFLV010000219.1 GCA_021772535.1 Opitutales bacterium | reverse complement strand
TAAAATTGAAACGGGTTTCGTCGAGGGTTGCCTGATTATCGCATTGATAAAACCGGCGAACATATCCAACCTTAAACAAAATTCGGATTGCCCGGAAAATTGCTTAATGGTGAAAGAGGTATGAAAAAGCCGAACGTTCTTTTAATCTGTGTCGATCACTGGCCGGGCGCTTTACTGGGGGTCGCCGGGCATTCCCACATACTTACGCCCACACTGGATGAAATGGCCGCCAGCGGTGTCCATTTTCCACGCGCCTATTCCTTGACGCCAACCTGCATACCGGCACGGCGGGCCTTGATGACAGGGACTACCGCCAAAACCCACGGAGATCGCGTATTCAATGAGCGTTTGCCTATGGATCCTGATTTACCGACTTTACCGCAAGTTTTTCGCAATGAAGGTTACCAGGCTTATGCGGTGGGAAAACTTCATGTCTATCCTCAACGCGATCGTATCGGATTCGATGAGGTGATACTTTGCGAGGAAGGCCGGCATCATCTTGGAGGTGGCAAAGATGATTTTGAATATTTCCTCGAACGGGAGGGATTTACCGGCCAGGAGCTGACCCATGCCATGGGCAACAATCAGTACTGTGTACGGCCCTGGCACCTGCCCGAACGCTGCCACCCCACCAATTGGACCACGCGGGAAATGTGCTTCGCCATCAAACGCCGCGATCCCACCCGCCCGGCCTTCTGGTATTGTTCCTATATTGCTCCGCATCCTCCGGTCACTCCGCCCAAAGACTATCTGGATATGTACTACAATTTTGGAGTCGACGCCCCGTTTATCGGCGAATGGGCAGAGGATTTCGAAAACCTGCCCTACGCCTTGAAAATGCATAATGACCGCAGGCCACATCTGAATGAGCGGGACCTCGAACTCGCCCGCATGGGTTTTTATGCCCAATGCACCTATATCGACCATCAGATCCGGCTCTTGATCGGTACCCTACGGGAAGAGGGGCTTCTCGACGACACTGTCATAATGTTCGTTTCCGACCACGGCGACATGCTCGGCAATCATCATCTTTGGGCGAAACCGCCCATGCACGAATGGTCAGCCGGGATTCCCATGATTCTCGTGCCCAACGCCGATAACGAGAAGATGGGCCATAACCGGGTTGACCCTCGATTGGCGGAACTTCGGGATGTCATGCCAACGCTCCTGGACCTTTGCGGTATCCCCATCCCGGAAACGGTAGAGGGCTATTCTTTGCAATCGGAATATCACCGCGACCACATCTATTGTGAACATTTTGAGGATGCGCGCTCGATGCGGATGGTGCGGGACGGGCGCTTCAAGCTTATCTGGTATCCCGTCGGCAACCGTTTCCAGTTATTCGAATTGAAAAACGACCCGCAGGAATGCCACGACCTTTTCGCCAAAGCAAAATACCAAGAAAATCTGGACCATTTAAAGAGCCTGATGATCGAGAATCTTTACGGCAGCGATCTCAAATGGGTAAAAAATGGTCAATTGGCAGGAGAACCGGATAAGGAGTTTCAACCCTTGCCAAATCGCGGTCTCTCAGGCCAACGCGGCTGGCGTTAAGTCGATTTAAGCCGATGTCGAGCCATTAAAATTGATGAGGAAATCCGGCTCCCCTCTACGCGGCATCTTTTGATCGCATTGCAAAGATCGTTTGCTCTTTGATCGTTTTTTCTTCAAATCAACCTATGAAAATTTCTTTTGCAGGACTTGGAGGATTCCGGCTGGTGGCCGGTTCGGTTGCCGTTACAGGGTTATTGGTGGTCTTGATGAATTGGGGTTATGGAGAGGCCGATTCCAAGACTGCCTCCCCAGAAACCATTCAAGAGACCGGGCAATGGGTGCGGACGGAGCTTTATTTTGGCGGCGGTTTAAGAAAAGAGAGAGGCGACTATGAAACGGTGTGGAATGACTATCTCGATAATGTGGTCACTCCGCGGTTTCCGGAAGGTTTGACTCTGATCAATGCCGCCGGGCAATGGCGTGTTAAAGAGGGCCAAAAGCCGCGCCGCGGGTCCTCCAAGGTCATCATCCTCATCCATGAGGGGACGGAGGATAAGTTTCAGAAGCTAGATGAAATCCGGGAGCTTTGGAAGGAGAGGTCCGGCCATATTTCGGTGCTCAAGGTTAGCGTACCGGTTGAAGTTTCGTTCTAAAATAACAAGATTGTTGCAATATCAGGTGACCAAATAAAATGGATAAACATGTTTATTATGAAATGCGGGACGACCGCGAAAACGCTTATACGATCAACGCCCAATCCCTAAAATTCGGGGCCGGAGTGCTGGCCGAGTTGGGACAAGACGCCGCCCGACTGGGGATGAAACGGGTCGCATTTTTCATTGATAAAAATGTAGAGGAGACGGAGCCCGCTGCCCTGGCAAAACAGTCACTGCGAAAGGAAAGCATTGATTTTGAAATGTTTGCCGAAACCCGTATCGAGCCTACGGACCGCTCGATTCTTTTAGCTGGTGAATTTGCTCAAAAGGGCGCGTTCGACGGTTTTATCTCGCTCGGCGGGGGATCGACTATCGATACGGCCAAGGCGGCCAACCTGCTGGCCTCCTACCCGGATGATTTGATGGCTTACATTTATGCCCCGCTGGGCGGCGGCAAACCGATTCCAGGTCCGGTCAAGCCCCACATCGCCTGCCCCACGACCTCCGGGACCGGCAGCGAAACCAGCGTTGTCTCCATATTCGATCTCGAGGATAGAAAAGTTAAAGCCGGGGTGGCCTCTCCCTTGCTAAGACCCACTCTGGCCGTGGTCGACCCCACAACCACCCACAGCATGCCGCCAGGTGTTGTGGCGGCCACCGGTTTCGATGTTCTCAGTCACGCCATCGAGTCTTACACGGCACGGCCATTCAGCAGCCGCCCCCGGTCGGAAAGCCCGGACAAACGACCCCCCTACCAGGGGGCCAACCCCTATGCCGACATTGGCAGCCTAGCCGCCATCCGAATTGGCGGCCGGAATTTGGTACGGGCAGTCAACGATCCGCAGGACCATCAGGCACGGCACGAACTCATGTTTGCGGCTACTCTGGCCGGTCAGGCTTTCGGCAATGCGGGCGTGCATATTCCCCATGCCATGGCCACATCGGTATCGGGGCTCAAACACACCTACCGGGCCAACGGCTACGAATCCGAAAAACCGATGATACCCCATGGAATTTCGGTTGTCCTCAATACCCCGGCGGCTTTTCGCTTTACGGCTCTGGCCGCGCCCGGCCGGCACCTGGAGGCAGCAGCGGCGCTCGGTTCGGATATTGAGGGCGCCGGTCCAGATGAAGCCGGTCTGGTTCTATCCGGCACCATGCTCAGGATGATGAAAGAGACCAACCTTCC
Organism: Opitutales bacterium; assembly: GCA_021772535.1. Taxonomy (GTDB): domain Bacteria; phylum Verrucomicrobiota; class Verrucomicrobiia; order Opitutales; family UBA2987; genus JAJFLU01. The sequence goes on along the minus strand of JAJFLV010000219.1, from coordinate 31,489 downwards.
CAACGGGCTGCAGGAAGTCGGTTATACCGAGGAGGATATTCCGGCGTTGGTCAAAGGAGCATTCGCACAAAAACGGCTTTTATTGATCGCCCCCCGGGAGGTTACAGAAGAAAACCTGGCCGAACTGTTCAAAAAAGCCCTGAGCAACTGGTAAAAAAAATGAGTGATTCGCCATCTCAGCAAAATAATCATGAAACGGCCACCTTCGGGGCTGGTTGTTTCTGGTGCGTGGAAGCGGTCTTTAAACGGCTGGAGGGGGTCATTTCATTTACCTCAGGTTACATGGGCGGCCATTCCGAGAATCCTACCTACGAGGAAATCTGCACCGGCCAGACCGGTCATGCGGAGGTTGTCCAAGTCGTTTACGATTCCGCTAAAATTACATTTGAAGAATTGCTGGATGTCTTCTGGCAATCACATGACCCCACTACCCTGAATCGCCAGGGAGCGGACCGGGGAACCCAGTACCGATCAGCCATTTTTTACCATTCGGAGGAGCAGCGCCTGGCTGCCGGAATATCCCGCGACAAAGAGAACTCCTCAGGAAGGCACAACTTACCGATTGTGACCGAAATCACACCGGCAACAAAAATTTTTGAGGCAGAAGACTACCATCAGGATTATTATGACAACAACCAGGCAGCTCCCTACTGCCGGATGGTCATTTCGCCAAAACTGACCAAACTGGGGATGAATTGACGATTTTTTGGCTGGCCCGGCTCTTAGAGGGCGTCTAAGCCTTCCGGTTTACGAACGGCTTTTTGCGTTGCGGGAAACAGGTCCGGCAAATTTCACAAACCGTCCCGTCGCAGCCCCGTGCGCTGCAATGTTCCCTGCCGTAATAAATGATTTGCAGGTGAAGGCGGTTCCAAGACTCTTTGGGAAACAGCCGTTTGAGGTCCTTTTCGGTCTGCTGGACATTCTTCCCATTGGTCAATCCCCAGCGCTGGGCCAGCCGGTGGATATGGGTGTCGATGGGAAAGGCATCCACCCCGAAAGCCTGCGCCATAACCACGGAAGCGGTTTTGTGCCCGACTCCCGGAAGCGCTTCCAGTTCCATCAGGGAGCGCGGCACCTGGCCTTGGTGTTTCTCCAGGATTAATTTCGATAAACCGGAAATGGCCTTGGCCTTGGAGGGCGCCAAACCACATGGGCGGATAATTTTTTCGATTTTATCTATGGGCAGCCGCGACATATCCAAAGGATTGTCGGCCAGAGCAAAAAGAGCGGGAGTCGTTTTATTAACACGCGCATCAGTGCATTGAGCGGAAAGAAGAACCGACACCAACAAGGTAAAAGGATCCCTATGTTGAAGAGGTATGGCTGGTTCGGGATAAAGTTCCCCCAGGCGTTTAAGAATATAAGCGGCGCGTTCCTTTCTGCTCATCAAAAAATAATAGAATTTTCAGGTTAATCAAAAAGACCAGTTGCAGATTGCATTTAAGCCTTTAACTTTCACTGCGATTTCCAGAATCTTCCTTTTGCCGATAGTATTTCAAGTCCAATCATGCCAGAGATATTAAATAGCGGAACTCTTTCCTATGATCCAGCTTCCCTGCCCAGGGAATTAAAACGCCACTACATAGCCGCCTCCCAGGCAGACTTGGATTCTATGTTGAAAGAGGTTAAGGCGGATCGCCTGGAGGACCTTTTTTCCCATATCCCGGAATCTGATTTGTTTTCGAATTTTTCAGCTTTGCCGGAGGAACTCTCCTATGAAGGAGCGATGAAGCGATTAGAGGAAATCGCATCCCGCAACAAGCTTCAGGAATCGTTTATCGGGGATGGCCTGGGTGATTTTGAGGAGCATGAAATTGTCGCCTTTGTCTCCGGCCTTCGCAGGTTGACGACAGCCTACACACCCTACCAGCCGGAACGCAGCCAAGGCACCTTGCTTTCCCTCTGGATTTATCAATGCCTGATGGCCCAACTTACCGGTTTCGAGGCCATCAACTCCTCGCTTTACGACCGCTCGACGGCTCTTTTTGAAGCGTTATGCGTAGCCCTCCGGTTGAACCGCAAGGCGGATACGGCTTTAATTCCGGAAGCCCTTTTTCCGGGCGACATGGAGGTTCTGGAAACTTTGATCCGGGATACAGACCTCAATATCGTTAAAATACCTCTTGATCCCGCCACAGGCCAAATCCCGCTGGAGGCTCTGGAGAGGGAGGCACGGAATCTGGACAAACGACTGGCGGCAATAGTTTTTCCCCAGGTCAACAGTTTGGGGATTTTGGAGGATGTCGATGCCCTGGCCGATTTGTCCCGTGAAATGGGAGCCAAGAGCATAGCAGTCATCGATCCAGCGCTCCTGGGCACAGGCGGGCTCAAGCCGCCGTCCCAATTCGGTCAAGAGGGTGTCGATATGATCGTTGGGGAGGGCCAGCACCTGGCCATTGGCCCCAATTTCGGAGGACCGGGATTGGGCATTTTCGGGATTCGATTTAACGAAAAGGTAAAAAACGAAGTCCGCCACACCCCGGGCCGGTTCGTGGGTAAGGCTGTCGATGCCAAGGGGCGCAATTGCCATGTTATGGTGCTCTCCACCCGTGAGCAACATATCCGAAAAGAAAAAGCCACCTCCAATATCTGTTCGAATCAGGCATTTCTGGCCACTCTGGCCGGGGCCGCTTTGCTGGCTCGAGGGGAAAACGGCATGTCCGAAGTTTGCCGCTGTGCCCGCCAACAGGCCAAGGATGTGGCCAAAGAACTTACCCGTATCCCCGGGGTAAATCTGGCCTTTTCCGAATCTCCATTTTTCAACGAATTCACACTCTCCCTGCCCAGCGATACCGCGACCTTGATCGACCAAGGCCGCAAGGAAGGTTTGCATATTGGTGTCGATGTCTCGGGGAGAATGACGGGCAACCGCCATTTACTTAAAATCTCTCTCTCCGATAAGAAAAGGAATTGTGAAAAACTGATCGAGTTTTTTGAGAGGCAGTTCGGTTCCAGGGACTCGAAATCCTCTGCCTTGCCGCCGATCCCGGACAATTTAAAGAGAGCCCAACCAGCGGGATTGCCGCAATTTTCCGTCGAGGAGATCAAGCGTTACTACCTGAAAATGGGGGAGTTGAACGTAAGTCCTGACGATGCCTGTTACCCGCTGGGTTCCTGTACCATGAAATACAATCCGTATTTGAATGATTGGGCGGCGGGATTGAAGGGTTTTACCGGTGTTCATCCTCAAGCGCCATTGGAGGATGCGCAGGGTTGTCTGGAAATTTTATTCGAAATACAGGAGTGGTTCAAAGCAATCACCGGATTGCCTGCGGTGACTACTCAACCGGTGGCCGGGGCGCAGGGTGAACTGACCGGATTGAAACTCTTTCGGGCTTACCATGAGGATCGGGGCGATAAGGGCCGTGATGTTGTCCTGATCCCGAAAACAGCCCACGGAACCAATTTTGCCACGGCTGTCATGGCAGGTTTCGGCAGCGGCCGAGCGAGCGATACCAAAGGCGGAATTGCCCTGCTCGATGCCGACCGTAAAGGCATGATCGACCGTACGGATTTAACGGAAAAAATTGCCCAATTCGGCCCTCGTATTTGCGGAATCATGATTACGAATCCCAACACCAGCGGGATATTCGAAAACCATTTCAGAGAGATTGCCGATGCCATCCATGAGGTTGGCGGTCTCGTCTATATGGATGGGGCCAATATGAATGCCATCGCCGGATGGGTGAACCTGGATTCGCTGGGAGTCGATGCGGTCCATAACAATTTGCACAAAACCTGGACCATTCCACATGGCGGAGGCGGCCCCGGAGACGCTATTGTGGCTGTCAGCGACACACTGACCGATTACCTGCCGGGTAGCCTTGTTGAAAAACGGAATGACAGTTTTATGGTTGTAAAACCTTCAAAAAGCATCGGCTCTTTCCATCGGAACTGGGGAAACTTCGCTCATAAGGTGCGCTGCTATGCCTACCTCTTACGTCTGGGCAATAAAGGGATTTGCCGGATGTCCGCAATAGCCGTTCTGGCCTCTCGATACCTCCATGAAAAACTGAACACTGTTTACCCTACTCTGCCCAAAGAAGCCGCCGATGCGCCTCGAATGCACGAATTTATACTTACACTCGCTGACTCCGACTTCGAGACGCTGGAAAAAGCAGGCATTCCCAGGGCATTGGCGGTAACCCGGTTGGGAAAACTCTTTCTAGACTTCGGATTTCACGCCCCCACGGTTGCATGGCCGGAAGCTTTGGGAGTCATGATCGAGCCGACGGAAAGCTACACCAAAGCCGAACTCGACCGCTTCGAAGAGGCGGTCAGATATATTCTGAAAGTCGTCCGGGAAAAACCGGAAGCGCTCAATGAGACGCCTTTTTTCACCCCCATCGACCGCGTGGACGAGGTCTCAGCCAATCGAAATCTCATCTTGAGCGAATCTTTGCAAACCCTTCCTGAACTTCCCCAAAACAGGATCGCACCCGAAAAACTTGCCCGAATGAGCGTTGCGGAAATTTTTCAAAAAATTATTTCACGGTCCTGAAACCATTTGAAAATGAGAGTTTATGACCAGCCTGCCGCGAATTAAAATTTGCTGTATCGGCAGTGTTCAAGAGGCGCGGCTGGCCATCCGCTACGGTGCCGATGCCCTGGGGCTGGTTTCGACCATGCCGAGCGGCCCCGGGATCATTTCAGAGGAAATGATTGCGGAAATCGCCGGTGTCGTCCCCCCCGGGGTGGCTTCTTTTCTTCTCACCAGTTTGCAGGAGACGGCCTCGATTATCGAGCAGCACCGGCGTTGCCGCACCAATACGCTGCAATTGGTCGATCGGCTGGAGGAGGGAAATTTTGAGGAATTGCGGAAAGCCTTGCCGGGAATATCAATCGTGCAGGTAATTCATGTCCGAGGGGAGGAATCGGTGGCCGAGGCTGTTGCGGTGGCAGCTCATGTCGATGCCCTGCTCCTGGATTCCGGAAATCAGTCTCTAGCAATAAAGGAACTGGGCGGAACCGGCCGGACCCATAACTGGGAAATTAGCCGCAAAATCTGTGCGGAAGCTGGAGTTCCCGTTTACCTGGCCGGTGGATTGAATCCTGAGAATGTCAAATCAGCCATTGAGCAGGTTAATCCCTTCGGTCTGGACCTTTGCTCGGGAGTACGCACCAATGGAAAATTGGACGAAGAAAAATTAGCGGCTTATGTTGAGAATATCCGAAGCTGCATGTCTGACATCCAACATCCAGCAAGTCTGTCAAATCCAGAAACCTGAAACCTCTCGGCTCCATCCGGTTAATCAATATTTCATTGCCTTTACCGGGGAATAAATTTCTTTACCTTCGGGGGCTGAAAATGTTCTCTTTGGCAATGTGATTTGCCCATTATGGTCTTCATATTTTTCTGGATAAATGAGTCTCAAGCTAGAATCTAAATTTCCCGGCGGAAATGCGCGGCGGTTGTTGGTTAAAACCGATGGCGAGGTGCCGGTGGTAAGTTTTGCGGCCGACCCCTGTCAGGGTCCGGAATGCCTGTGGTTTAATTTCCGTTTGGTGGAAACAGCCCCGGAAACTGTTAAGACAGAGAAGGTCCAGTTGGTTTTGAAATATTTCGACAACCTTTACGGAAGCGGCGATCCCATTCGGGTGCGCCCCGTTTGCAAGCATCAGAACCAGGATTGGGTGCGGATGAAACCGGGAAAAATAGCGGTGGGCGAAGACGGGCAGCATAGCGTTTCCTGGATTATAGATTATCCTAAACCCAGCGTAGAGGTGGCCGTCTGCTTTCCCTACGGGTCGCAGGAAATCAAGCAGATGATCGATAAAACAAGGGGATACTGGAAGTCCGATACCATCGGCCTTACACAGTCGGGCCGGCCCATCCAGCGGTTGAGCAACAATGCCGGCACGCCGGGCGGCGACATGCCGGGCATTTACCTGATCGCCCGCCAAAATCCGGGTGAGACGCCGGGGTCCTGGGTGCTTGACGGTTTGCTGCGGGAACTTGCCCGGACCCGCAACCAACGCTGCCTGTTTTGGGTGATTCCCCTGGCCGATATCGATGGGATTATTCGCGGGGAATATGGAAAGAAGAATTACCCCTTCAACCTGAACCGCTCCTGGGGAGATTCTTTTTACCGGCACGAAACTCTTGTTATCCAGAACGACCTCAAACGCTGGCAGAAACGCTGCAAACCGGTTTTGGGCATTAATTTTCAATCCCCCGGCATCTGTCATACGGAGGGCATCCACTGTTATCTCCCCGATGGGGAGCGTTTTCCCGATCTGCATAAACTATCCACCGCCTGGGCCAATAACCTGGCCAACCGACTCCCTGCCAAATTCACTGCTACGGCGAAAGATTTTAAAAAATCGGCAACGCAAAGACCGGGAGGTTTGGAAAATGACTTTATTTCTTACGCGTGCGAGTCGCTTAAGATAAGCGCAGTCACACTCTTATCTCCCTACTCAATGGCCGGGGACAACCTGCTTTCGCGCAAATGCTACCGGGAATCCGGCAAAACAATCGCGATGGGCATCCTGGATCGTTTTAAATAAACCCCCATGTTCAAACGGCTTCTTATGGGCGGATGAACAATATTTTGTAATGAAAGAGTTATGATGCATAATCGGTCAAATGTGGTCGCCACTAAATGTGAGGATTCGAATATGCCCTTAAGAAGCCTAAAATCGACAAGCGCGAATAGCTGCGTTGCAGCCCGCTACCGAGTGAAACGACATCCTTCAACCGCTTGGTTACGTAGGGTACTACGCTCCCGCGCCGGTTTACGAACTACACCTTGCCCTTCATCACTTCTCGAATTTTTGAAACACTGGGGTAAAGAGAGCCAGGCGGTGGGTTACTCCCCGATTACTTGAACGAAAACCCGCCTTTGGCGCGGGCGATTGTCATGGTCGATAACCACCACCTGCTGCCAGGTGCCGAGCAGAACCCTGCCGCCATGCACCGGAAGGCAAAGACCGGGACCCATCAATGAGGCCCGCAGATGGGAAAACCCATTATCGTCCCCCCAGGTTTGCGAATGACGGCTGACCTGGTCGCGAGAGGCGATCTCCTCAAGTTTTTCCTTCATATCCGCAACCAGGGCCGGCTCAAATTCAATCGTAGTCACCGATGCGGTGGAACCGATCACGGTAACACCGACCAGACCTTCCCGAATGCCGGATTTTTCCACTATGTCCTGCACATCCGTAGTTACATCGCAGATGTCCGAAAATCCCTCGGTGGAGATCGTTATCTCTTTACCGTAAACCATAGTTCAGAATGAGAGTGTATAAAGATTCGCCTTCGAATTTAACAGGCAAAAATAGGAACGGACCAATTGTCACTTCTCCTGGATCGTCTTCAAAATACTGGAAAAATCTTTCCTGCCCCAGCCTGCTGCCTTATGGTTGCGGTAAAGCTCAGTGGCCAGCATACCCAAGGGTGTGGAGGAGCAGCTCTCCTTCGCCGTGTCCATAGCCAAACCCAGATCCTTAACCATCAAATCGACCAGGAATCCACCTTCGTATTGATTTGCAGAGGGCACTCCTTCCATCACCCCCGGGTAGGGATTGTAGGCATTCAGGGTCCAATTCCCGCCGGAGCTGTTTTTTAAAATTTCGGAAAGCACCTTGGGGTCGAGGTTGTTGGCAACGCCCATGCTGAGGGCTTCCGAAGTACCGGTCATTTGAATGGCCAGGAGCATGTTGTTGCAGATTTTGGCCGTTTGCCCCGCTCCGTTATGGCCAGCATGAAAAATTTTACGCCCCATGGTGTGAAGAATGGGGTCGGCTCTTTCAAAAGAGGCAGCACTTCCGCCCACAATAAATGTCAGTGTTCCCGCGATGGCCCCTGCAACCCCGCCGGAAACCGGCGCATCAATCATCTCGAAGCCCAGTCGGATTGCTTCGCCGGCAACGTAGATTGCGGTTTTCGGGGCAATCGTGCTGCAGTCTATGAGAAGAGCACCTTGGCGTGCGTGCCGGAGCAATTGACCTTCTCCGAGGTAGAGGTCCCGGACATGCTCACTGGCGGGCAGCATGGTCACGACCACATCGGCTTCGGCCACGGCTTCGGCTACGGTTGATGCCGGGCGGGCGCCCTGATCGGCTAATTTTTCAACCGCCTCGGGAAGGATATCGTAAACGGTGGGCCGATACCCTGTTTGGAGCAGGTTTGCGGCCATGGGAGCGCCCATGTTGCCCAATCCGATAAAAGCGATGTTGGTCATTTTAAAGCTTCATTTGTTATCTACAAATCCCTCAACGGGTGCTTTTCCTCGGTGCAGGGAGGTGTAAAGTGTTCTTCGACCCATTCCCGAGTAACCGCATCGAGAGAAGGCGGCGTCCAGGAGGGATTATTGTCCTTGTCGATAATCAAGGCGCGCACACCCTCGGCGAAATCAGGATGGGCGGTAAATTGCATACTGACTTCATATTCAAGACGAAATACCTCTTTGAGGGAAAGATGTCTGGCCCTCCGGTTCATTTCAAAAATCAGGTGGGCGGTGGTGGGAGAACCGTTGAGGAAAGTTTTTTGCCCCTTGGCAATCCAGGGATCCTTTGAGTCGGCAGTCTGCAAAGCTTCAGCAATTTCCAGTAAGCTGTCTCCCTCAGCCACTTCCTGGATGAAATCGAAATGGTTCCACACGCCGGATGAAATGGAATACTCCTGCAAATCGCCCCGAGCCCCCCGCAGGAAACGGGACAATACTGCGGCGTTATCTTGTGGATCGTCGGACCAGGGAAGTGTGAGCAGGGCATTGTAAACAGCCTCCTTTTGGTCCGTGGGAATGAAGTAATCTCCCAGGTCCACCCGGAGGGCGTCGGCAGCATTCAAAGAAGCCCCGGTGAGCGAGAGATAGAGACCGGTGCGACCTGGCATGCGGTTTAAAAACCAGGATCCTCCCACATCGGGATAAAAGCCGATGGTGATTTCCGGCATGGCCAGCCTGCTGCGCTCAGTCACCACCCGATGGCTGGCGCCGTTCATCAACCCCATCCCGCCGCCCATGACAATCCCGTGGCCCCAGCAAAGAATCGGTTTCGAACAAGTGTGGATACTGTAATCGAGCCGGTATTCCTCCGCAAAATAGGCCTCCGCAAATGGATTATTAAATTCCGGTCCCGGGTGTTCCACCATTGCTTCGTACATGTGGCGAATGTCGCCTCCGGCACAAAAGGCTTTTTCCCCGGCTCCCTGCAAAACAATACAGCAGATGCCCGGATCGGCTTCCCAGCGCTTCAGTTGCGGGTAGAAAAGCCGAATCATTTCAATGCTCAGGGCATTGAGTGATTTTTCAGAGTTTAAAGTGGCAAAGGCAACCCTTCGCCCGCCGGCAGTGGGTTTTTCCTCCAGCAAAATGGGTTGGCTGCCTACCGATTTTTCCATTGCGGACTCCGTTTTTCAAAAAAGGCTTTGACTCCCTCAGCCTGGTCTTCGGTATCGAACAAATCCACGAAGCCCTCCCGTTCCACCGGCCGCATACTGGTTAAATGGGTTCCTCTGGCTCCCTGGATCAATCGTTTGCAAAAGGCCACACTGGTCGGGCTCTGCTTTTCAGCCTGTTGGGCCAATTGCAACGCTCTCTCGCAAGCTTTGCCCTTTGCCACGATTTCTTCCACCAGGCCAATGCGCAAGGCAGTCTCGGCATCGACCCTTTCACCACAGAGGATCATGCGCTTGGCCCAGCCTTCCCCCACAATCCATGGCAGTTGCTGTGTACCGCCGCCGCAAGGAAGCAAACCGACCGCGGCCTCCGGCAAAGCCATGACGGCATGGGCCTCGGCAATCCGCAAATCGCAGGCCAGGGCGCATTCCAGCCCTCCCCCCATGGCATATCCGTTAATGGCGGCGATGGATACTCCCCGGAAATTGCTCAATGCTTCAAAGGCTTCTCCAAACCTGCTGGACATGGCCCTGGCCACCGCCGGGTCTCCATCCTGGAAAAGTTTCAGGTCGGCCCCGGCTGAAAAAAACTTTTCTCCCCGGCCGGTGAGGACAAGGCTGAACACCGATCTATCCGCATTTAATTCACCAATCAGATCGCGGAGAAAAACCAGGTTGGTCTCATTCCAGATATTGGCCGGTGGGTTGTCGATGGTGAGAAGGGTTGTGTGTCCCCGCTTCTCCACAGAAAGTGTGCTGCTGCTCATGATAATTATGGGTTATTGATTAAGTTTTTCTGTAATTCCCGGGGTAACGGTAAGGACCGTGGTCGTGAAACCTGAAACCTGTTTGCTTCATCATTCTTCAAAAAAAGCATACTCCTTTCCCCTGAAGGAATTCAAACGGATTAAACGATCCCCTTCTCCAGCCAAAGATAAGATCCCTTGAGAACCTCCTGGGTCAGTTTATAGCCCCTGTCATCCGCATTTTTCCTAACTCCTCTGAAGGCTTCCTCGATCCTGAGGCGAGCCTCGGCGCAAAAATCATCCACCAACCGGCAAATGGAAGATTCCTCGGCAATTTCATCAACAACCATTTGTTGAGCCCGAACGCATGAAGCCGAGATAGCAAAGAGATCGGTCCCGATATCGGCGATACGGCCCAGCAAGACCTGCTTTTTTTCCAGCGCCGGACCGACTCGAACCATTTGGTGAAACAACGTCCGGGCCAACCGGCGGCTGGTTCGAGCCGCGTACTTCATGTGTCCGCGAAGCTCTGGCGCCATGCTATCGGGAACATCACCGGCCAGCAGAATCCACTGTTTCGGGTACCACCGGAGGTAAAAGAGTGCCGACTTGGCTGCCGCTTTCAGGCGGACGCTCCAGGGCAGTTGGCTATTCAATACGGCTCCAGCAACCTTGAGATGGGGATCGAGCGCCTCCCGCATGATGAACAAGCGCATGATTTCACTGGAACCCTCGAAAACGGTGTTAATGCGAGCGTCTCGCATCATCCTTTCCACCGGGTAGGGAGACTCTCCCCTTTCTTTCAGCGATTGGGTAGTTTCGTAACCTCTGCCCCCGCGAATTTGCATCGTGCTGTCCACAATTTTCCAGGTTTCCTCGGTTCCCCAAAGCTTGGTCATGGCAGCCTCCAACCGGATATCGGCTTTTTTGTCGCGATCCACCATGCCGGCGGTCACCCCCACCATCGATTCCATGGCAAAAATGTTGGCCGCTATGTGGCGTATTTTATCAGCGATGGCGGCATGCTGACCGATGGGGGCGCCCCATTGCACACGCTCCGATGACCACTCCCGCGCTATTTTCAGGCAACGCTTGGAAACCCCGGCGCAGGCCGCCGGGATGCTCAAGCGACCGGAATTAAGAGTGGTCAGGGCAACCTTCAGTCCCTTGCCCTCTTCCCCGATAATGTTTTCCCGCGGAACCTTTACATCGGTGAACCCGACAACTCCATTGTAGAGCGCCCGCAAGCCCATGAAGCGGCATCGCTGCAGGTTTTCCACGCCCGGTGTGTCCATATCGAGCAAAAAAGCCGTTATCTGATCCCGCTTTCGGCCCTTGATGATTTTAGGCGGGGTTTTCGCGGTAACGACAATAACACCGGCTTTCAGTGCATTGCTGCACCAAAGCTTTTGGCCGTTGATGATGAAGTGCCTGCCGTCCTCGGTGGGCTCGGCAACGGTTTCCATACGTCCGGGATCGGAGCCGACCTTTTCCTCGGTCAAAGCGAAGGCCGATATTTCCCCGCCCGCCACCCGGGGCAGGAACCGGCGTTTTTGCTCCTCTGTGCCGAATAAAATGAGCGGTTGCGGAACGCCTACCGACTGATGCACGGAAAGCAGGGCAAACAAGTTTGAGCAGTAGCTGCCGATCAGCATGGATGCCCGGCAATAAGTCCGCTGGGAGAGGCCCAGCCCTCCGTATTCCCGGCCAACCTTGATTCCGAACGCCCCCATCCCGGCCAGCCCGGCGAGAACCTCCGGAGGGATTTCTCCTGAGCGGTCGATCTCGTCCGGATCGACATTTTCTTTCAAAAAAGTAGAAAGCTTTTCCAGGAAAGCGTCCCCCGCTTCCCGCTCGGCTTGATCCGGTTCCCGGTAAGGGTAAATTTTCCGGGGATTCCACCGGCCCATAAAGAGGTCGGCCACAAAGCTGGATTCTCTATGCCCGCTCTCGCGGGCAGCTTCCGTTATTTCGAGGGCCTTTCGCTGGCCGGCCGACATTTTCGATGTGTCGATAACATCGGGAGGCGGTTCATCGGTATTTTCTTTGTGGTGGAGAGTTTGAGTCCTTCCAGGTTCATTCATTGTATTTTTAGTTGGCGCTAGTTTAATAATATGTGGAAAAACTTCGGATTTAGTTAGCCGGGATCCATGCGCAGCCCCCCATCCAGGCGTATTATGGCACCGTTTATCATGGCATTTTCGGTGATATGGCGGACAAGACCGGCAAATTCATCCGGTTCCCCGAAGCGCGGGGGAAACGGCACTTGCCGGGCTAATGTTTCTCGCATCGCCTCAGGCATATTGTCCGTCATGGCGGTACGGAAAATACCCGGCGCAATGGTTGCCACCCGAATGCCGTGTTGGGACAGTTCACGGGCCAGAGGCAGGGTCATGGAAGCCAACCCTCCCTTGGAGGCCGAGTAGGCCGCCTGCCCGATCTGGCCGTCCGACGCAGCAATGGAGGAGGTGTTGATTATGACGCCCCGCTCGCCTCCTTCATTCGGCTCACCGCGAGCCATCAGTGGCACGGATAAACGAATTACATTAAAAGTCCCGATTAAATTGACTCTGATAATTTTTTCAAAGGCTTCCAGTGAATGGGGACCTCTTTTGCCGAAAACCTTTTTACCTATTATGATGCCGGCGCAATTGACAACCCCGTGCAGCCCGCCAAACCGCTCCTCCGCCAATCGAAGAGCGGCCAATACGCTTTCCTCCTTCGTGACATCGGTTGGGACAAAACAGGCTTGGGGCCCCAATTCGTTTTCAAGATCGGCTCCGGAGGCAGCATCAAGATCCGCAATGAGGGCGTTACCTCCATTTTGGGCAACCATCCGGGCGGTTGCAGCTCCCAGGCCGGATGATCCGCCGGTGATTAAAAACGTGTGCAGCGGGATTTTCACCTGTAAATAGTGAGACCTTTTAAGGCTCTTATATTTCAGTCAAAGTTATGTGCGCGCGTCAACCGAAAGTTTCCTAAAGAACAACCGTATGGTGAGGATTTCATACCAACAGACGGTTTTATTGGAAATTAAAATTTTTTTTGGGAAAGAGAATTCTTACTATTCGCTCTTGATTATAGGAAACCATTCCATAAACTGGTTTGGAAGATTCTAGCGCCAACAGTCTAATTTGCATCTTTCCGAAAGATGCCCCTGCAACCATTGAGTTATTTCTATGGAAAATTTTCCTCTTATTCCGGAACAGATCAACGATTTTTTAACTGAACGAGAGCGATCCTTTTTAGAGAAAGTTTTCGAATTTTGCCGGACCGAAATCGATCCTTACACCGCCCAGTGGGATGAAGAGGAGCGGTTCCCGCGGGAGATTTTTGAAAAGGCCGGTCAAAACGGACTAGCGGGCATTGCCATGCCCGAGAATTACGGGGGAAAGGGCCTCAGTTTGACCGCCTTTGCCCTGGCCATTCGCGAAATCGGCCGACACGACCCCGCCTTCGCCCTCAATCTGGCTGCTCAAAACACCTTGAGTGTAGGGCATATCATCGCTTACGGAAGCGATGAACAAATCAACCGTTACGCCGTCAAACAAATAACCGGCGAATGGATCGGCGCCTGGGCTTTGACCGAACCCAACGCGGGCAGCGACACCAACAACATGGAGTCCGTGGCAACCCCCAAGGCGGACGGATTTTGGGAAATTACCGGCCACAAGATGTTCATTACCCAGGGAAGGACGGCCGACGTTCTTGTCGTCATGGCGACAACCGGAACCACTCCCAAGGGGAGAAAGGAAATCAGCGCATTTATTGTCGAAAAATCGCAAGTCGAAGGCATCCGGAAGATTCCCACTTACGGTATGCGGGCAAGTGAGACTTCGGAAATCCGCCTCGACAAAGCCAGGGCGGAACTTCTCGGAGAGCAGGGCACGGGCCAGTCCCAGGCGCTCGGTCTGCTGGACAAAGGGCGCATTGGGGTGGCCGCATTGGCTGCGGGCATTGGCCAGGCGGCCATGGACACGGCAATTCAATTTTCCCTGCAACGCCAGCAATTCGGCCGGAAAATTGCCGATTTTCAAAGCATTCAGAATAAGCTTGCTGACAGTGCCGTCGATCTGGACGCAGCCGTCATGCTGATCCTGAAAGCCGCAGCCATGCAGGACCGGGGAATGAAGACGGTGAAAGAATCGGCGGTGGCCAAACTCTTTGCCTCGGAGGCGGCCACACGCATTTGCAACCGGGCCATGCAAATCTGCGCTGGCCGTGGATACAGCCGGGATATGAAGGTGGAACGATTTCTGCGGGATGCCAAAATATGCGAAATCGGAGAGGGTACCTCGGAAATTCAACGAATTGTGATATCAAGGAACCTGCTCAAAGAGGCTCAGGCATCCATGAACCTTTAAGGAAATCGAGAACCGGCACTCAACAAATTGTTGGAAAGAAGCAAAATGACGGCTCCACCGGCAACAACCAGACAAGACGCCCTGATGGAAAGGTGCCGGGCCATCCTTGCGGAGGAGGAACATCTGCGCCAGGGCGGCGGCGAAGCGGGCTGCCAACGGCAAATCAATCTGGGCCGGCTGCCAGTGCGCGAGCGCCTGGCCCACCTGCTGGATCAACCCGCCCAGTTTTTGGAAATCGGACTTTGGAACGGTTATGAAATGTACGAATCGTGGGGCGCCGTGCCCGCCGCCGGTGTGATTGCGGGGATTGGAAAGGTCTCCGGAAAACCCTGCATGGTGATCGCCAACGATGCCACCGTAAAAGCCGGCGCCATGTTCCCCCAATCCATAAAAAAGGTACTGCGGGCTCAACGTATCGCTTTCGAATGTGCCCTTCCGATTATTTACCTGGTTGATTCATCCGGGGTATTTCTGCCTTTGCAGGAGGAAATCTTTCCCGACGAGGATGATTTTGGACGAATCTTCCGCAACAATTCAGTCCTCTCGGCCGGTGGAATCCCTCAATACGCGGCCATCATGGGCAATTGTGTGGCGGGTGGAGCCTACCTGCCTGTGCTGTGTGACAAGATATTAATGACCGAGGGCAGTGGCCTCTACCTGGCAGCCCCATCACTGGTAAAAGCCGCCATCGGCCAGGAAATAGATGCGGAGGAACTGGGCGGTGCCGCCATGCACGAACAGATCAGCGGAACCATCGATTTCCGCGAGCCAGACGACCCCACCTGTCTTGACCGATTGCAAGCGCTCCTCGATATGCTGGCGGATGATCGAGCCGGACCCGAGCCTGAGGGCAATAAAAATTATCAGCCGGAACGAGATCCCAATAACCTTTACGACTTGATCAGCCTGGATGGGCGCAAGGAATACGATGCCCGCGACATGCTGGCCTGCATTATCGATGAGGGTTCGCTGCAGGAGTACAAGAAGGAATACGGGAAAAGCCTGGTAACGGCTTACGGCAAGATAGGCGGCCGGGCTATCGGCATAGTCGCCAATCAGCGGAAGCGGACCCGCTCCAAAAAAACCGGATTTCAAATGGGCGGTGTTATTTACGCGGATAGCGCGGACAAGGCCGCCCGATTCGTCATGGACTGCAACCAATGCGGTCTGCCGATTGTGTTTTTTCAGGATGTAACCGGATTCATGGTGGGCCGCGCAGCCGAGGAATCGGGAATAATCCGCAGTGGGGCCAAGATGGTCAATGCGGTCAGCAATTCGACAGTTCCGAAAATAACCGTGGTGGTGGGAGGCTCTTTCGGAGCGGGCAATTATGCCTTATGCGGTAAAGCCTACGACCCGCGTTTTATCTTTGCCTGGCCCAATGCCAAATTTGCCGTCATGGGGGCTGAGCAAGCCGCGGATACACTTTTCTCTATTTTGTTAAGGGCACAGCGCCGCAAGGGTGGAGAAAAGGATGCCAAGGATCTCGAACTGTTGCGCAATAAAGTCCGGGCACAATACCAGGTGCAAACGGATATCCGTTACGGAGCGGCCAGAGGATGGGTGGACGCCATCATACAGCCGCACGACACGCGGAACATTTTAATTGAAACTACTAAGCTGGTTTCACGCCAAACTCCATCAGCCCGATTCCATTCCGGCGTTCTGCAAGTCTAGTTAGAATCTATCTCAAATTCGATGATAAAGATGCAGAGAGCAATTATATGTTTTGAGCAAGGCGCGACGGGGCTTGCCGGGCCGACAGCCCTGCTGCCCCGGCGGAACGCCGCTCAAACACATAACTGCCTCTGTCCAAAGGATTTGTGCGGCACGGAAGCACCTGCGGCGTTGGTTTGCGTCGGAGGGGCTTTTAGCCCATCCGGACGCAAAGCCGCCTGGCATCTGCCACCGCGGCGCTACAAACATCATTCATCTGCGATTTTAAGATAGGTTCTAGCAAATCAATAAAATGAAAGAGGTTCTTCGTATCGGCAATGCCCAGGCTTTCTGGGGAGACCAACCGGATGCCCCGGCCCGACTCCTGAATCAGCAGCCCAATCTGGATTTCCTTACTCTGGATTACCTGGCGGAGGTATCCCTTTCCATCATGGCCATTCAGCGAGAAAAGGATCCTCATGGCGGATACGCGCCAGATTTCGTGGAGACGGTCAGGACGATAGCGCCACTGCTGGAAAAGAATTCAAAAACTCGCCTTGTGACCAATGCGGGCGGCCTCAACCCGCGGGGCTGCGGGGAAGCCTGCAAACGCGTCCTGATCGAAAACGGCCACGGCCATCTTAAAGTCGCCATCGTGGAGGGGGACGATGTATTGAGAGAAATCCGTCAAGCGCCGGGGAACTCTGTATTTAACAATCTGGAAACGGGTCATTCGGCCACGGCCATTGCGAACGATCTGGTCACGGCAAATGCCTACCTTGGCGCTGAACCGGTGGCAAATGCTCTCAATGCTGGAGCGGATATAGTAATAACGGGCCGGGTTGCCGATCCAAGCCTGACAGTTGGACCGTGCCTGGCCCATTTCGGCTGGAAACGAGACGATTATGACCGGATCGCAGGCGCCACCGTGGCCGGTCACTTGATCGAATGCGGAACACAGGCCACGGGAGGATTCTCCACCGACTGGCTATCTTTGCCCAATCTGGAAAACATTGGCTATCCCGTGGTTGAAATGACTGAAGACGGCTCTTTTGTCCTGACCAAACCACCGGCCACCGGAGGCAGGGTGGACCTGCGAATTGCCAAAGAACAACTTCTTTACGAAATCGGCGATCCGGGAGAATACCTCAGCCCGGACGCCACAGTCTCCTTTTTAAACCTTTCTCTCCGGATGGATGGCGAGGACCGGGTCCATTTCTCGGGAGCGAAAGGAAGGAAGCCTCCCGATACCTATAAAGTGAGCGCAACCTATCGGGAGGGTTATCAAACCAGCGGAATGCTAACGGTATTCGGCCTGAATTCGGTGGAAAAGGCCCGCCGCTGCGGAGAGATCGTATTTCAGCGCATGGAAAATGCGGGGATTAAACCCACCAAAACCAATCTGGAATGTTTGGGAACAGGCGATTCCGTTTTGGGTGCGGCAGGACGCCCTGAAAAAAGTAATATGCTGGAAACCGTTTTACGTCTCAGCGTGTCCGATCCAGACCGTAAAATCGTAGAAAGATTCTCCAGAGAATTGGCCTCCCTCGTCACCTGCGGCCCTCAAGGCGTAACCGGATACGCCACCGGGCGGCCCAAAGTAAGACCGGTCTTCGGCTATTGGCCCTGCCTGATCGACCGAAGCAGTGTCCAGCCCTCCTATTATTTTCTCGATGATTGATCCTCAAAAAAATTCCACGCTTCGACATCTCGGCGAGATTGCCCACGCGCGCAGCGGCGATAAAGGTTCCTCGGCCAATATAGCCGTCATCGCTGACAGTTGTGAAGCCTACGATTTTTTGAAAAAGCATTTATCCGAAGTGTTGGTTGCCGACTATTTTCAAGCAATGGAACCAGAAACCGTGGTTCGTTTTGAGGTTCCGAATCTACAGGCTTTGAATTTCGTATTAACCGGCATCCTGGCAGGCGGGGGGAGCCGTTCTCTGCGAGTCGATGCGCAGGGAAAAACACTGGGCCAGGCAATATTGCAACTCAGGTTGCCGATACCCCCGAATCTGATTAAAATGGAGAAAGAAGTCTCATGAAATCCTCATTGATCCAAGTTGAAAGGGAGGGTCCCCATATCACGATTCTAACTTTGAATCGCCCGGAAAGAAGGAATGCCCTCAACCTTCCTCTGATGGAAGAACTCCACCGAATGATGGAAAGAGTGAGCCGGGAAGAAAACCAGAGAGTGATTCTTCTGCGGGGAGCGGGCAAGGCCTTCTGCTCCGGTCTCGACCTCAAAGAAGCAATGACAACGGAATCCAACGCGACTCGAGAATTTGCCCAAGGTGTGGCCGATACGCTGCTAGCGGTTTGGGAGGTTCCAGCGGTTACCATTGCGGTGGTTCATGGCGCCGCCGTGGCGGGCGGAGCCGGTCTAATGAACGCCTGCGATCTGGCAGTGGCCGATGAAGGGGCTAAATTTGGTTACCCGGAAGTCAGACGCGGCCTGGCGGCAGCTTTGGTAATGAATTTTCTACGCCGACAGGTCCGGGAAAGGGACCTGAGGGAACTATTGTTTACGGGTGAATTGATATCAGCTCAAAAAGCCCTTGAAATGGGGCTGGTAAATCGAATTGCGCCAAAGGAGTCATTGCTGAACACAGCCTTGGAATTGGCCCACAAAGTGCTCAAAGGAGCCCCCGGAGCAATAGCCAGTTCAAAAAACGCGCTTGATAAAACAAGCGCGCGAACCATGCGGGAAGAATTGGAATTATCGCTGAAAATTCATTTGCAAGCCCGAGAATCCGAGGAAGCTCAGGAAGGTATAACCGCTTATATTGAAAAAAGACCTCCAAAGTGGGCGCCGGAACCAAAACAATAATCTCCCAGCTTTGATGCCATGTCGACAATCGCAGAATTCAAGATTCCTTACAGCCAGTTCCTCGATCATAAAGGAGAGGTTGTTCAACCACTGCCGGAATTTGCCCAGGACAGCAAAATCCTCATTCCCCTCTACCGGGCCATGGTGGAAAAACGAACCTTCGACTCCAAGGCGATTGCATTGCAGCGCACAGGGCGAATGGGCACCTATGCCTCCTCTCTAGGACAGGAAGCCGTCGGGGTAGGCATCGGGGCCGCCATGAAGGCGGACGATGTGCTCGTGCCCAGCTACCGTGAATATGGAGCCCAGTTTTGGAGAGGGGTAAAAATGCGGGAAGTGCTCCTTTACTGGAGTGGCGACGAGCGGAGCAACAATTATGAATGCCAAAAAACCGATCTGCCCATTTGTGTGACCATCGGGGCTCATGCCGGACATGCAGTGGGAGTCGCCTATGCCCTGAAATTACGAAATAAAAACCAGGCCGCCGTATGCACAATTGGCGATGGGGCCACCTCGAAAGGGGATTTCTATGAAGCCATCAACGCAGCCGGAGTGTGGAAACTTCCCCTGGTTTATGTGGTATCGAACAACAAGTTTGCCATTTCAATTCGTTATGAACAGCAAACAGCCGCCCAGACGATTGCCCAAAAAGCTATTGCGGCAGGATTCAGTGGCGAGCAGATCGACGGCAACGATGTAATTGCGGTCCGGCAGGCCGTCGATCAGGCCCTCCAAAAGGCTCGCCGGGGCGACGGGCCAACTCTTATCGAAGCCATGACTTACCGCTTGTCCGACCATACCACGGCGGATGATGCCAGCCGTTACCGCACCCAGGAAGAGCTTAGTCAGCATTGGGTATTCGAGCCGATTTCCAGACTTCGCAAATACCTGACTGAATTGAAGGTCTGGGGCAAAAATGAGGAAGACGCCCTGATCAAAGAATGCGCCGCAAAGGTGCAAAGAGAAGTCGACGAATACCTCAATACTCCACCCCAGGATCCCTCTGGTATGTTTGATCATCTATACGAGACTCTTCCTTCCGCTTTCGAGGACCAGCGGGAGGAATTGCGCAAGAAAGGAAGGGTGCATGCCTGAAATAAATTTAGTCGAGGCAGTCAACCAAGCGTTGGCCTATGAAATGGAACACGACCCCTCGGTCATGGCGCTGGGGGAGGATATCGGAGTCAACGGAGGAGTCTTCCGGGCCACCCTTGGGTTGCGGGAGAGGTTTGGTCAAGACCGGGTCCTCGACACGCCCTTGAGCGAAGTGCTCATCGGGGCCATGTCCATCGGCCTGTCGACCATGAAAATAAGGCCGGTGGCGGAGATCCAGTTTTCCGGATTTCTTTATTCAAACCTGGACAATATAATCAACCATGCCAGCCGAATGCGTAACCGCACGCAGGGCCGGTTGTCCTGCCCGATGGTGATCCGCTCTCCCTCCGGCGGGGGCATCCACGCTCCCGAGCACCACTCGGAAAGCCCCGAGGCCATGTTTGCCCATGTGCCTGGAATCCGGGTGGTCATACCGTCCTCCCCCCTGCGCGCCTACGGTTTGCTCCTGGCCGCCATACGCGATCCCGACCCGGTCATCTTTCTGGAGCCAACCCGCCTCTACCGCCTGTTCAAACAAGAAGTGCCGGACAACGGAAAAGCCGAACTCCTTGATGTCTGCTTGACAATCCGGGAGGGCACGGACGTCACGCTGGTCAGCTGGGGCGCCATGATGAACGAAGTGCAAATTGCAGCCGAAACGCTCTCCACCGAAGGTATCGAAGCCGAAGTCATCGACGTGGCCACGATCAAGCCTCTCGACATGGAAACGATTCTCAAATCGGTAGCCAAGACGGGGCGGTGCGTCATCGTGCATGAAGCGCCCCGGTGCGCTGGTTTCGGGGCCGAAATCGCCGCCAATCTAGCCGAGCACGGGTTGTTGACGCTTTTCGCACCGGTTTGCCGCGTGACCGGTTACGACGCCGTCATGCCGCTGGCCAAACTGGAAAAATCTTATATTCCGAGTGTCGAAAAAATAATCAAAGCAGTTAGAAAAACCGTTCAATTTGCATGAAAACATTTAATTTGCCCGATTTAGGGGAAGGATTGCAGGAAGCTGAGATAGTTTGCTGGCACGTCAGCGAAGGTGATAATATTGTTATCGACCAGCCTCTCGTCTCCATGGAAACGGCCAAGGCGATAGTAGAAGTCCCCTCGCCTTTCACCGGTCGCGTCCTCAAACTGGAAGGCGAAATTGGAGATATCGTCCCTGTGGGATCCGTTTTGGTGGAATTCGACGATGGCGAAGTTGGAAAAGCAAAAGACAAAGCCACCGTTGTCGGAGATGTGGCAGTGGGAAAGGGTGTGGTCGAAGAATCCGCTCCCGCAATCGGCCAAAAACCCGCCGGCATCAAGGTCACTCCCGCAGTGCGGGCGTTGGCCAGGCGATTGAAAGTGGAACTTGGAGTGGTCACGCCAAGTGGGTCGGATGGGCTCATTACCGCCGCCGACGTAGAGCGCGTGTCGAAAATCTTCCACGATGTGGAGCCTCTGGAGCCCTTGCGCGGGGTTCGCCGGGTAATGGCCGCCAATATGGAGCGGGCCCATGCCGAAGTCGTCGCAGTAACCGTGATGGATGAAGCCGACGTTGATATATGGCCAAAAAAAACAAACATCTCATTGCGTTTGATTCGTGCGCTCATCGCCGCCTGCCAGGCGGAGCCATCCCTCAACGCCTGGTACGACAGTGAGGAAGTAGGGAGACGACTTCTGAAAAAAATTCATCTTGGCATCGCCGTGGACACACCGGAAGGGCTGTTCGTGCCCGTTCTATTCGATGTGGCCAGTCAGACCCCGGAGCAATTGCGCGATAACCTGAACCGTTTGAAGGAGAAAGTGCTGGACCGCAGCCTGCCAGCGGAGGAATTGCGCGGAAATACGATCACTTTGTCCAATTTCGGGACCATCGCCGGGCGCTTTGCAAACCCCATCGTTTTACCCCCGACGGTTGCCATATTGGGGGCGGGACGCATCCGCCAAAGAGTGGTGGTAATCGATGGCCAGCCGGCAGTGCGCCGGCAAATGCCCCTCTCACTCACATTCGATCACCGGGCCATAATGGGTGGAGAAGCCGCCCGATTTCTCGGCGCCGCTATCGTTGACCTGGAGCTGAGTGATTAAGACTTGGGACTTTAGAACCTATCTCAAATTCGCAGATGAATGATGTTTGTAGCGCCACGGTGGCAGATGCCAGGCGGCTTTGCGCCCAGATGGGCTAAAAGCCCCTCGGGCGCAAACCAACGCCGCAGGTGCTGCCGTGCCGCACAAATCCTTTGGACAGAGGCAGTTATGTGTTTGAGCAGCGTTCCGGCGGAGCAGCCGGGCTGCCAGCCCGGCAAGCCCCGTCGCGCCTTGCTCAAAACATATAATTGCTCTCTGCATCATCATCATCGAATTTGAGATAGGTTCTAGCCAGTTCCGGGTATCAAAACCGGTATTTGACGCCCAGCAGAATAGACCAACGGGAGGAAAGCTGCGTGGTGGTGCTGACACGATCCTCGTCCAGGAGTGTATCAAGAAAACGATAAACGAAAATTCCGTTGGTTTCACCCGTGTTGTCAGGAAGGTGCCGGGCTTCCAGCAATGGAAAATTGCCGCTGTTGGTTCGGCGAACCAGACCCCAGTCGCTGTTAATCATATTTCCAAAATTAAGGATGGCAGCGGAGAATTCAACCCGGTGCCTTTTGAGGAAAGTAACTTCATGGACAAATTTAAGATCGAACTGGTGAATCCAGGGATCCCGCCCTGTATTGCGCGGCACCACCTGGCCCTGGAACAAGCTCAGACCCCTGGTCTTATCGACAAATTCCCAAAAAGCGTCTTTTTCCGATTCCCGGGTGAAAAGAACCAAGGGATCGTCCCGGCCATCGGGAATGTATATGAGGTCGTTTGAAAAATTGGAGTCCCGGTTCATGTCGGTGCGGAAATAGGTATAACTGAAGGGGCGACCCGTGCGCCCGTCATAGACCAGCGAAACGGAGGTTGTGGAATTCTTGAGCAGTTTGAACTGGTAGGAGACGACGCCGACCAAACGGTTGCGGACCTCGAAATCGCTGGTCGCGGTGGTATTGTCGTTGGGGTTTTTGGCCTTGTTGTCTCCCCAGATGGAGGAGGCCGAGGATCCTCTACCATCATTAACGGACTTGGCGCTGCCATAGGTATAGCCAAAACTCCAGTAAAAGCCCTTTCGCTTCGGTTTCTCCAGTTTGATCGTATAATTGGCCGATTCTCCAAGACTGGTATTGGTCAGCAGAAAAACATTATCAAACCCCTCGATGGCGAATTCCCGGCGGCCGGAAGGGTCCTTATCATAAAGATTTCTCCCATCCGGTAAAAATCCTGTGGCAGTCGGGCGGCTGAGGGCAAAATCCTGGGCCAGGTTGAGGTGCTGGTAATGAATGTCGTTTTTGGTCCAGGACCATTGTGCTTCAATGGTCAATTGCATATTCCACCAAGGCAGTTTGCGGTCGATGGCGAAATTGGCTTTCCAGGAGCTGGGCATCTCGAAATCTTCATCCAATAAATCTACCCTAAAAGTCGGCTGGACGGTATCGGGAATGGGAGGATTGTCTCCATCTGCGGAAAATTCCGGCGTATCCCTGCGAGTGGGACTCGAGCTTATGACGGTAACTCCGTTACGCACAAAGGGATTGGAAAGCCAGACATGCGGCGCGGTCCCATAGAAGAGACCACCTCCACCCCTCAATTGTGTTTTGCGATCCTCATCAAGAGCCCAGTTAAACCCAACCCGGGGTTGGATGACGAAATTGCCGTCGACGGTTGCGGTATGCTCACGCCCGAACTGGTCCACAAACTCCTGGTTGAGTGGAATCTCGTCGTCAACCGTGGGAAGGTCAGCGCGTATTCCGGCGGTTATTTTCAGCTTATCGGTTACGTCCCAGGTATCCTTGGCAAAAAATGAAAAAGTGGTTAAAGACCAATTGGCCGCACCATCGGAATCCCCAAGAGGGTAGCTGACATTGAAATTGGCCGCATTGCCCGGTCCCGGTGGAGGAAAAGTGGCGCCAGGCGGGTGCGGAGGGTCGTCCGGCCGGGCCACAGCCCGTTCGAATTCGGCCACCGTGTTAAAACGCCATCTTCCGCGACTGTCACTGACAAACAGGTTATTATTGGCAACATCTTCAATATTTGTGCCCACTGTCAGTGTATGGTTGCCTAGGAAATAGTCGGCATGGAATTGAAATATGGTGGTTTTTACTTCGAGAAAGTTGGAATGCTCCCCGGAAACCCTGCCAAAATTCACCGATCCATTATTGCCGTCGAGGCCGTTGACACTGGAAATCTGAACCTGCGGGGCGTCGCTGTTGGTATCGCTGGTCCTGGTGAATTTGCTGAAGGAAATTTTCGCCTCGGTGCTGAGGCGGTCGTTCCACTTGCTGAATAATTCCGTGACGAAATTGCTGTTTTCGCGGGTTCGGGTGAACCAATAGCTGCTCAAGGAAGTGGATGAGGAACCCCCAAAAGAGGGAAACTGCGGATCATCCCCGTTATTCAAAGTATAGCGAGCAGTTAAACGATGCTTTTCGCTTATGTTCCAATCCAGTTTGGCCAATATCTTGTCATCGGTGGAAATCTTGTCATCTCCAGTATCAAGGGTTCCCGCTTCAAAACCATATTCGGTGGCAAGGGCGGTAATCTTTCCAAGCTCCACAGGTGTTGGATCGAATAGCCGCACCGGCGGAATCTCCGTCCTCTTAAACCGCTCAAAGGAAAAGAAAAAGAAGAGCTTGTCCTTGATAATTGGCCCACCCAAAGTAAAGCCGAGGGTGCTCTCATCAAAACTTTCCAGTTTCTGGAAAGTTCCGTCCGGGCCATCGGTTAGATCGGTAAATTCGAGTCGCTTTCCGGTCAGGCTTTCATTGCGGAATAAATAAAAAAAACTTCCCTTGAATTCATTGGTGCCACTCTTGGTGATCGCATTGATAGTGGCCCCGGTGAATCCTGCCTGCAATACATCGTAAGGGGAAGTTTCCACACTAATTTCCTCAATCGTGTCGAGGGAAAAAGGCTGTGTGAGGGATGGAAGACCGTTTTCTTCCAACCCGAAGGAGTCGTTGGTGGGCACCCCATCGATCATGATCGAATTGTAACGGTTGTTTTGGCCCCCCGCTGAAAGAGCGCCCGTCTCCCGGTCGAAAACCGTCACGCGAGGGTCCAATCGGGCAAAATCAGTGAGGGAGCGCGTGACGGTGGGCAGGCTTTGCAAATCCGCGCTGCTGACATTGGTATTGGCCCCGAAATTATCGGCCGAGAAGGTTAAATTATATTGATCGGCGACAACTTCGTAAGCTTCCAGACTTATGACTTCGGCAGAATCCAACGCAAGGGTGAAATCGTAATTCTGGTCCTGGCGCAAAGCCAGGTAAATCCCGCTACGCGTTTCCGACCGGTAACCGACGGCGGAAATAATCAACGAGTAGGGTCCACCCACTCGCATACCGCGAAGATTGTAGCGGCCATTGGGCCGGGTGGCGGCATTGAAAACGGTTCCCGTCGGGCCGTGTATCGCTTTTATGGAAGCGCCCTCGACCAAGACCCCGGCCTGGTCCTTGACGGTTCCGTTTATAGCCGTGGAGGTGATATTCTGCCCATGGAGAATGCCGCCAAAACTGACTATAAACAACAGCCAGATAGAAGTAAGTCTGTAGTTTGACCGAAAGTTCATTAATAAACCAATTTTCGTCTAAATAAGGTTAAGGAATCCGACGAAACGACTACCTCAACCAAGAGTCAGTTTCTCCAAAGTAATATTGCTAAAGTAGTTAGTCAACACGATTGCCAAAATGGGAAAAGAGGCTGCTTTCAATTTGAATCTATCTCAAATTTAATACCGGATAAAAGCAGGGGCTGGAAATGTGATTCCAGCCCCTGCCAAATTACAAAGATCAATCGGTATCCCAAAAAGGTTCTGTCCCTAGAGATCAGCCGGCACGCTGAATAGGCTCCCGTCGTCCAGACGCTGAAAAAAGCGCCTATCAGGGGTATTGTCATCAAAAGTGAAAATCCAGCCAGGTTCGGCCCCGAACAGAAATTCCCAGCGATAAGTGCTCTCATTCAAGAAAATCCAATTATCCAAGCCCAAATCGAAGAGGAAAATCACATCGGTGGTACTTCCATCAAAAACAAATTGCCAGCCATGCTCGTCATGGAAAATCCAAGGGAAGAATTCGATATTGTAGTTTAGATACCAGGTCGATTCTCTCCAGTCGGGGAATCCATCGATCGGCGTTCCGCCAAATACATCGAGCGCCCCGCCGCCTTCGACCGTAACCGTAGCCGTATCGCCGTCCACACTATCATCCCCGGAGCTTATGCGGACCCAGAAACTTGTGGTTTCGGTGAGGACAGGCGTGGTGAAATCTTCATTGGGACCGACCGCCTGCGCGTTTGCGATGACAAGAACCTCTCCATCGCCCAGCATGGCTTGAACCGTGCTTAGGGTAAGGGGGGGGTCATTTGCTTCGGCTCCACCATTTGAATACAATTCCACTACATACTGACTAAGATCAACATCGGCTCCAGTCCCGTTGTAAATTTCAACAGCCTTGTTGCTGGCGCTTCCTTCGATGTATTCGGAAATGAAGAGGTCGGTTGCTGGCGCATCCGCAGTATGTTTGCCCAAATCGTCGAAAGTATCCTGTGGGAACCCGGTCCATTCACCGGTTAAATCGGTTTCATTGCCGACAAATCCGTCTGCATCTCCCTGGGTTACACTCGATTTTCTGACCAGAGTATTTTCACCGGTGGTGGCGTCTCCACTACCCCAAAGGCCTCCCGCCGGGTCTACACCAATCACTCCAATCACATCGATAAGTACACCACTTTTACGAAGAGCAACTGCGTCATTTCCATTAAAGAAAGTTATCGTGCTGGTGGCATCAGCCTGATCCTGGATGGATGGGTCGGCAACGGGAGTGCTGGTGTCACCGCTTTGTCCCTGAAACCACTCATAAACCAAAGTACCCGGGCCTTCCGCATTGACGGACAATTGAGTCGATTCCCCGCTGTTGATGGTTCCATTCTGCGGCTGATCGTTGATGATGAGTTCCGTCGGAATTATATTTCCCGCCGGATTTTCAGACCCTGGCGTATCGTCGGAGAATTCTCCTGTGACATCAAATGAACCAATTACCCATGAATTATTCACATTACTGCGATATACATGGGCGGCAGTAAATGTCCCATTTGGGGGAACATCGGTCCCGCCAAGGGCAAGGCCATAGGGAGGTTCATCGCCATCGGGTTCCGTCACGGCAACAGCATCGATCACCTCAGCCCAGGGAAGGGGGTCGACATCGACGACACCATCGTTGTCGAGGTCGATGGTAACACCCAAATCACCTTCCTGCTCGGCCTGGACTTCTACCCTGGGTCCTGTGTATCCACGAACGATCAGGTGGGTGGTGCTGTCGTTGTTTTCAAAAATAAGATCAAAAAACTGGGCGGTTGGAGTGGCGGCCAAGTTGAAACCAAACTCCGTGCCAAGAAAAAAGCCGGTGTCGGGAATGGCAAGTCCATCCAGACTGGTTGCAAACTCGATGGTTCCGCTGCCCTTGGTCGGTGGGTTGGGATCTTGGCCGGAATGGTCGCCGAGGACCACATACCAAACGCCATCGAGCGATTCGCCGGGATCCCCTGTGATCTCGAAATACTCGTTGTCGTCGGACCCAGGCATGTCGATGTGGATTTCGTTGAGCTGCAAGGTTGAGAAGGCACAAGTAGCCGTAAATATGAGTGAAAAGAAGGTGGTTAAGAGTTTTTTCATAGGAAGTGGAATATCTAAGATCTTCAATGGTTATAGTGTAAGCAGTGAATAGAATAACGAACCTCCTCTTGAAATTGAACAAAAATTCAAGCGGAGGATATCAAATCTATTATCTGGATTCGGTATGCTCCTTAAGAAAAAACTCTTAAAGGCAGTGAGTCAATACGTTTAGAGGTAAGTCTGTTCAAAACTGGGCCAGATCATTAGCATAATAAACACTCACCGGGAAGGCTTCTACAGCCTAAGACATGGCCGGACGGACTTCGTTTTGAATACAACCCATCCGGGGTAGTTTCATTGATGCCGGACAAGAGTTGTTTGCAGGTAATGGCAAAGCGCAATCAGCCTTCTTTTGTTTAACAAGTGTATTCGGGTGGTGACGAAATAAAAAGCAAGAGGGGCCGGAACTTTCGTTCCGGCCCCTCTCGATTAAAGGTTTGTTTTTACTTTTCGCTGAGTCATTTACTGCGCGGGCGGAATGCTGCGGATATTCCCGTCGAGATCCTGGAAGAATCTCAGCTCAGGTGTGTTCCCAGCGAAGGAGAAATACCAGCCTTCGGGGAAGAAGGGCGACTGGCTGAAGACATACATATGCCTCCAGGAGTCTTCATTGAAAAAGGCCCAAAAACCAATTCCCAGATCCCAGACGAAGATTTCCTCTTCCAGACTGGCACTTGAGACGAACTGCCAGCCGGCCTCGTCGTGGTAGATCCATGGCCAGAAGCCCGCGAAGTAGTTCTTATACCAAGGGGAGGCTTTCCAGCCCGGGAATCCATCGATATCCACACCGGAGAAGACATCCAGCACAGTCACCGTTGCCGTGCCACTGTCCACCGTGATGTCGCCATTACCGATCTGCACCCAGAAACTGGTTGTCTCGTCCAGTGCTCCAGTGTCGAACTCGGCGTCCGCCGTGCCTATGGTTACCGTCCCATTGGCGCTGTCGTTGACAACCACCAGAACCGCTCCATCGGCCAGATCGTCGGCCAGGTCGATCAGGTTCAGGGTGTTGGTCGGCCCTTCTGCTGCCGTCCGGCCATTGTTGAAGCTCTCCACCACATAGTCGGTCAGGTCCACGACCGCTCCAGTGCCATTGAAGATTTCGAAGGCCTTGTTGTTGCTGCTGCCCTCGATGTACTCGGAGAAGAACAGATCCGTCGTGGCCGCATCGGCTGTGTGCATCCCAAGATCGTCAAATGTATTCTGCGGGAAGCCCGTCCACTCGCCGGTCAGATCATCCTCATTGCCGACAAAACCGTCCGCGTCGCCCGAGGTTACGCTCGACTTGCGGATCAGGGTGTCCTCACTGGTGGTGACATCACCGCTGCCCCAGAAGCCTGCCGCCGGGTCTACGCCCACCACCCCGATCATGTCGATGATCACGCCGTCCTTTTTCAGGACCATGGCATCGTCGCCATTGATGAAGGTCGTCGCCGACATTCCATCGACCACATTATCCCTCAAATCCAGGATGGGCAGTTCCGAAGAATCATCCACCGGGTTGTCAGTGTCACCGCTCTGGCCTTCGAACCACTGGTAGGTGATATCATCGCCGGTGGCATCGGTTACCGCCGTCAGCAGGGCCGACTGGTTGGTGGTGATAGTGGCATCCATGGGCTGCTCGGTAATATTGATGGGATCGAAGATGCCGATACTCACCGTGGCCGTGGCCATGACGGTGTCCATAGAGACATCGAATCCACCGGAACCATTGGGCTCAAAGATGATGTTGGCTCCTTGTCCAATATCGACAGCAGGTGCTGAAGCAGCTTCCCAGAATTCATAGATAGTGGACTCAGTCCCGCTGTCGAATGGTGAATCAGCAGTGAAATCGCCGCTTCCAGGATCGGCAGCGTCCGCTCCCGGGCTGACACCGATCAAGGCGTCATTATCATCATCGCTGTTTAATTCGAAATCATCATATCCCATGATGATGGTCCCGTCCTCCAACAGTTGCAATTGAACGGTTATCAGTAAGCCGGAACCATACAATTCAGTGTCCCATGTAACGACGATACGATCAATGTCCGCATCGCCATCATCATCGGTAATGGTTCTCAAAAATACATCTCCGGTATCTCCGGGATCCAAATCAGTCCAGAAGGGCGCGATACGGGCAAAGGTATCTTCCAGGAATTCATCAATGTCTCCACTACAGCAATCATCATCATTATCCCCGCCCAGGCTGACGAAACCGTTGCTGGAAATATTTAACACGTCATTACCTGTGTAAGTGGTGCCGGCAAACGGGAATGAAAAGGTACCAAACGTGATGTTGTCATCCGTATCATCGTCATCACTAAGTCCTTGCGCTGCGCCGAAGTTGGTTTCCCAAAATGGCGGCATCGTATTGCTGTTGTAAACGGCATCTCGAACCGCGTATTCAAAACTATCCGTTGTGGTGGCGGAACCATCGTGCATGTAGGTGAAGGAACCGTCCGCCCCCAAAGTCAACGTGCCATTGGCTGTTCCGCTCACGGGGACTGTATCCACGGTCAGAGTGTCGTTTGGAAGGTCAACATCGGTATCGTTGTCGAGGACATTATCGGAAGATAAAGTGGCGCCCGTTGTCAAAGTGGCGAGATCATCATTGGCTACGGGCACATTGTCATTCACTGGAGTGATCCAGATCTCGACCGTCGCCGTGGTGGTGAATTCACCATCGCTCAACTCGTAAACAAAGCTGTCCGTGAGGTTTTCGGAATCATCATGGGCGTAATTAAAAGTGCCGTTGGCATTCAAAGTCAGAGTCCCGTTGCTTGGGCCGCTTATTGGAGTCACATTAACCGTCAATGTATCGGCCGGCAGGTCCGGATCGGTATCGTTGTCCAAAACACTGTCGTCATCTGTGTCCAGATAATCAGTATAATCACCTTCCAGAACGACGATATGATCATCGACGCCGACCGGTGGTTCATTTACAGCCGTAATCCAGATATCCACCGTTGCCGTGGCGGTAAACTCACCATCGGTTATTTCATAATCGAAGCTATCCGTGGTAGTCTCGGTACCGTCGTGGGTGTAGGTGAATTCACCGTCGGCTTCCAAGGTGACGGTGCCGTTGAGCGTATCAAAGGTGCCCGGATTGGTCACCGTGAGATCGTCTTCCTCGTCATCGATGTCGTTATCCAGCACACTGGTTGCGCCTGTGTCGGTAACGGATACCGAACCCCCCTCGCTGACCGTGACATGGTCATCATTGGCCACCGGGGCATCGTTTTCCGGAGTGATGGTAATAGCGACCGTGGCGGCTCTGGCGTCCGTGCCGTCGGTTATACTATAAACAAAGAAATCGGAGGTGGTCTCGCTGCCGTCGTGGGTGTAGGTAAATTCACCATTGGCCAGCAAGTTAACGGAGCCATTGTCGGTGGCATTCACTCCGGTGTTGATGACGGAAAGAACGGAGTTATCCGGCGCATCGGTGTCGTTGGCAAGGACGCTGGTGGCTCCGCCATCCAAAACCGAAGTGCTGCCGCCTTCGGTTGTGGCGGTACTTTCAGGATTGGCCACCGGCGGAGCATCGCTGACCGGCACCACGGTGATATTGACCCTTCCAAGGCGGGAAGAATTTCCGTCAGTAACGGTGTAATCGAAAAAGTCGGAGGTGGTCTCGCTGCCGTCGTGCTCGTAAGTAAAAGTGCCATTAGTGGCCAGGGTTACCTCGCCATTGGTGGTGGCGATTACTCCCGTGGAAGTCACGGTGAGGCTGTC
>JAJFLV010000218.1 GCA_021772535.1 Opitutales bacterium | reverse complement strand
TATGAGCGGTTCGACTGGGGAGCGGATGCTTATTACGAGACCCATGGTTGCATTGTCCCGGAGGATTACATCGAACGGTTGCGGCCATTCGATGCCATTTTTCTGGGCGCCATAGGATGGCCGGAGCGTTTGCCGGACCATGTAACCCTGGTTCCGATCATTCAAATCCGGCAGCAATTCGATCTATATGCCTGCGTACGCCCGGCCCGTACTTTTGCCGGTGTTCCCAATCCGTTGCGATGTGACAAACCGATTGATATGGTTGTGGTGCGGGAAAATTCGGAGGGAGAATATATCCAACTGGGCGGCAGATTCCACCTGGGGAAGCCTGAGGAAACCGCCTTGCAATCGGCCTTGCACAGCCGCCGTGGCATTGAGCGCATCCTGCGTTTTTCTTTCGATCTGGCCATGACGCGGCGCAGGAAATTAACACTGGTCACAAAATCAAACGCCCTGATTTACGGGTATGTTCTTTGGGATGAGGTTTTTGAGGAGATTTGCCCGGAATTTCCAAATGTAGAGGTTGAAAAACTGCATATCGATGCGGCCACCATGCAATTCGTCCTGCGGCCATCCGAATTCGATGTGGTGGTTGCGAGCAATCTTTTTGGCGACATATTAACGGACCTCACCGGGGCGGTTACTGGCAGTCTGGGCATCAACCCCTCGGCCAATCTTGATCCGGAGCGTCGCTTTCCATCCCTATTCGAGCCGGTTCATGGCTCCGCCCCGGATATTGCAGGAAAAGGCATTGCCAACCCAGTGGGAGCAATCCTCAGTGGAGCCATGATGCTCGACTGGCTGGGACAAAAAGAGGCGGCCGAGACCATCAATCTGTCGGTTGAACAAACATTGGCGGCCGGATTGGGCACGCCCGATATCGGGGGCAGGGAGACGACTGCCAGCCTTGCGGAGCGCATTGTCGATAGTCTTTGAGGCCAACCCGTTTGACGGATTTAGCAAATCTGTTATATTCTCACTATCAAGTGAAGTGACGGGGAAAGAGTTTCCCGGTCAATTGTTTCAATAAATTGCGAAAGGCGTGGGAAAAAAATGAAATTAAACACTAAAGCATTGGCGTTGGCCTCCGGAATCCTGTGGGGAGTCGGTTTGTTTATTTGCACCTGGTGGCTCATTATTCTGGAAGGAGCAACGGGAGATATCACGTTAATCGGGCGATTTTATCCAGGCTATTGCATCAGCCCGGTGGGCAGTGTGATTGGTCTGGCCTATGGTTTTGTGGACGGCCTGATTTGTGGCGGGATATTTGCCGGGCTCTACAATTGCCTTGCGGAAAAGTGTTTCTCCCCGGCCTCCGAATAAACGGCTCAGGTTACAAATAGCTGTCGGTAGATTATAAAACCGAGGAGATGCGATCGAGTGCCTCGGTAATCGATTCCCTGTTGTTGAAGGCGCTCAGCCTTATATGCCCCTGTCCGCAATTGCCGAATCCCACGCCGGGTGTGCAAACCACGCCCGCTTTGTTGAGCAGCAGATCGAAAAATTCCCAGGAATCCCCGCCCGTGTTGATCCAGATGTAGGGTGAGTTTTCCCCGCCCGCGCATTCATAGCCGAAGGAGGCTATTTTTTCCCGGATGATGCGCGCATTGCCCAGATAGTAATCAGTCAACTGAGATATTTCCCGGCGGCCCTCTGGGGTGTAAACGGCTGCTGCCGCCCGCTGCACCGGATAGGAAACCCCGTTGAATTTGGTTGATTGACGCCGGGACCACAAAGAATGGACCGACTGCCCGCCGCCTGAAGCATCCTTGGCCGTTAATTCTTTTGGAACCACCGTGAAGGCGCACCGGGTTCCGGTGAATCCGGCGTTTTTGGAGAAACTGCGAAATTCGATGGCCGTTTCTCTGGCACCTTCGATTTCGAAAATGGAGTGGGGCAGGGAATCATCCCGAATAAAGGACTCATAGGCGGCGTCGAAAAGGATTACGGCGCCGTTTTTCCGGGCGTAATCGACCCATTGCAACAAATGGTCCGTCGTGGCGGTGGCGCCGGTTGGATTGTTGGGGAAACAGAGGTAAATCAGGTCCACCGGCTGATCGGGCAGGTTGGGCAGGTAGCCGTTTTCCGGAGTCGATTCGAGGTAAACGAGGTTTTCATAACGGCCCCCGACAAAACGGCCCGTTCTGCCAGCCATCACATTGGTATCGACATAGACCGGATAGACCGGATCGGGAACGGCTATGGTAATGTCCCCCGCAAAAATTTCCTGAATATTGCCCGAGTCGCATTTGGAGCCGTCGCTGACGAATATTTCATCCGCCGAAACGTCAGCGCCCCGGTTTTGAAAATCGTGTTTGGCAATGGCTTCCCGTAAAAACGGATAACCCTGCTCCGGGCCGTAACCGTGGAAAGATTCCCGACGGCCCAAATCATCGACCGCCCTGTGGAAAGCGTCCCGGCAAGCCTGAGGCAGCGGTTCGGTCACATCGCCGATGCCTAGTTTGATAATTTTTGCATCCGGATTTGCCTCCTGGTGGGCCTGCACCCGCCGGGCGATGTCGGCAAACAGATAGGAAGCGTGCAGCTTCAGGTAATTTTCGTTGATGCGTATCACGGTTCGGAAGCTCTCCTTTCGATTGCGGATATTCCAGCTTAGGAAAGAATCAAGTTTCGTCTTATAAAGTAAACGATTTTG
>JAJFLV010000217.1 GCA_021772535.1 Opitutales bacterium | reverse complement strand
CCGTTTGCTATGGCGGCTTCCTCGTTGAAAGCGGGAATGACTATGGATAAGCTTGGCACTGGTTCGACTGGCAGCTTCAAGTGTGCACTATTTCTAATCGCTATCCAACAGGAAAAGCTCTAGTTTAATAGTAATGAAATCCGGCTCCAAATATGTGATAGTATTCCTCTTGCTGGAGTTCATTCTCGCTCTGGGAATACGCACTTATTCACTGGATGCCCGACCGATGCACACCGATGAGGCGGTGCAATCCGTAAAATTCGGACAGCTTCTGGAAACAGGTCAATACGAGTATGATCCCAGACACTTTCATGGGCCTACCCTTTACTATTTGGCTTTGCCGGTAGCCTGGTTTTGCGACCAGGAAAATCTACCGCAAATCGACGAAATCACGGTACGATTGGTCTCCGCCTTCTTTGGATCTACTTTGATTTTATCCTTGTTCTGGCTGCGGGATGGTCTGGGGCCGGTCGGAACGGTTTTGGCCGGTGCTTTTATCACCCTTTCCCCCGCTATGGTTTATTACAGCCGGTATTATATTCAGGAACCGTTATTGATAGCTTTCACCTCCTTCGCGCTGGCCTGCGGCTGGCGCTGCTACCGGAATCCGAAAATTACTTGGGGAGTGGCAACAGGGGTTTCCGTGGGCCTCATGCATGCCACCAAAGAGTCTAGCCTTATCAGCTTGTTCGGCTTTGGAGTCACCCTCACGGTTTGCTGGATAACCGCCCGAAGAACACAAAAAGAGGGATGTTCAATCTTCAAAAACTTAAATATGCGCCGGGTCATTCGCCTCGGGCTGAGCGCCCTCGGCGCGGCAGCGTTCGTTTCGGCGGCATTTTATTCTTCCTTTTTGACAAATTTTTCCGGCATCGTGGATGCCATCATTTCTCCCTTTGTTTACTCCCTGAAATCAGGTCACGAGAAACCCTTTTACTACTATATCGGGCTATTGTCCGGGTTTGAAGGTGGTCTCGGAATTTCGGCCAGCGAGGCGGGCATTGTTATATTTGCCCTGGCCGCAGCAATAGTCAGTGTTCGAGAGAAATGGTTAATGACGCCCACGGGGAAATTGCGGCGGTTTCTGGCATTTTTCACGCTTGTCCTGTTGTTCATTTATTCCCTTCTGTCCTACAAGACGCCGTGGCTGGTTCTCAGCCTATTACTGGGCCTGGCGCTTATGGCAGGATCTGGCTTGCAGGCTCTTTACGATCGCTGTCGAAAACCAGCCCAGCGATTGGGCATTACAGCCCTGCTAGTGATTGCCTTGGGGTTCCTTCTTCGGGGTGCTTACTTAACGAATTTCCGCTATTATGCTGATGCCCGCAATCCTTACGCCTATGTTCATCCCAATACCGATGTCTTGAAAATTGGGGAAAGAATTGAGCGGTTAGCCGAATTGTCGCCGCAGGGCCGAAAATTGCTAATAAAGGTCATCAGTAAAGATTACTGGCCGCTTCCCTGGTATCTGCGCCAGTTTGAAAATGTCGGTTATTGGAGTGAAATGCCGGACGCTCCCGATGCTTCCGTCATCATTGTATCGGCAAAGCTACAGGATATTCTGGAAGCAAAAATTTCTCAAAAATACCAGATCGAATACCGCGGATTGCGACCCGGAGTTATCCTCCTTGTTTACATCGAAGAAAAACTATGGAGCCGCTTTATGGAAGACATTGACGGAAATTCATGACTTCGCCAAATACCCGTGAATTTCATCGCTTCGCTCACGAAGCCATGGCCACCACCTTTGAAATCCTGGTCGATACGGACGATTCCGATTACGCGGGGCAAGCTGTCGGGGAAGCCTTTCGGGAACTTGACCGTTTGGAGGCAAAATTCAGCCGGTTCGATGAATCCAGCGACGTTTCGCAGATCAACCGCGTAGATGCGGAAACTCCGGTAGCCGTCAGTTACGATACATTTGCCTGTTTAAAGCTCGCTTTATGGATCAGCCGGGAAACGAACGGGGCTTTTGACATAACCGCGCCGGAAAGCGGCTTTAAAGGAATCGATCTCGCGGAGGAAACATTATCGGTGACTCTGTGCCGCCCGGGACTGAACATAGACTTGGGGAGCATAGGCAAAGGTTACGCCCTCGACTGCATGGCTTAAATCCTGGAACATTGGGAGGTCAAACGCTCTCTGCTTCTGGCCGGTGGGAGCACGGCGATGGCTATGAATGAGCCAGTTAGTGAACAATCATGGATCATTCAATTCGGTAGCGGCAAAAACGTACGGCAAGTAAACCTCCGTCAAAATTCGTTCAGTGGTTCTGGCTTAGCCGTCAAAGGCGAACATATCGTGGATCCCCGTTCGGGAAATCCGGTTACGGCACAAAAACGAGCCTGGGCGCTGGCTCCCACCGCGGCGCTTTCCGACGCGCTCTCCACCGCTTTCACGATTCTGGATCGGCCGACCATGGATTCATTTTGTGAAAAGCACAAAGGGGTTGGATGGGCTTTAGAATTTTCGGACGACCACGGCGGCGTTACGGAAATCTCCAGACTGCGATCGCTCTAACTATCCTCACCACCGCTTTTATTTTGCTCCTCAATGAAAACCGGCCGGTAACCGCCCTTAGCGCGAATATGAAGAATCATACCTAAAAGCAAACGAACATGATCAACGAAGTGCAAACCAAACCCCGGTTACCTTGTGGGAATCTCCAACAGAGGGAAATATCTTTCTCTGGTTGAACTGGGCAAAGGGAAATTCAAGAATAAATGTTAAATACTGCCGAATTGATCATCAGATAACGAAGGAAAAGATTGCCAAATCACATTGAAAATAGAATATAGGATCGAAATATTAGAAAGTAGCTATTTTTAACGATTTTAAATGCTTCCAGGCCCGATCCACTTTAGTTCCATCGAAGCCAACGGTGTGTTCTACGTTAGCACAATGACTCGCCTCAACGCCATCGCCGTTGGGAAAACTCCTTTAACCAACTGATCCTATGTTACTACGCAATTATCTTCTTAAAAGTGGTATTCTGCTCGGGATACTGGGGGGTGCTATGACATCGGGCCAGACACCAATGACAGGGGCAAACTACGACGAGTGGCGGCCATTGTTGCATAAAGACCTTTCCGGCTGGGAAGTATTCACCGGCGTGCCGCACACGACCGTGGATATTGACTGGGACGGCAAGAGCGATGACGGCATCAAAGGGAAGCCTCTCGGCCTTGGACGCAACGAGCGCGGGATATTCACCGTAATCATGGAGGATGGCAAACCAGTGTTACGGGTGTCCGGGGAAATCTATGCGGCTCTGACCACGAGGGAAGAGTTCGAGAATTACCACCTCAAGCTTGAGTTCCGCTGGAGCGAACGGAAATGGGCGCCCCGACTCACCGCAAAACGTGATAGCGGGGTGCTATATCATTGTGTGGGCAACCACGGTGCGTTCTGGAACGTCTTTATGCGCAGCCTGGAGTGCCAGATACAGGAGGATGATTGCGGGTCTTTTTATCAAGTCGGTGGCATGCTCGCGATGATTCCGGTAGACCCGGAGCTAAAGATGGGCCCGAGGCAAAAAATGAAGCCCATGTTCAATCCCGATGGCGAGCTGCGCGAATTTGCTCCCGGAAAAAACGGTGTCGTCCTTCATTCGGCGTCCAACGAGAAACCCAACGGTGAATGGAACACAATCGAGATCATGACCATCGGCGATCAGGCTATCCATATCGTCAACGGCAGGGTGGTAATGGGCCTTCAGCAGACCCGGCAAAAAATGGGCGATGGGACGATCCCACTCAAGGGCGGCAGGATTCAGATTCAATCTGAAGGCGCGGAGCTCTTCTACCGGCAGATCGCCATCCGGCCACTTACGGAGTTCCCCGAGGAAATCGCGCGAGCAGCAGGTTTGCGCTGATCGCCTCGACCGAAACGTCCTTCATCATAGAAGTACAGCTTAAATATTCAAAAAGTTAACACTATCCAATTCTCTATCTGTGTCGAGGAGCCACTCATTTATTTCGAAAGTGAATAGCATCGGGCGAGGTCCATGTTTTATGGTTTACAAATTAAATCTACAATTAATCACTTCCCATGTCGGCCTGCCCGGAGGCAAAAGCATCAAAACGGTCATGGCCAGGCTCGGAATGAAAATCGCTTTGTATTAAAAATCTTCCCTCGAAATTAGCAAATTTGCTTATATTCAATTCCAAGAAGCTTCGCTAATATCTTTAGGGTCGACGAAAAATGGCCCACGCCAATTGCGCAATGATGAGATGGGCCGACTTCAGACCAATGTTGAAGAAAATCCTTAGCGCTAATGGAAAATTTGTATCGGCTATTTGTATTACCAATTTCCATTACTGGCCCCGGAACGGACTCCGCCTCCGCGATAAGAAATGATAAGGTGCCATCACCATGCTGCACCACTGACAGCATAGTCACCGGACCATACTTGACGGTCATCTGAATCGAAAGACCCTCACCCGGTTTCCCGTGATAGACGGGTAAGGGAACCAAACCTACAGGCCCCTCCGAAATCGCAAAATGAGCGGGCCCATCATGCCCGAAAAAAAGGTGATCCTCTTTGAAGTCAGCTAGATAAATCTCGGAGAAAGATCCGCCTTTGCCCATTAGATCCATAATTTTCATGGCATGCGCGTTCTTGACCTCGCACTCTCCTGCCACTGGAATATTTCGCCCGGTCAAAAGGGTATTTCCTGCGATTACAGAGGTTGCGATATTCTCGTATTCATTGCCCGGTTCGCCTTCATAATAGTAGGCCATGAAGCCCAATTCGTGGGCTTCGACAATGCGATCCAAGGCTACGGATGTTCGCATTGCTCGATCCCCCATTGACTTTGAATTAATGTCCAACTAACAACTCAAACTCTCGTCTTACAACTGTCTACATTTCCTGGGTATGCCCACAAACCGTTTTGTTCTTCGGTGGTAGTATTCATGCCATTATCGAATTATGTTTTTATCAATTTCCACCTGAAACGGCGCTAAGCTTATTGCTCCACCCAACGATTATTACAGAGAGAATTAGTGCTGCCAAGCCCACTGACACCCAGGAGATCGCATCCTTCTTCACTCCCCTCCATTCCC
>JAJFLV010000216.1 GCA_021772535.1 Opitutales bacterium | reverse complement strand
TTGCACGAGCTGGCTCATTTGACTCATCTCAATCATTCGGATGCTTTCTGGAATCTTCTCAAAAAGTATGATTCCAAAACCCAGCTTCATGACCGGCGGATAAGCCGGATTGGAGGGCAAATAATTAACCTGGGACGTTTGCGTTGAAATGATCGGTCCAAGGGTTAACCGGATAAACCAATTTCTGATTTTCAGTTGAAAACGGCCTGGACCCTTGCCGTCGATACCGGCGGAACTTTTACCGACTGTCTCGGGGTTTCGCCCGAGGGCCGCTTGAAGCGCGCCAAGGTTCTTTCCAGCGGGGCTTTGCGTCTTCGCATCAAAGGACGAAAGGATTCCCGGACACTTCTCCTCGATCTTCCTTGGGAATTGCCGAAAGACTTTTTTCATGGCTTTCGGATACGGTTGGCCGGTGGGGTGGACGTTGGCCGCGAAGTCGTCAATTGCGATTTGAAAAATTACCTGGTAACGCTCGCAGCTGATGTTGGGGAGGAGTTCGATGAGGGGGCCTTGGTGGAGTTTTTTACCGGAGAGGAGCCACCCGTAGTGGGGGCCAGAATGCTTACCGGAACACCTGGAGATCAACCGCTGCCTCCCCTCACTCTGCGCTTGGGGACCACTCGGGGAACCAATGCTTTGCTGGAGGAACAAGGCGCCAAAGTGGCTTTATTTGTTACTCGGGGGTTTCGCCATCTTCTTCTCATAGGAGATCAGAAGCGACCCGACCTTTTTGCCCTTAATATTCAAAAAACGAAGCCCCTTTACCAATGGGTGGAGGAAGTCGATGAACGGATCGGCGCGGATGGCTCAATCCTACAAACCCTCGATATCTCCGCTGTAAAAACTGCCGCTCAAAGAATTTTGCAGACCGGTTGCAGGGTGGCGGCGGTTTCCCTCCTGAACAGCTACAGGAATCCCATACATGAACGGGCTTTAAGGGAGTTGTTTTTGAATCTGGGATTTACTTACGTGGTTTGCTCGGAAAACCTCGCCCCTTTCATTAAATATCTCAACCGCACCCAGACCGCCGTTGTCGACGCCTACCTCGGACCGATTATGACCCAATATCTCGACCGGGTGGAGGAATCTGTATCGGAGGGACAATTGTCCATCATGACGAGTGCCGGAGGGTTGGTTCCGAGAAATCGTTACCGGGCCAAGGACAGCCTCTTGAGCGGGCCTGCCGGTGGGGTGGTGGGGGCCGTGGCAGC
This sequence comes from Opitutales bacterium, assembly GCA_021772535.1. Lineage (GTDB taxonomy): Bacteria > Verrucomicrobiota > Verrucomicrobiia > Opitutales > UBA2987 > JAJFLU01. The sequence continues at coordinate 12,590 of JAJFLV010000216.1, read as the reverse complement.
CGGATCGAAGGCTGGAATCAGTAAAATTATACCCTTCGACATGGGTGGAACGAGTACCGATGTTTCCCGTTACGACAGGCAGTTCGAATACCGGGATAGCCACAAAGTGGGCCGCGCCCGACTCCTCGCTCCGGCTTTGAATATCGAGACCGTGGCCTCCGGCGGTGGTTCGATCTGCGGTTTTGACGGCGAAGCCCTCTTCGTCGGTCCGAGAAGCGCCGGGGCCAATCCCGGGCCCGCCTGTTACGGAGCCGGGGGGCCGCTTACCCTGACCGACGTTCACCTGTTGCTTGGCCGGATCGATCTGCAATCTTTCGGCATCCCCGTTTTCGAGGAAGATGCCAGAAAAAGATTTGAGGAATTGCTGACCGAACTGCCCGGCAACATTGTCGGGCTAGAAGCTGAAGCTCAAATTCTGCAGGGATTTCTCGATATCGCCAACGAAAGAATGGCCGACGCGATTCGTCGAATCTCGGTCCGGGAAGGATACGATCCGGCGGAATACACTTTGGTTGCCTTTGGCGGAGCCGGCGGCATGCATGCCTGCGCCGTTGGGGATCGCCTCGGCATGATCAGGATTCTTTTTCCCGATGAAGCTGGTCTTCTCAGTGCGCGGGGCTTGAACTCCGCCGTTGTGGAGGCCTTTGCCGAGCGGCAACTACTCCAACCTTACTCTGATATTGCAGATGGGTTGGAGAAAATTTTCCAGGAACTGGAAAATGAAGCCATCGAGCGTTTGATGGCCGATGGATACCCGAGAGAACAATTGGCTCTCCGCAAACGATCTTCCCGATTGCGTTTTCTGGGACAGGAATCTTCCCTCGGGGTGAATTGGGAAAAAAACGATAATTTTTTAGAGAAATTCGAGCGAAGATATCGGTCTATTTTTGGGTATTTCCCCTCCGGAAAAAAAGTGGAAGTGGTTTCCGTCCAGACACTTGCTTCAACTCATGGTCCGGACCTGGAGGAAGAAATTTTTACCGAATCCGGTCAAAAACTCAAGCCACGGAAAATAATCCCCACCGGCGTCGCCTGGACTGGAAGCGAGGTGGCCCTTTTCAACAGGGAGTCTATCACTGCCGGCTCCGCCATAGAGGGTCCGGCCATTATTTCGGATTCTTACAGCACGCTTGTGGTGGAAAAAGGCTGGAGGGCGGTTGCCGGGAGCGCAAACTCCATGATGGTGACAAAAGTAACTGGTGAAGTCGGTGCGGCAGCAGCGGCCATGCCGGAAGTTGCCCAGCGTGAGCTTTTTACCCACCGGTTTCAGCAAATCGTGGATGAAATGGGTTCCCAATTGCAGCGCACCGCCCTTTCCACCAATATCAAAGAGCGGCTTGATTTTTCTTGTGGATTACTCGACCCGGTGGGACGACTTATTGTCAACGCTCCGCATATACCGGTTCACCTGGGCGCTCTGGGGCTTTGTGTGCGCGAGGTGGCCCGCCATCTGCAATTTTCCCCCGGCGATGTCATTTTGACTAATCACCCCGCCTTTGGAGGGTCTCATCTCCCGGATGTAACCTTAATCACTCCGGTTTTTATGGATGAGGAAGGCGAATGCCTGCTCGGTTTTGTCGCCAACAGGGCTCATCATGCGGAAATTGGAGGCTCCCGTCCGGGTTCCATGCCCCCGGAGGCCCGCAGCCTGGCCGAAGAAGGGGTTGTCATCGCCCCCTTTCGGCTTTTCCAACGAGGCAGGGAGCGTTTCGACAATCTGGTGCGGATTCTTCAGGGCGGACCCTGGCCGACACGGGCCTTGGAGGACAACCTGGCGGATATCAAGGCGCAGGTGGCGGCCAATATCCGGGGAGCGGAAGCCCTCCTTGCACTCGCCCGAAAATATGGTTCCAACACGGTGACTACTTATTTGAATGCGCTCAGGGAGCGGGCATCGCGACTGGTGGCGAAAAGAATGAAAACACTGCCTCAAATGCCGTTGAGAGCCCGGCAAACTCTTGACGACGGCCATGCCATTGAAGTCTCTCTTCGCAAAGAGGCTGACACCCTGATCGTTGATTTCACCGGAACTTCGTCCAGGCATCCCGGCAACCTGAATGCTACCGCGGCCATCGTTAACAGTGCCCTTGTCTATGTCCTGCGGTTGCTCCTGGAGGAGAATATTCCTCTCAACGAGGGTTTGCTGGAACCGGTGCGAATTATTTTGCCGGAGTGCTTTCTTAATCCAGACTTCGGTCAGACTCCCGGGAATGCCCCCGCAGTCGGGGGCGGCAATGTGGAAACCAGCCAGCGGATCGTGGATACGCTGTTGCTCGCTTTCGGGGTTGCCGCGGCCAGCCAGGGGACCATGAACAACCTTGTTTTCGGTGACGAAAGTTTCAGTTATTACGAAACCATCTGCGGAGGTTCGGGCGCCACGGAAACGGCGCACGGAGCCTCCGCCGTGCATACCCATATGACCAATACGGCCATAACCGATCCGGAAATTCTGGAACACCGCTACCCCGTCAGGCTTCGGCGCTTCACGCTCCGTACCGGTTCCGGCGGAGATGGAAAATACCGCGGCGGAGATGGAGTCGTCCGGGAAATTGAGTTCCTCAGAAATTCCTTCCTTTCACTTTTGACCCAGCGCCGAAAATCCGGTCCCTACGGCATGGTCGGTGGGTTGGCAGGGAAGCCGGGCCAACAGTATCTTATCAACAACTTGGGCAATGTTGAGCCCCTCTTGCCCCTTGATAGCCGGAAAATCCAGGCCGGAGAACGTCTCGTTCTCAAAACCCCTGGCGGCGGTGGTTGGGGCTCGCCGCCTGAGGATGAGTGATTAGATTTAAGATTCATGGAGACAACCGCTTTCGTTTACCATCCTGATTACGAGCTTCACGATACGGGACCATGGCATCCAGAGACTTCCCGGCGGGCCAGGATCGTGCAGGAGCGAATTCGTGCATCGGAGTTAAAGGACCATCTGCTTTGGCTGGAGCCGGAGGAGGCTGAACCGCTCTGTGTCGAGAAATGCCATACTCCCGCCTACCGCCGGTTTGTGGAGGAATCCAGTGGACAAAAACGTACCCAGTTGGATGCCGGGGATACCTGGGCTTCCCCGGAATCCTATCGAGTGGCCCTCTTGGCAATCGGGGGAGTAATGATGGCTGTTGACTCGGTAATGGAAGGCCGTTGCCGAAATGGATTCGTATGCAGCCGTCCTCCGGGGCACCATGCCCGGCCCGAAGCGGCTATGGGTTTTTGCCTTTTCGACCAGATTGCCATTGCCGCGCGCTATGCCCAGGAGAAACACGGGCTGGAACGGATTTTAATAATCGATTGGGATGTTCACCACGGCAACGGGACGGAGGAGATATTCTACCAGGATCCATCCGTTTTTTACTTCAGCACACACCAGCATCCCTTCTACCCGGGCACTGGCGCCGCCAATGATACCGGCAAGGGCGCGGGTGCCGGATTTACCCTCAATGTCCCGCTTCCGGCCGGCTGTGGTTTGATTGAGTATCGGGACGCCTTTCAAAATCAACTGGTTCCCGCCGCCAATCGGTTCAAACCGGACTTGATTCTGGTTTCAGCTGGCTTCGACGCCCACCGGGAGGATCCCTTGGCCGGAATGCACCTGGAGGATGAAGACTTCGCTGAGCTTACCCACTATGTCAGGAACCTTGCCGAAGAACACTGCCAGGGGCGGCTGGTGTCGATTTTGGAAGGAGGCTACAATCTGCAAGTATTGGCCCGGTCCGTTGAAAAGCACCTGGCTGTTTTATGCGGGCAAGCCTGATTGCTTTGGTTCGGTGTTGGATTTATTGAATATTCCCGATGGAAAGGGCTGACTACAATAACGGGATACGGCGGTTGAATACCGCCCTTCTACTGGCCGCATTTTTGGGATTGCCTTTGGCCGGCCTTGCCTTGGCAGGACGCGAAGTGTCTCCTTATCTGCGCTTCCCTCCTTGGCAGAGAGATATGGGCTATCCGGGCGATAATCCAGTCCTGTTTTGGGGCTTCTGGGTTCTGGCCGGTTTTTTTATCCTCTTATGGATATTTCTCAAGCAACCTGTCGACAAGACAGGCCATCCGCAGACGGCTCGAAAAACAGAGTTTCCCTGGTGGGGTTGGGCCGGATTCGGATGTTTGATTTTTTTCTGGGTGTTGGCCTGGAACCGGTTTGCCTGGTTTGCCCCCTTGCAGGAATACACCTTTACCCCGATATGGCTTTCCTTTATTGTCGCAATCAATTCTCTGACATTCCGAAAAAGTGGGGAATGCCCCCTTTTGCAAAGACCCCGCGGCTTGTTACTTTTGTTTTTTGCCAGCGCCGCATTTTGGTGGGGTTTTGAATTCCTCAACCGGTTTGTCCAGAACTGGCACTACCTTGAGGTGGAAAACATTGGACCGCTGAAATATTTTCTCCACGGAACCATCTGTTTTTCCACCGTTTTGCCGGCGGTTTACACCGTAAAATGCTATTTGCAGACATTCCCCGGCTTGCAACGGCTGGGCGCCTCCGGACCGCTCTGGAGGATTCGTTTTGAGGAGGAGACGGCAGCCCTGGTGTTTTTGTCTGTTCTCCTGGCGTTTTTCTTTATCGGACTTTATCCGGGATTCCTTTTTCCATTGCTTTGGGCCGGGCCACTGGCCGCGTGGCTCTCCTTGAACTGTTTAACTAAAACGCCCGTCTGGTTGGGAGGATTGAGGGAGGGCAATTGGGCCTATTTTTTCAATTGGGCTTTGGCCGCCCTTTTGTGCGGTTTCTTTTGGGAAATGTGGAATTTTTACAGCCTGGCCAAGTGGGTTTACCAGATTCCATTTTTTGAATCGGTCAAAGTCTTCGAAATGCCCCTGGCCGGGTATTCGGGATACCTCCCATTCGGCCTCCAGTGTGCCCTGGCAGCAGAGGCGGTGCTCGCCCTGACTAAAGGAAAAACTGATCGGTAATCAGCCCCTAATGCCCCAACGCCGTTATCGGTTGGGGTTCGATGTTTTTCTTCAAATCTTCCAGGTTCTCCATGTCGATGTGAACGGTTGAGATACATTCTTCCAGAGAAGATAGGCCCTCCTTGACTTTTAATACACCATCCTGATGGAGGGTAAGCATGCCGTTTCTTATGGCGATGCCTTTAATCTGTGAGATCTGCAATCGGGAGTTAATCCCTCGCACCAATTCATCATTTGTGGCCATTAACTCATGGATGCCGACCCGGCCGCGATAACCTGTCCCGCCACAATTGGGGCATCCGGCAGGTTTCGAGGTATAAATAGGGCCGCTCCATTGGATGGCCCGCTCCATGATCTCCTTTTCCATATCGTTGGGTTCATAGGGTTGTTTGCAGGTGACGCAGAGCCGCCGCAGGAGCCGTTGCGCGCACACGCAAATCAAGGCGGAGGAAATCATGAACGGCTCGATTCCCATATCCGTCAGGCGCACAATGGTGCTGGAAGCATCATTGGTGTGCAGGGTGCTGAATAATTTGTGCCCGGTCAGAGATGCTTCGACAGCGATATCGGCTGTCTCTTTGTCTCGAATCTCTCCAACCAGAATAATGTCCGGGTCCTGCCGCAGAAAAGCCCTTAGGGAATTGGCGAATGTGACCCCGATTTTTCGATTCATCTGCACCTGAACAATGCCTGCCAAAGTGTATTCGATGGGGTCCTCGGCTGTCCGGATGCAAAGATCCGGACTGTTGATTTCGTTGAGGGCTGAATAAAGGGTCATTGATTTTCCCGATCCAGTCGGTCCGCAATGCAGGATCATTCCGAAAGGCCGCTCAATCAATTCCCGGTAAAGCTTCAGGTTCTGATCAGAAAAGCCAAGGTCTACTAGGGGCAGTGTGGAGCGCTGTTTGTCCAGAAGGCGCATAACGCAACCTTCTCCGTAATTCATGGGAGCGGTTGATACCCTCAAGTCCACGTCGAGGCCTTTACGGTTGAATTGTTTAAAAACGATACGCCCATCCTGGTACCGCCTGCGTTCGGCGATATCCAGATTGGCCATCACTTTGAGGCGGGCCAGCAAGGTGGCGGCGATCTTACTCGGGATGGACAACCGTTCCTTGCAGATGCCGTCGATCCGCACCCGCACCCGGGTGTCATTTTCGTAGGGCTCAATATGAATGTCGCTGGCGCCGGAAAAATAGGCATCTTCGATAATGCGGTTTGTCAGCAGCACTACCGGCGCCGATTCTTCGTTCTCGAGGTCTTTTTCCTCAATCTTGTCGGCGTCGAGATCGAATTCCATGCCCAGCGCTTCCACTACGTCGCCGAAACCGAGCCGGGGCGAAACCTGCTCATTGTCGTTTTCGCCGAATTTTTCATCCAGGTCTTCGGCCAGCGCGATGAGGAAGTAAAACGGTTTTTTGGTAACACCTTCGATTTTTGCCTTGAGGACGGGATTGAGCGGGTCGGGAGTGGCAATGGCCAAATAACGGCCAATGTCTCCCAAGGGCAAAATATTGAGTTTACGGCAAAACTCCAGTTCCAGGAACTCGAAGCAATGGTCCGTAACATTAAAATTGGCGATGTTGATGGGGGAGAGGTTGTAGGCTTTTGCCTTGGCCAGAAGGAGCGGGATAGGGGTGATGTTGAAATCGGCGATGAGGATTTTCTCCATGGCAAAGCCGGTGATATCGGATTTTTCCAGCAGAGAGGCGGCATGAGCGTCGTCCAGCCTTCCCATATCCCTCAAGGTTTCCACCAGAACTATTTGGGATCGCGCCAGCATTACACGGATTCCTCCACTAAATCGTCTTCAACCTCTTCCTCCTCCCGGGATTCCGGCTCCGGCTCCTCTTCTTCTTTTTCCAGTCGTTCCAAAGTCATTGTGAGGGTAGAGAGGTCGATAATAAACCAGACAATGTCCCGGCAAAGCCGTTTTTCCCAATGGCTGATAACGTCCTTGCTGAGGTAATTGCAGGTGGCCACAAAAAACACCCCTTCGAGCAGGTCGAAAGGCAGCGACATGGTGGCCCAGCATTCCTTCAAGGTAAAATTAGCCAGCAGGGTTTGATCGATATTGTAATGGGCTAAATTGCAGTAACCTAAATTGTAATCCTCGATATGGTGATCGATGACCTTTTTTTCATCAACCAGGTTGAGGTCCCAGGTTAATATTTTGAGCAGGCTGGCACGTTTGAAGTTTCCTCGGTCAAGGTGTTTCCGGAGGGCCGGAAGCCCTTGCTTGGCAATCATTTCCTCTTCTGCCAGTTTCTCTTTGATCAAGGCTTCGCCCAAGGAAGCGCTGGCCCTGTAAGCCAGAGCTTTTACGGGATCAGTGTAACCATCTCCTGGGGTTTGAGATTCTGCCATTGCTCAATAGTATAGGTGGGACTCTCTCCCCCATAATTCTTCAATTGCTCATCAAAATGCAAGCGATATTCGCTCCGGATGATCACTCGGTCCCCCACCACGGCTCCCGTAAAGGCCCCGGTATAGTTGTCGCCGCGCATGTCAATATAGGCCCGGGGGGCATAGATGGTGCCAAAAATCTCGGGTTTACTTTTGAAGTAAAAATAGGCCCTTCCATTTTTGCTGGCGACAGAATTGAGGATGAAATCAATCGGTTTTTTCGACTTGGTGATAATTTGGCCGGTATTATAAATGGTAAAGTCGTCGTTTAGATAGATAACCAGAGAGCCGCCGTTTTCCACCCGGACCTTGCCGTAGAGCCAGAAATCGTCGCCCAGTATCAAGGCCACATGGTTCCTGATGACCAGGGTTTGCCAGGATTTGATGTTCAAGTCATTGGAAAATCGATAAAGCCTGGGATTACTGCGGTCGAGACTGCCGTTGTAAGTGACGGTGCTGCTGCGCCTTGGCCAATTGTTGGTATACTTTTTATAGGGCGCCGTTTTATCCGGGAAAGAGGCTTTGAAATCGGTCGCGATGCGGCTTTGATCCATCTTCACATAATAGGGAGTGTCTATCCCGTAAACCTTGCCGTATCTACCAACGCTGGCCGGCTTTCCCTTTTTTGTCGCCATATAGCCGTAAATTTCCGCATTGGTGCGGGAATAGGTGTACATCCTTTTGCAGGCCACAGTGCCTCCGTCATTACGGTTGCGGTTCAGGATGGGGTCGTAAACGCCTTTGGCGGAATCGTAACTATCGATTTTAATGACATTGTAGCTTTTGTTGCCCCGGTAAAAATAGACATAGTCGCGGGCCGTGATGGCATTGGGAAACAAGGCCCTGGGTTGGGTGTCTATCTCGATTTGCTCCTTTAGGGTCTTTCCGGAGGGTAAATCGATGCGACCTTCGCTGACAATGATCGGATCGGTGAACCTGTCGTCCACCTTGACCGTAATGACGCCTTTCAGGTTGTTCCCCACATCGACCAGGGGCAATCGCTTCACGGCTTCATTCCCTTTAATCTTCCAACCGGACCAATTATTGGTATTGAGGGCCAGGACCCCGGTTTCCGCCCCCGCTTCGGCAAGGTTTTTGGCGCTTCCGGAATAATAATTCTCTTCCGCCAATTTCCGTTCCAGCAAAGTTGCTTTGAGGTAGCTAGTCACAAGATATCCGCCGATGGCCGCTAAAAATAGCGCGGCCAGGATGACGGATCCCTCTTTTTTTGCTCTCCTCATGTCTTTAATTAAATCAGTTGCTCATTTTTCGGTTTCGCATGACCACCTGGGTGGCTATCTCGCGCTCCAGATCGGTCCCGCCGACGCTGCCCCGTGTCAGTTCCGCCTTCAGCTTGATCTTTTTGGTTTCAATGGCTTTTGTCGTAACATCGCCCACCATTGTGAAGTAGGTGAAGGAAAATGATTTCAAGCCGTCCATAAGTGAAATTTCCTCCGAAAGCACCGTCCTGGCGTTAATGACGCGGATCAATGTTTGATTGCTGGAATTGTAATTGTATTCCACTAAATCGCTTTTTGCTGGATTGAGGGAAGTTTCCAGAAGGAGATCGTTGGAGGTTAAAACGATAATATCGGTGGCCATCTGGACGTCATCCGTAAAGTAGGTTAAAGTCTTTTTTCCCTGTGCGGTCATTTCGGCATGGTAAGTTAAACTTATGCTATGCAACATGATGGCTCTTATGGAGGAGGCGATTACGGCTAATATGAGAGAGGTGACCAGAACTACCACCAGAACTTCCGGTAATACGAATCCTTTCCCCTTTTTGGCCGCTCTTAGCCCCAAGTGACGAAACCCTTTCGTTATTTTATTATCTCGATGATTTCCGGGCAATCTTTTGATTATTGGAAAACCGCGAAAATCAGAGTGAACGATAGGAGTAGTCAAATAGCCCCTCCTTCGTATAATAAGTTACATATTCTTGCGAGTGGCGCTTCCCCCTCAAATCCGTCCATTCTACGATCAGGCGGATTTCTTTTTGGGAGCCTCCCTTGGCGGAAACGATTTGTGTGCAGGAATAGTCACGCAATGGAACGGTGGAGAAGTTTTTCCTCGGATCGAAACTTTTGGTTCCTTCGAGACTGTTCACTTCGCTCCATTGCAACAGGTGGATTTCGTCCATTTCGCTTTGCAGCAGTTGCGCCGCGAAATTGGAGCTTTGAACAACTTCAGAGATGCAGAGGGCTTGCCCAAGACCGCTGAAGCTGCCGGCGAGCACAAGAGTAAGGACCGCGGACCCCACCATTAGTTCTACCAGTGAGAATCCTTTTTTGTTCTGGGTCGAGCGATGATCCTCTCGCTGCTCTCGTGACCCGTTATGTTTTATCCTTTTCATGTGTCTACTAAACAATCTAAGGATTTTTCCTCATTTGTCGAGAAAAAACATGGTCAAAAAAGTGTTAAAAATATTTCAAAAACTTTTGAAAAATAAGGACTTACAGATTTTTCCTTTACAGTTTTTTTACAGATATTTACTAACGTGAACAAGGGAAAAAGGGCCTTCCCGTTATGGCATTGGCCAACATTTTCAGCCTCTTTTACCGTCTCAATGTTCATCCCCGGGAGGGTGGCAAAGCAGGTCTTTGGCCAACAATCCGGACCATTTTCAGGTATTTTCTCACCATGGAAACCGGCAGAATTCATTAGTCCGAAAAGGTTTTTCCAGGTTTCTCAGGATCATTAGCGAACCATGCTCGAAATCCGGAGAACCGTCCTAAGTTGTTGATATTCATGGTGCCAGGGGGGAGATTTGAACTCCCGACCAAAGGCTTATGAGTCCTCTGCTCTACCCCTGAGCTACCCTGGCAACTGATAATAGACTTCTAAATTCTGCCCCCGCTTGGATTTTTTGTAAAGTAACATTTTTAGGTCGCACAAGCAAAAAGAATTTTTGCGGATTTGAGGCCGGTTTTCTTTCCTCTGTTTACCCGGAACGTTGGATTGCACTCGTTCCCTCACTGGTCAAATGCGCCCTTTGAAAAGACCACCACACCGTCAAGTAAATGCCATGAGGAAAACCCCCCAGTCTTTTTCCCGGCAAAAAGAATGCCTCTCTGGGGAGTAATTCCCCGAGCTATCGGGAGAGCTTTAGTTTAGGGGGATTTACCTTTCCCGGCAAAATTGAAATTCCTGGTATCGAGAATACCAATTAAAACGCCTCCGCGCAGGACGGGAAAAATACCGTAATCATCCTCGCGGAAACGATCGGATAATAACTGCAATGGCCATTCCGCATCCAGATAGGTCTGTGCGGATTGGGTAATGGGCAGCAGGGAATCATCCGCGGGGACTCGGGAGGCGATCTGGTGGAACCTCTGCCTGGAAATCATACGAAGGCGTCCCCTTTCTTCTAGAAATACCACCTCAATAGAGGGCTGTTCTTCCAGGATACCCCTGGTTTTTCCAATCGTCACCTCGCCGCGCAAGGTGATGAAATTTCGGTTGACCAGGTCCCCTATCTTCCGTCCGCGTAAAGATTCGCTCCGTTTGACCATTTTATACTCCAATTGCCCCCCAACAAAAATGAAGGCAAATAGAAGAGCCATGATATCGCTCACATTTTCGTAGAGCAAAGCCACCAAAACACCGCCCGCTGCCAGTGGCATGGCGACGTAGACGGCTGCTCTGGTCGAAGCCAGGTAGGAGTATCGCAGGGCCAGGATCGCCCGCAGGATACGTCCCCCGTCCATCGGAAATATTGGCAGTAGGTTGAATATCCCCATCGCCAGGTTGAAAAAGAGGAGCGAGTATAGCAAATCTACCCAGCCATAACGAAAGTCCCCGTAGACCCATTCCCAGGGGGATCCCAGGAGAATTCTTAAAATTCCCGCCAGGAGGAAATTCACCATCGGTCCCGCCAGGGTGATGAGCAGCTCTCGCAAAGGCTTTCGCGGAATATGCCCGAATTGGGCCATCCCGCCTATCGGCAGCAGCAAGATGCGATGAATGGTGATCTTGTAGCGCTTGGCCATCAGGCAATGGCCCAACTCGTGCAGCACTACACAGGTAAAGACCAGCAGCACGAGGGCAGTGGACCAGATAGCGCGCCTCCAGTCCCCATCTTGCCAACTGCTCCAGAAGACCCAGGCCACCAGGAGCAGAAATGTGAAATGCAGCTCCAACTGGATACCAAAGAGGCGGAATAACTTAATTGACCCGTATCTGCCCATAAATTGTTATCGGATTTTCCTTCTTTCCTTTCTATAGCTTATTATGGGGTCAAGCTTTCGGATATCGACACTTAATCCCTTTTAAATATCCATACAATCTTTATGAGCGCGGATTCCAGCCGGGGCAAAATACTCGTCATCGATGACGATGCCGAAATCCGTTATTCCTTGAACCGGGTATTGAGCGCCCGTCAATATCAGGTCCTGACCGCAGGCAGTGGGGAAGAAGGCCTGCGGCTGGCCGAGCAGGAGAACCCCCAGGTTATCTTTCTCGACAACCGCATGGAGGGCCTCAGCGGCCTGGAAACGCTTCAGCACCTGCATTCCCGGGTCCCGGCAGCCAAAGTTATCCTGATGACCGCCTATGGGGCCACACAGACCGCCATCGAAGCGATGAAATTCGGCGCCTTTGAATATATCCTCAAACCCTTTGACATAAATAAAGTCACCGGATTGGCCGGGAAGGCGATGCGGGATTTTGAGGAGCTTTCTGATAACCTGGAAGACTCCCCGGCTTCCTTCGGTCAGGACGAAAACTTTGGTGAGCAATTTGTCGGCGGTTCCCGCCTCATGCAGGAAGTCTTCAAATCGATCGGTAAAGTGGCCGCCACCGATGTCACGGTTATGATAACCGGCGAGAGTGGAACCGGAAAGGAACTGGTCGCACGCAGTCTTTGGCGGCACAGTTTGCGCAATACTGGTCCTTTCCTCACGGTCAATTGCGCCGCCATTCCGGAAAATTTGATCGAGAGCGAACTTTTCGGTTATGAAAAAGGAGCCTTTACCGGAGCTTCCCGCCTTTACCGGGGAAAATTTGAACAATGCGATGGCGGCACGCTTTTCCTCGATGAAATTGGCGATATGTCGTTCGCCACTCAGACCAAAATTCTCCGCGCTCTCCAGGAAGGGGAAATAAACCGGGTCGGCGGGTCCAAAACTACTAAAGTAAATGTTCGCCTGCTGGCCGCCACCCATCGGGATCTTGAGGCAATGGTTGCCGCAGGGGATTTTCGCGAAGACCTCTATTACCGGCTCAACGTGGTCAGAATTGCCCTCCCTCCCTTACGGGACAGGCCCGAGGATATCCCCCAAATC
>JAJFLV010000215.1 GCA_021772535.1 Opitutales bacterium | reverse complement strand
GGATCTCTTTGCGGCTCGTAAACAACCGGATCTGCCCCGGCGATTATGAGTTGATCGATCACATCGAGCGCTTCCGATCCACCCCGCAGATCGAGGAAATTGTCTTCGACATTTACTTCAAGCAGGTTAGCTAAACCGGCCAGAGTGTTGATGGAGAAAATGTTGTTTCCACCCAGGAATAGTCTTTGCATCTCCGTGAGGTTCTCCAAGGGCTTGATATCGACGATGCGGTTGGAATCGAGATACAGGATGGTCAAGTTACCCAATCCGCCCAGTGGGTTCAAATCGACAATCTGGTTGACCCCAAGATTAAGATCGTTCAAGACCGTTAGTCCACTCAAGGGGTGCAAGTCGCTGATCTGATTTCCGGACAAATTCAGGACCTCCAGGTTATGGGCGGCTTCCAGCCCGGTCAGGTCGGCAATATTCCGATCTGCGGCATCCAAAAAGGTCAGGAAATTTAAGTCCCCCACCGTAAGTGGGTCCGTGGGGATACCCAATTCATCGCGGATAGCGCCTTCCAAACCAGGATCGGGAACATCAACAGGGTCATCGAAGAAGGATACCCCGCCAGCGGCAAAATCCATGCCGAACAATTCCCCGGGGGGCAGAACCAATTGTGTATTGGAGGAAGAGGTTCCAATGGCAATCTCGAAGGTGCTGCCATGCTGCATGCCCCAGCGCTCCACGGGATTAATGCTTCCAAAATCGAAAAGAACTCCATCCGCTTCATAGGAAAGGCGCAGTAGTTGAGCCGAGGAATCCCACGAAACACGCAATATAACATCGGGAACATTAAGTTCGCGGGTCTCCACAAAAAGGTACTGCAAATCCGGGTTTTCCGTAAAATCGAGGCTTCGTAACTCTCGTGCTGGAAAGATATTCGAGACGTCCTGGCGAAAGGCGGTATGGCCGTATGACAAAAACGCCCTGTTGTCAGGATGCTGGGCATGGAAAATTCTTAACCTGAACTCAATCCTTTCAACCCAGTCGTCTAGTTCGACACTGGTCAAACCCACCGTCGGGTTGGGTGCGCTGACATTCATCTCAACTTGCCAGTTGTCATCAAATGGGGCCACGGCTTGCAATGTGCGATTAGCCGAGTTTCTATTAGTATCGAGGACGTTGAAGTGGACCGCGTTCAACCCGTTAGCTCCCTCCACCAGATCGATAGCAGAAATATCGCTGCTCTCCACATCCGACCAAATCGGCTCCAATACGTCCTTGAGATCGTCGAGTAGAACTGTGTCCTGCAATGGAACAAACCCTTCGGCCTTGAAATCCATCAAATAGACCGTTTCAGGGGCGATTACCAGATCGGTGTTGGTGAATCCTTGCAGGGCCAGAGTAAATGTCCCCCCGGGTTGCAGCCCCCACATATTACCCAGGTCGACCCGGGCCAACTCCCAAAGGGAACCGTCCTCCAATATGTAAACACTGGTCAGAGTTTGGGCCACGGAATCCCAAAGGAGTCGTAGGACAAGCTCTGTTGATCCGTGAAATACACGCCCGAAATCTGCATCGGCTACATTATTAGTAAATCCTCCAACCACCACAGCCGGCCCATCCTCGAAGATGTCTGCTCCATCGGTATCGTATGAAACCTCTCCATTGTTGAAGAGAAAATCGGTGGGGTCGCTGTTATTGGATAATTTGAATCCAACTCTTGCGGTTTCAAAATTCGCTCCAGGCCCTCGGCTGGGCAGGGCCAATGGGTCGATATGCGAACGCACCTCGGCCTGCCAATCTCGATCGACTGGAACGTACCCTTTGAACGGGAGATCCACGCTGAGGTCCGTATTTGGACCATTTTGGATCAAACTCAAACCAACCGGGGTTTCCACCAGGTCGATCACACCCGGGTTGCCATTTTCGAGTGGAAACCAGACCGGCTCTAAAGCATCATTCAAGTCATCGACCAAAGGAAGACCGGCAAACAGATCGTTCTGTGGTTCGTAGATAACCGGATTGGCCGAGATAGAGTCAAGGGCATCGATCACCAACCGGGCGCTGGACCCATCACTCACGATGAGGAAGTTGTTATTAACCTCCACTTCCACCGGATTTGTGAGCCCGGCCAGGGCATCGATGTTATACAGCAGGTTGTCGTTGACTAAAATCACTTCCAGTCCCGTAAGTCCGGACAGAGGGCTGATATCGCGAATCTGATTGCTGAACAACTCCAACCGCGTCAAATTTGACAAACCACTCAGTGGGCTGATGTCGCTGATCTGGTTGTTTTGGAGCAAAAGGTCTGTCAGGCTGGTGAGCCCGCTCAGGGCGCTGATATCGTTGATCTGGTTGAGTAAGAGACCTAGCCATTCCAGGCTGGTGAGTCCGCTCAGGACACTGATATCGCTGATCTGGTTGCTGTCGAGGCTTAGATCTGTCAGGCTGGTGAGCCCGCTCAGGGCGCTGATATCGCTGATCTGGTTACTGCCGAGGCCTAGCCCTCCCAGGCTGGTGAGCCCACTTAGGGCACTGATATCGCTGATCTGGTTGATGTCGAGGGCTAGCCCTCCCAGGCTGGTGAGCCCGCTCAGGGCGCTGATATCGTTGATCTGGTTGTCGATGAGGCTTAGATCTGTCAGGCTGGTGAGCCCGCTCAGGGCGCTCAGATCGCTGATCTGGTTACTATCGAGGTTCAGGGAAATCAGGGTCGTCAATCCGTTCAAAGGACCCAGATCGCTGATCTGGTTATTATAAAGATAGAGAAAATTCAGGGATGGTAAATTACTCAAGGGCGTGAGGCTGACGATCAGATTGTCCCCTATGTCAAGTTCAGTTAAAGCGGTCAATCCGATCAAGGTGCTTAGATCGCTGACCTGGTTTCCCCAGAAATGCAGAGCGCTAAGGGCGGTCAGTCCATTCAAGGGGCTGATGTCGGAAATCAGGTTGCCGCCGATGAAAAGATTTAACAATCCCGTCAGGTTTGCCAAGGGATTCAAGTCGCTGATCTGATTGTTTCCGAGATCAAGATCGGTCAGAGACGTCAATCCGGTCAAAGGACCAAGATTGCTGATTTGATTGCCCCAAATTGTAAGGCCAGTCAGGTTCACCGCAGTCTCCAAGCCGGTCAGGTCGGTAATACCTAATTCCGTCGCAGACAGTGAAATCAGGTTTGCCATATTCGCCTCCCTCAGGTCGCCGGTCGGTATTACCAACTCATCGCGGATGGCCTGCTCCAAGGCGCTGTCCGGGATGGTAACGACTGGTGATGGAATAACGGTGATAGTCACTGTGGCGGTATCTGTGGCTGACCCATCACTGATTTCGTAATCAAAGCTGTCTGTGGTTAACCCGGTCCCATCGTGGGTATAGGTGAATGTGCCGTCCCCGGCCAGAGTCAAGGTGCCATGGCTTGGCCCATTCACCGGCGTTGTACTTACCGTCAGAGTATCCTTATCGAAGGCCGTGTCATTGACCAAAACGCTGGTGATCCCGCCGTTCAGGGCCGAAACCGTGCCCCCCTCGCTGACCGAGGTCGCATCGTCATTGGCTACGGGGATCGGGCCGGAGAATTTCTGGATGTGGTGGTTGCTGGAGTCCGACACATAAACATTGCCGGAACTATCCACCGCCACGTCTCGTGGAACTTTAAACTGCCCGTTGGCTGTGCCAAATGTGCCCCACTTGGTAAGGAAAGCGCCGCTGCTGTCGAATTTCTGGACACGGCTGTTGTTCAAGTCCGCCACATAAACATTATCGGAACTATCCACCCCGATACCTTCTGCTAGCCAAAACTCCCCGTCGCCGCTACCCAATGTGCCATCACCACCACTGGCACCCCATTTGAGGGAAAAGCCGCCGCTGCTGTCGAATTTCTGGATGCGGTTGTTGTTCGTGTCTGCTACATAGACGTTTCCGGAACTATCCACCGCCACGTCAGATGGAACAGAAAACTGCCCGTCGCTACTGCCGTCTGCCCCCCACTTGAGAGAAAAGCCGCCGCTGCTGTTAAATTTCTGGATGCGGCGGTTGCCTAGATCCGCCACATAAACATTGCCTGAACTATCCACCGCAATACCGCTTGGACTGGAAAACTCCCCGTCTCCCGTGCCGGATGTGCCATCACCCCCACTGGCGCCCCATTTGAGGGAAAAGACGCCGCTGCTGTCGAATTTCTGGATGCGGTGGCTGAACGAGTCCACTACATAAACATTACCGGAACTATCCACCGCAATGCCACATGGAGTATTAAACTCCCCGTCGCCTGTGCCCGATGCGCCCCACTTGGTAAGGAAAGCGCCGCTGCTGTTGAATTTCTGGATGCGGTGGTTGTTCGTGTCTGCTACATAGACATTGCCGGAACTATCCACCGCGATACGGAATGGACTGGAAAACTCCCCATCGCCATTGCCGGATGTGCCGTCGCCGCCGTTTCTCCCCCATTTGAGTTCAAAAGATGGCGGCGTCTGCGCTCCAAGGTGAAGAGTGGTCAGGACCAGGAAAAGGCCTACAAGGAATTTTGGGAATTTTGCAGTGGGACTATTTAAGCAGGTTGAATAATTCATGATTAATAATTGGCGCCAGGATTGAAAATTTAACTAATTTAGAAATTAGTTATTAAATTGGTTAAAAGCAGGTTACAGATTGTTTAAAATAAAAATACCTCAACCTTTGAAAAAGCAGGCTGTGTCATGGCATAACCTATCGAGGCGGGGATAAGAGAAATCCCCGTTCTTGATCGACTATTCCCCGAATTCGGAGAAACCGGATCCATGCTATCACCAAGGCTAAGGTATTTGAACGGGATTCCGTCCAAAACTTCAGGGCACCTGAAGCTACTTTTCAATAAATACACTTCATCCCAATAAACCAAGCCTAAAATCCTTCAAAAGTGAAAAATCTCCGAGATCGCCAACTGATTGAACCCGACCCGGCCAGCAATGGTATCGAGTATGTTAACCAACTGATTATAATTTACTTCCAGTTATGGAACAATCTTCATCTCGCCCACCTTATTCGCTCTGCGAATGGCGGAGAGAGAGGGATTGGTTGAACTGCGTTCAAGTCCTTCGGACCCATGCTTTGCTGCGCTTCGCATGGCCCATCTGCGCTTCGCTCCGTCAAACCCTCTGCTCGGGTTCTCATCCCTCCCACCTTATTCGCTTTGCGAATGGCGGAGAGAGAGGGATTCGAACCCTCGATACCCGTCAAGGTATACTCCCTTAGCAGGGGAGCGCTTTCGGCCGCTCAGCCATCTCTCCGTGGGTGTAATTTATTGGCCTGCCGGTAATGGGTTTCGGCATTTTTTGCCTGTTGAGAATTGGGTCAGTATCGCTTTCAGAGGTGAAATATCAACCAATTATTTATCTTGTCCGCAAATTCCTGATCGGCCACCGGGTCTCGGTGTTTAATGTATAAATTCAAATAAAACTGGAAATCTCCACGAAGGGCTTCTTGGTTAGAATCGGCACACGAACGTTTTCGGCGGGGTAGCCGACGACCAGGAGGAGAAATGGCTTTTCATTGGGCGGGCGGTGTAAAATCTGGTTAAGGAAATTCATGGGGCTGGGCGTATGAGTGAGGGTAGCCAGCCCGGCACAATGCAGCGCGGTGATAAGGACCCCGCAGGCAATGCCAACCGATTCCTTGGCATAGTAGTTGGTTCTTTTGGAGCCATCTTCCCGCATTATATAGGTTTCCGAAAAAATGGCAATGAGGTAGGGAGCCGTTTCGAGGAAAGGTTTGCATTCGTCCGTGCCGAGCGGTGCGAGCGCCCGCAGCCATTCTTCGGGAGCGCGGCCACCGTAAAATTCCTTTTCCTCCTTCTCCGCGGCGAGGCGGATTTGCTTTTTAACCTCGGGGGTTTCCACCACGGCGAAATGCCAGGGTTGAAAATTGGCACCATTGGGTGCGGTGGCAGCCGCCCGTATGCAGTTTTCAATGATCTCCCTGGGCACCGGGCGGTCGGAAAAATCGCGTATCGTTCGCCGCCGTTTAACCTCCCGGTAGAAATCTGCTGCCCGGGTTTTCATCTCCTCAACCGGATATTCAATATGCTCTGTGTGCGGGACCTGTCCGAATTCTGCCATCGAAAATATAATGAGTGGAAAAAAGAACAAAGTATCCCGGTTGAGGGCAAGATTCAACCTTCTTCCTGCCGGAAAGGGCTTCCCCTTGGAAAAAGATTATTCTGGCCTACAAATATCCCTGTCGGTTATGAACTGAATTTAGTGGGCATTCCGTCTTTCATTCGTCTTTTAGCAAAAACTTTCTTTGTCATGATTGTCTGCTTTATGGCAGCGGGTTGTGCAGGGAGCCGACGCGAGGTAACCGTGGTCAAGCTGGGGCATGTGCTCGATATTTCGCACCCCGTCCACCATGCCATGGAATATTTGGCCGAAAGAGTGGCGGAAAAATCGGAAGGACGCATGAGGATCGACATTTATCCCAGCCGGCAGCTCGGTTCCGAGCGGGAATTGCTTGAGCTTTTGCAAATCGGAAGTCTCGGCATTGCCAAAACCACAACCATGGTGCTGGAAGGGTTTTCTCCCGCTTACGAGGTTTTCACCATGCCTTATCTGTTCCGCGACCGGGAACATTATTTCAACGTATTGGAAGGAGAAGTCGGCCAACAGCTTCTTCTGGAGTGTCAGGATTTCTGGTTGCGGGGCCTATGTTACTATGATTCCGGAAGCCGCAGCTTTTACACAAAGGACAAAGCCATTCGCACACCGGATGACCTCAAAGGGCTGAAAATACGAACGCCGGAAAGTCCCACCGCCTTAAAAACGGTCAACCTGTTGGGCGGATCGGCTACGCCAATTGCCTGGGGCGAGCTATACAGCGCGTTGCAGCAGGGGGTGGTGGATGGGGCCGAGAACAATCCGCCCACACTTCTCACATCCCGCCAATTTGAGGTCTGCCGCTACTATACTCTGGACGAGCATATCACCGTCCCGGATATTCTGGTGGTCAGCACTCACATCTGGAAACGACTGACTACGGAGGAGCAGACCTGGCTGCAGGAGGCGGCTTTGGAGTCCTACCGTTTCCAGAAAGAGATTTGGCAAAAGGCGAGCGAGGAGGCCCTGGAGGCGGTGCGTCAGGCCGGGGTAGAGGTCATCATTCCTGACAAATCGCTTTTCAGGCAAAAAGTGCTCCCGCTTTACGAAGAATACATGAAGCGGCCCGAACTTTCCGCGTTAATCGCAAAGGTTGAGGAAACAGAGTGAAAAACACCGACCCCCAGCCAGCTTCAGTGAAAAAGGCCACCGACAAGATTCTGGAAGTCCTCCTCAGCCTTTTCATGGCTGTCCTTGTGATCGATGTGCTGTGGCAGGTATTTTCCCGTTACGCCCTGCGGGATTCCAGCACTTTTACGGAAGAACTCGCCCGGTTTTTACTCGTTTGGGTTTCCCTCCTTGGGGCCAGTTACGGTGTAGGTCAAAAAATCCATCTGGGAGTCGACCTTTTACCCGCCCGGCTTACCGGATTGAAAAAGAAGTCTCTGCTGATCTTCATCGACCTCGCCATTCTGGCCTTTGCCCTTTTCGGCATGGTGATTGGAGGAGGGCGCCTGGTTTACATATCATTCCATCTTGAGCAGGTATCGGCTGCCATGCGTTTGCCCTTGGGCTGGGTCTACGCCGTCGTTCCTCTGAGCGGTCTGCTCATGATTCATTACTGCTGTTTATCCTTGGTGGAAAGGGTCCGTTCAGGGTCCCTCGACAAAGAGGAAACTGATGACCGGGACAAAACCTCCACTGTCGCTTTCGAATAATGATAATTCTGGAAGGCTGAAAAAAATGGACTGGTTGCCTATAGTTGTGTTGGCCGTGACTTTTTTCCTTTTAGTTGGGTTGGGCGTTCCGATCTCATTTTGCATTGGACTGGCCACCATTGCCACCATGATGA
Organism: Opitutales bacterium; assembly: GCA_021772535.1. GTDB lineage: Bacteria > Verrucomicrobiota > Verrucomicrobiia > Opitutales > UBA2987 > JAJFLU01. The sequence continues at coordinate 3,766 of JAJFLV010000215.1, read as the reverse complement.
CCAGCATCGCGCCGCTGGCCTCGGTGACCACGATGGCCCAGGTCATGGCGACGGGAATCGACAGTTTTGCCCTGTTGGCCATTCCGTTTTTCGTTCTCGCCGGGGAGTTGATGAACCGGGGCGGTATCGCTGCGCGATTAGTCGATTTTGCCAAGGCTTTGCTTGGGGCGTTCCCCGGAGGGTTGGCCTATGTCAATATTCTTGCCTCCATGCTGTTCGGTTCCATCTCGGGTTCGGCCACCGCTGCGGCCTCGGCCATAGGCAGCGTGATGGGTCCGCGTATGGTGGAGGAGGGTTATGAGAAAAACTTTTCCGCCGCCGTCAACCTGACGGCTGCCACCACCGGGTTGATTATTCCTCCCAGTAACATTTTGATCCTCTATTCACTGGCTGCTGGAGGATTGTCCATAACGGCTCTTTTTCTGGCCGGTTACCTGCCGGGAATTCTCATCGGTCTTGCCCTCATGACGGTGTCCGGAATCCTGGCCCATCGTGGAAAATTCCCAAGGAGCAAATTTTTGCCCTGGAAGCAAACCCTGCGTTCTTTTTTCCGTGCCCTCCCCAGTCTCTTTTTACTGATTGTGGTAATCGGGGGGATCGTGGCTGGAATCTTTACGGCAACGGAAGCGGCGGCCGTGGCAGTGTTCTACACTTTTGTCCTTTCCGTTTTTATCTATCGGGAGGTGCGTTTTTCCGAGTTGCCGCAAATTTTACTCCGGGCCGCCGCCACAACCTCGATCGTCATGCTTCTGGTCGGCGCTTCAATGGCCATGTCATGGATCATGGCCTATGAAAATATTCCCCACCATGTAACTGCGGTCTTGATTTCCCTGACGGAGAATCCACTCCTGGCCCTCCTTCTGATCAACTTACTGCTTCTGTGTGTGGGAATTTTCATGGATATGGCTCCCGCAGTCCTTATTTTCACCCCGATTTTTCTACCCGTGGTTACAGAACTTGGAATCGACCCGGTCCATTTCGGGATTATCATGGTCATGAACCTGAGTATTGGTCTCTGCACTCCGCCGGTGGGGACGGTTCTTTTTGTCGGGTGCAGTGTCAGCGGAACAACCATTGCCGGGGTCATTCGGCCCCTTCTGCCGCTTTACGGCGGCATGATTGTGGCCCTTTTTCTGGTGACCAAATTTTCCTGGTTAAGCCTTTGGCTGCCCAGATTTTTCGGATTTTAATTTCCAATATCCGGCGGTATGCTGAAAAGCGATCCGTCTTCGAGTCTTTGGAAAAACCTGCGCTCCGGGGTATTGTCGTCGAAGGTGAATATCCAGCCCCCATTATCCCCGAAAAGGAACTCCCACCGGTAGGTAAACCGATTGAGGAACAGCCAGTCTCCCAATCCGAGGTCCCAGAGGAAAATTACATCCGGCGTGCTGCCTTCGAACACGAATTGCCAGCCGTGTTCATCGTGGTAAATCCAGGGCCAATTGGCCGTATTGTAATTGAAATACCATGAAGACCTTTTCCAACCGGGAAATCCTGCGATATCGACTCCGCCCAAAACATCCGTTTCGATCTCCGGATCAATAAAGGCCACCAAGCCGTCGTGGTCGCTCGAACGCAAAGGATTTCCGGCCACTCCATCAAAGTCCGCCGGGGCGTCCGAGTTGCTCCTGCCATAAGCGATATCTGTGACCAGGGGATCAAGTGCAATCGAGGTCAAAATGTGATCAATCGCCTGGGAGTTGCCATCCTGGTTAAATGAATACCGTTCCCCGGCGGGGAGCCGGAAAATTTGATTAATCAGGTTCGGGTCGACCAAATCCGGTCCCGAACGCGAATTGTCAGCCGGGTTGAAGATTCCCGAAATCTGGCCCACCATATCGACCAGACCATCCGTGAACTCAAAGGCATTGAAATCGCCGCAGACGACCAAGTGCACGTTCGGGTCGGCTATTTGCAAGTCCTGCGCCATTTGGGCGATGGACTGCGCTTGCTCCAGCCGCTTGGTTTGCGTAAAAGTGAATTCGGAATCGATAAGCGAGCGGTTATGCACGACCAGAACCTTGATCGGAAATGGGTCGCCCACTCCCGTGTAAGTTCCCGAAAGCAGTACCGGCGGGCGGTCATGCAAAGTGCCGCCGGTCGATATGGTTTCATCGGCGCCCATTTCAGTGACTGAATCAACGGTGATGGTATCTCGCACCAAAAAGCCATTGTTGATAGCCCCGCTGGTCGATATCATGAAGGCGGTGTAGGATATGCCGGCATCGTCCTCCTTGATTCTAGTGGTCAGACTTACCAAGGTGCTTAAGGTTTGCACCTCTTGAACCCCCAGAATATCGGGGGATTTCAACACTTCCCGAATTTGAAGGGAGAATTTTGCCCTGCGGAGAGAGAAATCGCTGTCCTGATCGTCGAAGTTCCTGAAGTTTTGCGTCGCAACCGTGAATTCCCCAGGATTGCGGCTCCTCACTGCCCGGGGAAGAGTCGGGACCGAGAAGTTGAACACATCCGGCAGCAGTTGGTGGAAGCCGAAGGAGAAAAAGAGGACACCGGAGGCATCGAATGTGGTTCCTGCGGGAATCTCCACATCGTCCAGACCCAATCCATCCGGATCCAGTTCAAATAACTCCGGATTGCCGTCCCAGACCGGTCGTCCCGACTGGCCCGGAAATAATATCCCCGGCTCGCGAAAGGTGCGTGTGGACTTGGCCGCCACTTGCACGTTTCCAAAAAAATCCGTCGGGCCAGAAACGATACCCGAGGCCACCGCCACCCGCATCCCTTCGTAACGTTCAAAGGTGACCGGAGATTCGGCATCGGGGGAAGGATTCGATTCGTCCAGTTGGATGGGCTCCGGAAGCGGATTGCCGGAGGAGAGAACGGTGACGATAGGCCCATCCATTCCATTGACCGGGCCGGTCGTGAATTCGGTTAACTCGAAAAATTCCTGTACGATACCCGTGACATTTACCAAGTCCCCCACCGCAACTGAAGGAGCGCCACCGGTAAACAGAAATATGCCGTTGGAGGTGGTAGAATTGTCGTCATCCCGTTCCGTCGGTGTTTGCATGAAAAAGCCGTCGGAAACCACTGCTGTGACGACATTGTTTTCCGACGTAACGATCTCGTCGTCAAAAACGCTGCTCGTTCCGCTTCCCTGTATCTCGAAAATTTCAGCCATCAGGTCTTCGCCGCCACCGCCACCGCCACCGGCATTGAGGCCCGGATGCGCTCCCACGCCATCAAAATTGTCCGTTTCGAAACCAGCCCACTCGCCCGAAAGATCCAACGGATCGCTAAAACCATCGGGAGCGCCCGAAGTGACACTCTCCAATCGGCGAAGCGTGTGGTCCCTGGTAGTTACATCACCGCTGCCCCAGGCGCCGCTCGGGGCAGGCGTTTGGAGGCTCCCGATCATATCGATAAGAACGCCGCCCTTTTTCAGTCCCAGAGGGGCGTTGCCATTAAAGAAAGTTACATTGGAGGTGGCGTCTGAGAGCAAACGGAGGGCTAGGTCGGAATTGGGATTGGCGATAACGAGCACCTCGCCGTCCTCCAGGCTGGGTCCAGTGTTATTGAGGGCAAATGTGGCTAACTCGGTCCCGCTGGAGGAAAAAAGGACCACCTCATAGGTTGCCAGGCCCACTGCCGCCCCTGTTCCGTTGTAAATTTCGAGCGCTTTATTATTGCCGCTACCCTCCACATATTCGGAAAAAAAGAGGTCCTCCGCCTGTCCCAAAAGCGTGGCGTGGGCGGAAAAAATAAAAATTAGAAAAAAAGTAACTGGAATTCTTGCAAAATAACT
>JAJFLV010000214.1 GCA_021772535.1 Opitutales bacterium | reverse complement strand
TTGACGGCGGCGTAGAGTTCGCAAAGACCGGAAATAATCTCACAGCCGTGGTCGCGCAATCGGAGATAATCCGCGTCTCCAGTCGGGTGATTCCCGTTCAAAAGATAATAGTCCCCCAGCCGCAGGCCCCAATCCAGGTATTTTCTCTCCCCGGTCATCCAGTATATACGCGAAAGTGCCTGCAACATCTCTCCATTTACTTCCACGTTTGTAGACACGATTTTCCCGTAGGGCGTATCAACCGGTGCGTGTTTCCAGAGATCCTCGAGAATGCCCGTCATGCGCTCGCTCCATGGACTGGGTCCCAGCCATTCCGTTAAGGGCAGAAGGCCATCTTTGACATATTCGGAGGAGCCGAAGATGATCGACTCAAGGTCCGGTTTTCTATCTTGAAACCGTTTTTTGGAAAAATGATAGGTGTCCGGCAGACGGTCGATGCGGGAAGTCAGTTCGATCTCGGTGTTCAACATATCCAGCATAGGCCCATCGAACCTTTCCCGATCCGTCAGAGCGCAGGTCAGGACCATAAATGGATAATTGTCGGCAGCCGCATCCTTGGCATTCCATATCTTCTTTCCTTTTTTACCGGGGTTTTTCAAATAGGTGTCCTGACCGAGATTTCGAGGAATTAACCCTGTTTTCGGATCTGCATGCTGCAACCAGCCCTCGACATAATTTCTCGACCGCCGAAGCCCCTCATTGGCCAACAATCCGTTTTTCCAAGCCTGACTATAGTTGTCTTCCTGCCCCGAAAAACCAGGCGTATAAGGTATGCACAGTAACAACGAAACAAAGACTCTGATTTTGCTCACCGTTATTAATCAATACGCCATTCCTGCTTATGTCACCTTCCATGGCCAGTTGACGCAGTTCTCAATTTCGGGAAAAATTACGTGGTCCGCTTTTCCCTTGAGAACGAGGGTGCTTACTTGGCAACCGTTTAACTGCTCTTTTGCCACTTGTAATGTTTGGCCGCTTACGGATACGTCATCGACCAGAAGCACTTTTCCTTCGGAAGGCAGTTTTCCTTTAGTTGAAAGCAAAGCCGGGCGATCATAACGTGGGTTATTATTCTCATCCCGGTAGTTTATGGATAAAAAGACGAGGAGAACTTTTAATTGGTGCGCCAACAATGTGGCTGGCACCAAGCCTCCTGCCAGAATGCCGGCTACGCAATCAACCTTGGGCATTTGATATGCATGGAGACGTCGGGATATTTCCTCGAAAGTGATATCTTCCATGCCAATGAAACTCTTTATTCCTGAGGATAACAGCGAATAGATATCCACCCGATCAAGCCCAATAGGGCAAGCCCCGGCGCCGAAAAAACAATTCCGTTGAGCAGATGGGATATGGACATTCCCGCAGGTGGAATTGAAGGCCAGATTAGTAACAGGATTAAAAAGACCGCTTTCACCCCTAGAAAGGCCAGGAGCCCAAAATACCAGTTCCATTTTCCGATTTTGGCTCTCAAGATTTGCAGAATCAGGAAGAAAAGGAGCAGTTCGGCGGTTATAATGCCTGCCATGACCGGGGTTGGTCGGCCTGTAAACAGCAGGTTCAACAAGGGAGCCAAAAAACAAACCGCCACGCCGACGTGAATACGGCAAAAATACGCCGCCAGAATTGGAGCGTAAAACATGGGCAAAAGCATTGGACCCCAATGCAATTCACCTCCCACCGGGACCAAATGAATCAGGAACGGGATAGTTACGGACAGACCCAGCAAAATAGCGGTTTCGATTATTTGGCTTTGCTGCCAAAAGGAATTTTCAGTAATTGTTGCTGTTGCTTTCATTCTTTAAAAAATAGAAAAACAGGAATGTAATGAGGACTGAAATTTTTTACACAGTCCATCGCATTAAATCAATGGCATAATTCAGGCTCGTTCGAGCCAGAAATTTGACGGACTCTAATTCTAGAAAAGCAATTCCCCGTGCAGAGGCTAATCCGGAGAAATCTCAGGCCATCATGATTTGCAGCATTCTGCGTGAAGCTTCCAGATTAATCTCGTGGGGAACCGGTTGGGCCCCGGCAACGAGAGGATAACGACTTTTTGCGATACACTCCAGGGACAGGGCTTGCAGGGTGAACCCCAAATCCATGGATTCGGCCGAATTTCCTTTCGGCTCTCGTCCTCCCAGATTGAACATCCGGCCATGGGACAATAAGGTCAAACAGTTGCCGTTGGGCATTGCAAACCGCTCAATGGCCTCCTCCGGTTCCTCGACGGAAGCAGCTTGCTTGACCAACTCCGGCACCTCGATCTCCCAATCGAAATGACCGGCATTGGCCAAAATCGCGCCATCGGAAATATGGGCGAAATGCTCCGCTTTAATAATTCCCGGTCTACCGGTGGCCGTAATGAAAACATTTCCCCAAGAGACTGCGGCTTCCGTTTCGGTAACCCGGAATCCGTCCACAGCCGCTTCCAGCGCACGAATGGGGTCTTTTTCCATCACAGTTACCTGGGCTCCGAAACTCTTGAAATATTTGGCGATTCCTCTTCCGCACCAACCGTAGCCGAAGACGACGACCCTCTTTCCCTGGACCATCAGGTTGGTAATTCTTAAAAAACTTTCCAGAACCGATTGGCCGACGGCGTGCTTGTTTTCGACGATCAGTTTGAGGGGGCTGTCGTTGATTACGATCGCTGGAAAAGACACTTTGCCCGGCATCTCTTCACGAATGCGGTTTCCTCCAGAGGTTGTCTCTTCCGTGCCGCCGATGATTTTTTGTCCGGAAAATTCCTCCTCCTCAATTAGGAAGGCGATCAGATCGGCCCCATTGTCCAATAGCAGAGCGGGTTTGTGGCGAAGTATTCGGCGAACGTTTTCCAGGTGTTCACTTCGGGTATCGTTTCGTTTTCCGTAGACCCGGATTCCGCTTTCATTGAGGGCTGCGGCAATATCGTCATTTGTTGTGCCCAGATTGCCGGTAGCTACCACTTCAGCGCCCCCGGCGGCCAGTACACTGAACAATGCGGCCGTTTTCTGCTCGATATGCAGGGAAACACCAATTGTAAGCCCTGCGAAAGGTTGGCTCGATGTGAACTCCTCCCGGAGCTTGTCCAACATTTTCATATTGGAACTAATCCAATTGATTTTGCCTCGTCCGCGCTTCAAAAGCTCCTCTTCTACCGATTGATCAGTCATTATTATTTTTAATCAAGTTTACCAAGGTTCTGGTCAGGATGCCCCCTTTTAGTGGGGCTTAGTAAAGTATAGGCAAATATCCATTGTTTAAAATGACCAACCCGTGTAATAACATGACTGAAATGAACATTTTTACTCTCAATCAGCCCTTTATGTTCTCCGAATTTCTGCATAAAGCAGGTTGGCGGGGCAAAGCGAGAAAATGGAGCTTCGGACCGCGCACTCAGGAAAATCTTCAACTGAATATCGTTTATCGCGGTGAGCAAACCATCACGGTGGATGGTGTAGACTATCAGCAGGAGCCGGGACAGGCAACCGTTCTATGTCCGGGGCACAGGGAGTTTTTCCAATATTCAAGCGCCGAGGAGGTGCATCATGCCTGGTGCGCGGCCATTCAACCTGACCTGGACCGCGTCGTTTTAAAAAGGCTGGAGATGATGCCTTTCATCCTCCCGGTTTCCGAACTCATGGACACGCTGATGAAAATTGGTTTGCTGCACCGTAACGGTCCCAGGCGGTTACGGGAAAAGTTGGCCGAGGCCCTTTTTCATGAATATTTTTACCGTGCCGGACTATTCGACGATGAACCGCGTCCATTGCCGGAGCCCATTCAACGGGTCTGCCAATATATTGAAGGGCATTACAACGAATCCTGCACAACCAAAACCTTTGCCCAGGTGGCTTGTTTGAGCGCTCAGCACCTCTCCCGCCTGTTTCGAAAGCATATTTCCTGCACTCCCAATCAGTTGTTGTGGCAGACTCGAGTTGAAAAAGGCTTGGCCAAACTGCGGGATACCGACCTGACGGTAGAAGAAATCGCTTACCAGAGCGGATTCAAATCTCCCTATCATTTTTCCCGGTTCGTGAAAAAATACTACGGCCTTTCGCCACGGGAGGTTCGTCAGCGCGAGTGGGCTTCGGACACGAAAACGGAACGCTCCGTGATATCTACCCATATTTCTCAGGAATTGAACATTTACTGGGCCAATGAAGATTTTTTAAGAAATGGATTTCCCATCGAAGGACTCGAGCGTTTCGAGGAAGGGCAACAATTTTTCGAGCGTGCGGTAAGGTCTCGGAGTTGTTGGCTGGCCTCCGTTCAAGGGGAAGCGGTTGGTTGTATGATCTTGGATCATACTTTTTTCAGCTATGGTTTTATTTCCCTCATTTACGTAAAACCGGAAAATCGTCGTCAGGGCATTGGCGCTGCATTGCTCGAGCATGGGGAAAGGATTTGCCGCACAAGCAAAATTTATATCTCTTCAGGGGAATTCAACCAACCAATGAACGAATTGCTTCGAAAATTGGGTTACGAAAAATGCGGAACCATCAGCAATCTTGAACCACAGGGTGAAGAATTGGTTTATTGCAAAAATATTGCCACTTAATATCTCCATAACCTAATCCACCACCACTTTGAAAATTTATAGGAATAATTTTCGATTTATCTAATTATGAAAAAAGCACACATTAATATTTTGTTCGCCGTATTTGGTTTTTTATTCATCTCATCAACCGTGAAGGCGGGTGAGAAAATGTCGTGGAGCGAGCATTATGTAACCATTGGTGAGCAAATCGTGGGTATTCTTGCCCAACCGGAGACGGATGGCAAAGTCCCGGCTATTTTAATGTGCCACGGGTTTGGGAGCCAGAAAAACGAGGTCGGCGATATGTACAAAAGGTTGGCCGAAAAGCTGGCCCGCAAAGGCATCGCATCCCTGCGCATCGACTTCCCGGGATGGGGTGAGAGCGGTGGAGAAATGGCCGATTCGAGCATCGAGATCCGTGTCAATGCGGCAGCCGAGGCATACCAATTTTTATCGAGTCTCGAATCGGTCGATACGGAGCGAATGGGAATACTCGGATTCAGCATGGGCGGGGCAACCGCCATCATCTCTGCGGGAGAGAATCCCGAATGGTATAAGTCGATGGTAACCTGGTCTTCGGCTGGAGAACTGCGTAAGGATTTCCTTGGTTCTCTGGGACAGGAACGGTTCGATGAGGTGATGGAAAAAGGAATTATCACCATCGATCTGGGTTGGCGGGAGGTGACCTTGAAAAAAGGCTTCTTTGAAAAACTTGAGGAATACGATGTTTTGAAAAGCGTGGAAAAATACTCTGACGCATTCCTGTCCATTGCGGGGACGGAAGATTTCTCTGCGCCTTATGTCCCAAAATTCGCTGCATTGGCCAAAGGGCGTCCTTCCGAGGGGGTCTTGTTATCCGGCGCCGATCACATTTTCGGAGTTTTGGGTGAAGACCAGACCATGGCCGAAAAGGTGATGAAGCGAACTGTAAAATGGTTCCAACAAACCCTTTAGTCTGTTTAGGAGCTACAATCATGTCCCAAACTGAATTGGAGGAAGGGAAAGAACTGCGGCTCGATTTCAACAAGCTGAATGACATTGGCGCCACCGGCAAAGACCTCATTCCAGCGGTTGTTCAGGATACCGAAACCGGGGAAGTATTGATGGTTGGTTATATAAACAAGGAGGTTCTCGAAACGGCATTACGGGAGCAGTGTGTGACATTCTGGAGCACCTGGCGGGACGAGGTCTGGATCGTCGGCAAAAATACCGGGGACACCCTCCGCATCATCGAAACCCGGGTCAATTGCGAGCAAACCGCGGTTCTTTTTCTGGCCCGTCGCAGTGGGGGTGGCGCATGTCATACCAAATCATCTGATGGCAAATCCCGCATAGGGTGCTTTTATCGCCGGTTGAATTCCGATGGCCAATTGGAAATGATTTCCCACTCAAAACCGGAGACCAGCTGAATGCAGCGAATCAGTTTTAACGACTTGTCTCCTGAGGATCGTGAATTGGTGATAGCCGCCGAGCACGCAAGGAAAAATGCCTATACGCCTTATTCAAAGCACAAGGTAGGCTCTGCCGTGCGGGCCAAATCCGGAAAAATTTACGCCGCCTGCAATGTCGAGGTAGTCAGCCTTCAGCAATGTGTGCATGCGGAGCGCAACGCTATCAACCAGATGGCTGCCGGGGGCGACCGGGTAATCGAGGCCTTGGTCTGCCATGGACCTTATTCGGGGGTGCCCTGTGCCGAATGCCGGCAGGTAATCTGGGAATTTTGCGGCGCCAACCCAGATGTGAGAATCATCGGAGCCACACTTGAGAGGGAAATCGACCTCATGACCATCGGCGAATTATACCCCTATCCCTATGGACCGGAAACCAAGGGGATAGACCCCCGAATATTCTAGAACCTATCTCAAATTCGATGATGTTGATGCTGAGAGCAATTATGCATTTTGAGCAAGGCGCGACGGGGCTTGCCGGGCTGGCAGCCCTGTTGCCCCGCCGGAACGCTGCTCAAACACATAACTGCCTCTGTCCAAAGGATTTGTGCGGCACGGCAGCACCTGCTGCGTTGGTTTGCGCCCGAGGGGCGTCCAGCCCATCCGGGCACAAAGCCGCCTGGCATCTGCTGCCGTGGCGCTACAAACATCATTCATCTGCGAATTTGAGATAGGTTCTAAATATTTAACCGAGAAAAGGAGCGATGTTCACCACAGACATTGTATTGCCTTTCCTGGTCATTGCCTGTAAAGCTGTTTTCTTATATCCTCCGAATGATAAACAGAGACTTTTCCAACCATATCCGTCATGAGTTCATTTACTACCATACCGAGTGTTGATTTTGCAGACTTTCTCTCTGGAGATGAAGCCAGAAAGAGGAAGTTTATTCAGGAGATTGGAGAAGCCTACACCGAGGTTGGGTTTGTCGCCATGACCAACCACGGCATCGACCAGGACCTCATCGACAAGTTTCTAGCACTGGTCAAGGAATTCTCCCAGCTTCCCCTCAAAGTGAAGCAGAAATACGATGGCGGTGGGATGCGCGGGTACATTGCCATGGGGATGGAACACTCAGAAGATTCTGAAACTCCCGACCTCAAGGAGATGTTCCAGTTCGGTCCTGAAGTAGAGGACAATCCCCAATTGAGGGCGGAGTATCCTGAAAACGTTTTCGTGGAGGACCTGCCGGAATACACGCCGACCGGTTTGAAGCTGTTCAGCAATTTCCAGGAATCGGGCCGCAAGCTGCTTAGTGCGCTGGCCTTGTTTCTGGATTTGGAGGAAGATTATTTCGACGATAAAATTCATAACGGCCACAGCATCCTGAGAGCCATTTATTCTCCTCCCATCACGGAGGATCCCCAGGACGCCGTACGCGCTGCCGAGCATACGGATATTTGCCTGATCACGCTCCTTCTGGGCGCGGACACACCGGGATTGCAGGTCATGAACCATGATGGCGAATGGATTGCGGCGGACATTTCTCCCGACCAGATTGTCGTCAATGTGGGAAACATGCTGGAAAGGCTTTGCAACAGCCGTCTGGTTTCGACCAAACACCGGGTCGTCAACCCTCCTCGCGAATTGTGGCACGCTCCCCGTATTTCCATCCCGTTTTTCCTCCAGCCCAAGCCGGAGATGGAACTCAATTGTCTTCCCTCCTGCGTGGATGAGGAACATCCGAAAAAATTCGAGGACCTCACCTCCGGTGAATTCCTCAACCGCCGCCTCGTCAGCATCGGTCTAAAAAAGGAGGATTAAAGCCTTTTGAGTTGATTCATGTTATCTTCCACAGAGGTCAGGTTGACAAATTTACCATAAATGATTGAGCTTTTGGTATGAAATTGAGCGATGGAAAGTTATCTGAGGAGCAATTGGCCTTCTTTTACCGCGAAGGTTATTTCATCGCGGAAAATGTATTGAACGATAATGAGATTGAACCCCTTAGGCAGGAGTTGGCCGCTGCCGTGGATAAAAAATTGCGGCAGATGAAGTCAGAGGGCCGCATCGAAGATACCCATGAGGGGGAATCGTTCGAAAAACGCACCGCCAGCATTTTTTTGGACAATGAGCAAAACGGTGCGGAGCTCATGTACCACCTGGAGGGTTATATGGGCGGCGGTTTTCGGGGAAGAGAAATTTTTCGACTTATTCAGCACCCGAAACTGCTCCGCCTGGCCGAATCGATTATCGGGTCGGAACTCGTATCCTCCTCGATCTACCGACTCAGGACAAAGGTCCCTGGCGACAAGATGAAGGAAGTCCCCTGGCACCAGGATGCAGGTTACTTTGCCGGGCAGTGCGACCCCCATTTAATCCTTACGTTCTGGATACCACTGGTCAAAGCCACCAAGGAAAACGGCTGCCTCAAAATCCTCCCCCGAGCGCACAAACAAGGAATTATTGAGCATTTCTGGTGCCAGGAGAAAAAAGGCTACCTTGTCATAGAAGAGGAGGATTTGCCAGAAAGGGGACAAAAAACCATGGCCGCTCAAGTTGATGCCGGAAGCGTTGTTGTCCTGACCAATATGACTCCTCACAGCTCCGCCTCCAATCTTACGGATAAGGTTCGCTGGAGCATCGACGTCCGTTACCAAAACCCCAAGACGCCCAACAATATCGGCTTAAAGCCCCACCTCAATCAGGCCGACCATCTGCGCAATGTCGAGCTGGCCTGTTACCCGCCGGAGGCCGATTTCATCGTGCAAAGCAGGGAAAATCCGGAGACAGTGGTCAATTTCGACCAGTTTATGAACCTGCGGGAAACCTACTACCATCATTATACCAAAGGTGATGATTATCCGGCGCCCTCGCGATGGACACATGAGCCTGCTTTAAAATAAGGGTCCTCCGCTGTAACTTAAAAAAGCGGTAATTGGCAAACCGATGTCCGTGATTTCAAGCATAGGGGAATTTGTCGAGGGAACTCTTTTCATCGATACTCACGAGCATTTGATCGAGGAATCGCGACGCCTCGAGTGGAGAGGAAAGGATGCCCCGGTGCCGCCTTTTGATAGCTGGATGCCCTTGTTTTTGGGCTACCAGCGCAATGACTGGCCCTACCTTTTCCTGCAATATGCCTTGGATGATTTGCTTTCGGCGGGGATGACTGCCGAGGAAACACACAAAGTCTTTGGCCTTTCTCGAAACGAAGTTTCTTCCCGGCAAAAATGGCGGATCGTTGAACCTTACTATGAACGGGCCAAAAACACCGGCTACCTGCAGGCATTGCGCATAACCTTTCGGGAGCTGTTCGAAGAAGAGGAGGTTTATGAAAGCAGTGTTGAGCGAGTCGATCAGAAGATGGAAAAACTGGTCCAGAAGGGTTATTACAAAAAAATATTACATGATCATGCCGGAGTCGAATCCGCCCAGGTAAATGCCCTCGACCAGATCTTTTATGAGACCGAATACCCCGACCTGCTCTTCCAGGACCTCTCCTTCGTTGCTCTGAGTACGGAACTGGATTTGGCCATCGCTGAGCCTGCGGGTATCGAACCATCCTCGATTGATGACTGGCACGCCGTCATCGACTGGCATTTCGAGACCTATGGGCCTCGTGCCATTGCTTTGAAGAATCAGAGCGCTTATGTCCGACGGCTAAATTATGTACCGGTGGCCAAACAGGAGGCTGCTCCCTTGTTTGCCCGGTTAGCCAACGGCCAATCCCTTTCCGTTGAGGATTCGGAAGCCCTTGGCAATCATCTGTTTAATTATTGTTTGGATAAAGCTGCCGAATACAAACTGCCTGTTAAACTGCACACCGGTTATTATGCCGGGGTCAACAACATGCCTCTGGATCGCCTACGTCGCAATGCCGGTGACCTCTGCCCGGTCATACAGGCTCATCCGGACGTGAAGTTCATTCTCATGCATATCGGCTATCCCTATCAGGACGAATACATCGCCCTGGCCAAACATTATTCCAATGTTTACATCGATCTTTGCTGGGCATGGATCATCAATCCGGCGGCCAGCAGCCGATTTCTCAAGGAGGCCCTGTTGGCCGTGCCCGCGAGCAAGTTTTTCACTTTTGGCGGGGATTATATCTCCGTCGAAACCATTGTGGGACATGCCCGCCTGGCCCGCGAGGGCATAACCCGGGTCTTGTCCGACTTGGTTAATGAGGGGTATTTTTCGGAAAGCGATACCCTTGAAATGGGTCAACGCCTGATGCGGGGCAATGCCCTTGAGATGTTCGATTTCGAAGGCGCCCTGGCCGCCTGGTCAGCCGATTAACAACCCGGCCAGGTTGGCCGACATGAGGGAGGCGCAAAACGCCGCGATCATGGCACGGATGCCCAGTCGTGCCAGGTTGGTTCTTTGCACGGGAGCGAGCACCGAAATGCCGCCGATCTGCACACCAACAGAGACAAAGGAAGCAAACCCGCACAAGGTAAAGGTGGCTATAACGATCGATTTTTCGGTGGCCAGGTGTCCTTGGCTGACCATTTCCGCCATGGTGGTGTAGGCCACCAGGTCGTTGAGGATGAGTTTTTCCCCAAAAAGCACACCGACATGGAGCAGGCTTTCGGTATCGACTCCCACCAACCAGGCCACTGGCATAAAAATCAGACCCAGAATAAATTGAAGGGTAAGGCCCTCGAAACCACCTGCGGTAGCTTCATTGATGACCGGATTGAGCCCCGTGATACTGCCAATCCAACCTGTCAGGTCATTAAGCAGGGCAACCAGAGCCACAAATACCAGAACCACCGCCCCGACATTGACCGATAGCTTGACTCCCTGCGTTACTCCGCCCGTCACCGCATCGAAAATATTAACCCCGATCGATTCCTTGGAGACACGCAAGTCGGTATCCACCTCCTCGTGCTCGGGCATGAGGATTTTGGCGCAGACAATGGCGGCGGGAGCAGCCATGATGAAAGCGGAGATCAGCCGTTTACCCACCAGTAGCTGGAGGGCCTGATCGTCGCCCGCCAGAATGGAAACATAAGCTGCGAAGATCGCTCCGGCGGAAGTCGCCATACCGCCAGCCATCAGGCAGGTGATTTCTGAGCGGGTCATGCGTTCCAGATAAGGCTTAACCATGAGCGGCGCTTCCGTTTGCCCAATGAAGACATTGGCGGCGGCGGCCAAGCTTTCCGCGCCGGATAGCTTCATCGTTTTCTGCATGACCCAGGCAAAGGCGTAAACCACCTTTTGCAATATGCCGAGGTAGTAAAGAACCGAGGTCAAGGCGGAGAAAAAGACGATCGACGGCAAAACACGGAAGGCAAATATAGCCTCGTAAGAGCTGTCCGTAGCCAATTCTCCGAAAATGAACTTACTTCCTTTCAGGGAAAATCCCAACAGGTTGACGGCAAATTGGGCTATAAAATCCAGGCCGTCCCCGATATAAGGCGCTCTTAATACCAACATTGCGATTGCGAACTGTAGCCCCAGTCCCCCGAAGACAAGATGCCAATTGATGCCCCTGCGGTCATTGCTCAGCCAATAACAAAAGCCAAGCAGTGCTACACTGCCGGCCAGAGCACGGATGATGTCCAGTATCAGGGCCATAAATGCAATTTAAGGTTAACTCGAAATCGCCCCCGCGATAGTTGCGGTCATCAAGGTGGCGCAGGTTCCGCCAATCAGGGCGCGCAGGGCTAGTTTGGCCAGAATATCTCTTTGGCCGGGAGCAAGCGTGCCGATCCCCCCGATTTGCACACCAATTGATGCCATGTTGGCGAATCCGCAAAGGGCGAATGTCGATATTAAAATAGCTTTGGGATCGGCAAGCCTTTCTGACTCGATCATTTCTCCAAGTGTAATGTAGGCGAAGAACTCATTGAGGACCAGTTTCTCGCCCAATAATTGGCCCACTGCTAACAAGCTTCCCGGATCTGCCCCGATGACAAAAGCTACAGGGGAAAAAAGAATGCCGAAAATAAACTGCAAAGAAAGTCCCTCGTAAGCTCCCTCCGTCCAGGATTCAATGGAGGAGTTGATGCCTCCTAATTGCCCCACCCATTCAGTCAGCATGAAGTTGGCCATTGCGATAATGGCGAGGAAAACGATTAAAATGGCGCCCACATTGACCGCCAGCCTGACCCCTTGGGTTGTGCCCGAAGTTATGGAGTCAAATAGATTTACCCCAATCGAATCTTTGGTCACATGCAAACCGGCATCAACTTTCTCTCTCTCAGGAAAAAGCACTTTGGCCAAAACAATTGCCGCCGGTGCGGCCATGATGGAGGCAGTCAGCAGACGTTTACCGACGGCAATGCGCAAAACCGGATCGTCTCCCCCGAGAAGTTGAATATAGGCGCCCAAAACACTTCCAGCAATGGTGGCCATGCCCCCGGTCATAAGGCAGGCAATTTCGGACTTGGTCATCCGTTCCAGGTAGGGCCTGACCAGAAGGGGCGCCTCCGTTTGGCCGATAAAAACATTGGCGGCGGCGGCCATACTCTCCGCTCCGGAAAGCCGCATTGTTTTGTTCATAATCCAGGCGAAAACAAAGACGATCCGCTGTAAAATCCCCAGATAATAGAGCAAAGAAGTGAGGGCGGAGAAAAATATAATGGTCGGGAGGACCGAGAAGCCAAACTGAGCCCCCATAGACGTATCGTCCACCAAATTGCCAAAGATGAACCGGGAGCCGACATTGGAATACTGAAGGATGCGAACAAATAAACCGGAAACCCATTCAAAACTTTTTTCCACCTTTTCTACCTTCATGACCAAAAAGGCGATGATAACCTGCAGCCCGATTCCTCCGAGGACAAGCCGCCAATTGATATGCTTTCGGTCGCTGCTCAACCCATAGCAAAGGGCAACTAACACCACGATGCCGAAGACGCCCCTCGCCAGGTTAATCAGGATGTCCCACATTTGATGAGGAGTTTAGGCAAAGCGGATTTCGAGGGCCTTTTTCATTACTTTGGCCAAATTGGATTCCGCCTCATTGAGAATTGAATCGTCGGGGGTTTCAGTGCGAGTGCGGTTGACGATGGTGGAGGCGACACAGGCCGCTTTTAGTCCGAAAGTAGCGATAATTGTCAGCAAGGTGGCGGATTCCATTTCGTAATTGAGAACTTTGAGCGCTTGCCACTCTTTCATGCTGTTCTGAAACTTTCGAATGACGTAACCTGAAAAAGTGTCGTAACGTTCCTGGCCAGGATAAAAAGTGTCCGCGGATGCCGTAATGCCAACCCGGTATTCAAGCCCTGTTGCGCGGGCCGCATCGACCAGCGAGTTGGTCAGTTCAAGATCGGCCACTGCGGGATACTCGATGGGAGCATAGTGGGTCGAAGCCCCATCCAGTCGGACTGATCCGCTTGTAATTATGAGGGAGGGAACAGGTATATCCGGTTGAATGGCGCCAGTAGTCCCGATGCGATAAAAATTCTTAACCCCTATATCGGCCAGCTCTTCCAAGGCCAGAGACATTCCCGGTCCCCCGATCCCTGTCGAGCAAACGAGGACTTTTTGACCGCAAAGCGTTGCTAGGAACGAAGTGTATTCTCGATTCTGGGCAAGAAATTTTGCGTCTTGATCGAGGTATTTGGCGGTTTTTTCCACCCTGGCAGGATCGCCGGGCAAAAGAACATATTCCGCACCCTCGATGATATTTTTGTCTAGTTGGATATGGTAATGAATGGTTCTACCTTTCGATTGGAATTAGCCGCCCTGGTTTTGGAAAGTCTGGTGCTGGGACGTCTGAGAAATACTGCAAGACAACCTCGGAAATCTTTGGGCTGTCCTCACGTCCTCTTGTAATCGTCCCGTTGAGGAAAGAGGAATAAAGGTCGGCCCCTTCGGCCAGCAAATCAGCCACCGCAACTTTGTATATCCGATCCGGATCTACCGGTTCCCCACCGATCTCAAATTCGTCCACACGCTGTCCCTTTGGGCGGCTCAGATCATAATGGGCGACGAGTCCGGAGGTTTGGATCATTCCGCGCTCGAGGGTCATCGACTGCTCGAGAACCCCTAGAATATCTTTTCCTGCCAGGTCCATTAAAACGACTCGATTGGGGAAAGGGAATGCGTCAATGACATTTCCGAAGGAGACTTCCCCCTCCGGAAGATCGGACCGCAAACCACCGGCGTTTATAAAAGCGACATCCGAATGTGCGGATTTCCGCATAATATCGGCGGCAAAGCTGCCCAGCGAGGATTCCGTGTTGTAGCTGCGGATCAATCGTTGTTCGAGGCGTCCAACGACAGCTTCGATTTCAGGATATTTCTTGCGGTAATGCTCTATTTTTTGCGCCACGATGGGGTGGGGGACGAGCTTTTCACTCTCTACTGGCAGCAGTTTCCCTTCGTATGAGAGTATCTTTTTGGCCTTCGTATCATATTTTAATTTGATATAGCCCAATCGGATGCCGTGCCCATAAGTTTGCACCACAAGGGTTCCTGTTTCAGGGTGTACTATAGGTTTTTCCGTCCCATTATCGGCGTGTCCGCCGATGAAAATGTCAATTCCGGGAACCGCTCCCACCAGAGCCAGATCCGCTTCCACGCCGCGCTGTATTTCGGGGTGAGCCTCGGCATCGGTCTGCATGGGGGCAGTCATCCCCATGTGGGCCAGAACCACCACCAGGTCCACATCCGGTTTTAGGTAGGCGACCGCCTCCCTGACAATCGGCGCAGGGTCGCGAAAGTCGAGTTCTGCCACGAATGACGGCAGCACAACGCTGCGGGCATCCTCGCCGATTATTCCGATTACCCCGATGCGGAATCCCTCTTTTTCCACAATGGCATAGGGTTGGGCGAAGGGAATGTCGGTTCCTTTGTAAAAGATGTTGGCCCCCATAATGGGAAAGGGTGCCCGGTTTTTCTGTTTACGAAGATTTTCCCAACCGTAATCGTACTCGTGGTTGCCGATGGCCATGGCATCGTAGCGCATGGTGATCATCATCTCCATAAGCACTTCCCCCTGCGTGCGGTTGGAAAGCAAACCGGTGAACATGTCACCGGCATCGAAAAGGTAAACCAAGTCTTCGCGGGCGCGAATGTTCTCTACCAGCGCCGCCAGCTCAGCGCCGCCTCCGAGAAAATTCACATCGTCCAGCCAGTAGGCCGGAATGGGATTAAAAGCGCTCTCGAAATCGTTGGTGTGAAGTATGGTGATTTCGCGCACCGAACCTTGCGAATCCGTTTCGGCATTGGCGAGGCCTACGGCCAGCGGAACCACGAAAAAAGCGATGATTAACTGGCTAACCAGGCGATTGATTTTTTTAGAAAAGAACGGTATCCGAACTGGCATTGACGGGGTTGAATAAAATTATCGTTATCAGTAAGCATTGATGCCCCGGAAAAACTCCGGGGCATCAATAAATAATAGGTTAAAGAGGAATCAGCCCCAATTTAGAAGACATACTTTATGCCAAAGAGAATATTCCAGCGGGATTGGCCGAAACGATCCTCCACAATTGGGGAGTTTCCTACTCCATTGAAGGAGTAGAGGTACTTGTTACTATCAGGAACATAAGTAGCGCTGGCGATGTTCTGTGAAGGAGTGCCGCCAAAATTAATCGGAAAGTCCTGAATCTGGCCCCAGGAACTGTCGATCAGGTTGCCGATATTCAGGATATCCATTGTAAATTGCAACTTGCCCCATTTTGTGGCAATAGGGAGATCCTGAGCAATCTTGAGATCCCATTGATGAATCCAGGGTAGAGTGGCATCGTTTTTCTTGTGCTGCTTGCCTGGTTCGAGGTCAGGATGCTGACCAACAAAAGCAAAAAATGCATCCCGGTCCGCTGTCTCGGCGGCGGTCAGGACACCGTCGGCGCTTGCTGCCCAGGTAACGAAGGGATCGTCCGGTCCATTCGGTGTGTAAAAGAGGTCGTTGGTGGAGCAGCAGTCATCATTATTTGTATTATTTTTGGCCACATAGCTGTAGGGTTTGCCCGAACGACCTTGGTAAAATAAGGTAATATTCGTCTTCCACTTACTATTTTCGCCGCCCCATTTAATTTGCTTGGAGAGGGTGTAGATAAAATTATGGCGAACCTCAAAAGGCGAAGTACCCAATTCATCGACGTTGGCGTTGAAGATCGGGGTGGCCCGGAAATTTTCCACCGCTATGAAGCCTGTCCCGGAATTAACCTCATTCGAGCTTCCATAGGAATAGGAAAAAGAGGAATACCATCCGTCTCCCCTGTTGGGTCGAGTTATTGAAAGTGTGTAATTGGTGGAATCCCCAAGGCTTGTATTGGCTAATTCCGTTACACTTCCGAAACCTCCGAAGCCTGCTGCTCCAGCCCGGGCTGTCGACATGATAACTCGACCGTCAGGGCCTGTCCCGATCGGTTCCGCCACAAGGTTGCGGAATGCCACGGCATCTTCGACAAAGGACCATTCACCTTCGATGGTGGCGACCAAATCGCCCAAAACGGGTGCTTTGAATTTATAGTCGAGAGCAATAACCCCTTTCCATGAGGAAGGCGTTTCGAATCCTTTGGCCAGTGAATCGACCTCCCCGCTGGGTGCGCCGGGGGTACCTTTGGGTTGGTTGGTCGAATCGGGCTCAAACGCTGGCAGGCCATCCGGAAATTGAGCCGTTACAACGGTGAGTCCGTCATTGGTGAATCCATTGGATAGCCACACGCCGGGCGACTTGCCGAAAAATTTGCCTATGCCGCCACGCAATTGAAGAGAGTTATCTCCCTTTATGTCCCAATTAAAACTGAATCGAGGGGAGAAAGTTCTTGAACCATCGATAGTATTGTCATTGGGTTTGCCGAAGAAATCCTGAAACCGCTGGTTAAACCCTGGGGATAACGGGAAATCATTGATGTCCCAGCGCAGACCAAGGGTCATGGCAAAATTGCTATGCACCTGCCAGGTATGCTGGATATAGGGGGACCATACTTTTTCCTCCCAATTGGCGACTACGCTCGTTCCATCGGCTTCAAACCGATGCGATAAGCCTGAAGCATTGCCTGCTGCAAAATCGGCGGCACTGGCAAAACTCCAGGTTCCCTTGTTGTCGAAAAGGAAGGTATTGGCTATGATCTTCTTTGAAAAATCCAGACCGAAAACTGTTTCGTGATTGCGGCTTTCACCCGAAAAAAGAGTGCCCGCAATCGTAAAAGTCGTCGTTTCCCCAAGAAGAATATTGAAATGGCGAAACCGTTCTGCCCCAAAAAACACGGAGCCTCCGCCGGGGACACCAACACTGACCTGCGGATCGTCCGTAGGCGTTGTCGGGCTGCCGTCATAATCGGAAAATGAATAACGAATTTCAGTGCTGAACCGGTCATTCCAGTCACTGAAAAGTTGAGCTACATAATTTTTCGAAATACTGGGCTGGTCATACCAAAAGCTGCTCAGCGAGAATGCGGTAGTATTGCGTTGAGTAATTGTTAAAATACTGTCTTCCGCCTTGTCATATTTGAAACTCAAATGATGTTTGTCGTTAATATTCCAGTCGACCTTGACCAATATTTTCTCGACTTCGTCATTGAGGATTTCCGCCCCGGTTGGCGTTCCCGCATTAATGCCCCATACATTTTGTGCTATACTGATAATCTCGTCAACTTCCGCCGGGGTTGCGGGGAAAATGTTGGATGCTCCGCTACCGATCAAACCGACACTGGAACCGCTGCGGTCACGCTCTGTTTTCTCATAATTGACAAAGAAAAACAGCTTATTCTTCAGGATTGGGCCACCCAAGGTAAATCCATAGGTTTGCTCATCGAATGCCGGGTCGAATTCCACCCCATTCTCGTTATCTCCAAAATTATCCGAATCGCGCCAATAGTAGTAGCCCGAACCGTGAAACTGGTTGGTACCGCTCTTGGTTACCACGTTGACGGCAGCTCCCGTAAATTTGGACTGCCGGATGTCAAAAGGAGTCGTGTCGATTTCCAACGACTCAATGGCATCAATGGAAACAGGAGGGCCATTGCGGGTGGCCTGGCCACTTGAGTTCAGGCCGAAGGGATCATTTACCTGAACCCCGTCAACCGTCACATTATTATAACGTGCATTAATGCCAGCCGATGTAAAAGAACCGAAATCTTTATCCACGACAACTTTGGGGTTGGTTTTGAGCAACTCGTTCAATGAACGGTCAGCGCTGGACACGCTCAATACCCTGGCCTCGTCCAACCTCGTCACTGTGCTGCGGGAGTCCGCATTAAAGAGACCATCCTGTTCCTCCGTGAAAATGAATTCATCCAATTCCTCAATGTCGGACGCATCCGCCATCGCTATGGTAACATCGGTGACATTGGCCACGGTCAAATAAATGTTCTCTACGGTTGAGGTCTGGTAGCCATCGAAACTGGTGGTAACACTGTAGGGGCCGCCAACTCGCATCCCTCTTGATGCGAAGGAACCGTTTGAGCTGGAGGTGATAGTTTTGGTCGATCCAGTGGGCACATGGATAATGCGCACGGTGGCGCCTGCCACTGAGTTGCCGTCACTATCGGTCACTGTTCCATTCAAGCCGGAGGAAGTGATGTTTTGAGAATATCCGGCTGTGACCAGCGCCAAGCTGGCAAAGAGCAATATTGCTATTCTTAGTCTGTTGATAATCATATGGTTATAGATTTAGGGTTCTTGTTTGGTTTGATAATTTTTATAAAAAGGACACTCAATCCGCGAATGTGGAATGTAAGTGTAAGGGGTAACCCAATTGGGGTAGGGTGGGATTGTTGAACGAAAAAAAAGACTTTAGCAACACCGGAATCCCGTATTTTTTGAACTTTATAAGAATAATAATAGATTAATTTTGAGAAAATGCCTGACAGACTCATAAACATATCCCAAATGAACATTGTTCAAGGATTTCATTGGGTGAGGCGTCTTTGCAAAGCGGAATGGGTCAAACTTGTTGGAACGGACTGACCGCTTTCCAGGGCCAGGCTGGCGGCGGCAAGCCCGAGTCGAACAGGATCAGTTTTTTGATCTTTCAACAACCCATAAGCGTAACCGGCCAGGAGGGCGTCTCCGGCTCCGGTTACGTCCTGTATTTCCGCTGGTGGGAGGGCTGGATAAAACGCCTTCTTCACCGGGCTATCCAGGTAGATGCCTTTGGCCCCCAAGGTGACGACAACCGACCCCACCCCTAATTCGCGGATTTTTGCCGCCGCCATCGCCACATCTTCCGAGGTTTTTATTTCCAATCCTGAAAGTGCAGCCGCTTCCCGCTGGTCCGGAAAAAGAATATCTATTTTATGGAGAACCCTTTTGAATCGCTCCGATTTGGCCACCGATACGGGATCGCCCAGAACCTTGATTTCCTCGGTTTTGCTGTTCAGCAGCAGGTGTTCGATTGCCCCGGCTGGAAGATTGGAGTCGATGATCCACATTCCGCACAAGGCCAAACTCGATTCGATTTGTTCGATCCATGAAGGAGTCATTTCATCGAAAACAGCCATATCGGCCAATCCGGCTGCCAATCCTCCGTCCGGTTCGAGAATGGCGGTGTAGGAAGCTGTCGGCTGGCGGGTGGAACGCCCTACGCCGGAAATATCGACGTGCAGCCTTTTCAGGGATTGTAAAAGGTTATCCCCGGCCGAATCCGAACCGACAATGGAGAAAAGGCTGACCTCACATTGCAGCCTGGCCAGGGATTCGGCGATATTGCGAATGACTCCGCCCGGAGATGATGTGACCGAGACCGGATTGGAGGTTCCCGCCTGAAAACTTCGGTGCAGCCGGGCCTTGTGGTCGATATCAACGCCACCGATGCAAGCGACTCTTGGTTGTGCAGTTTGCAAATTAGGACAAGGGCGGAAATTAGTGAAAGGGATGAATTTTAAGAGGTGATGCGTGATAATTCAACCGCCAGGAGAGCGCCCAGTTTAACATTGTTACACACCAGTTTAATATTGCTGCGCAGGCTTTCCCCTTTGGTTAATGCTTCGATACGGGAAAGGAGAAATGGGGTCGCTGCCTTGCCTTTGATGCCCTGTTCTTCCAGTTCTTGAAGGGCTTGGGAGGTTGCCGTTTCCGCCATTTTCAACGGCAGTTCATGCTCTTTCGG
Organism: Opitutales bacterium; assembly: GCA_021772535.1. Lineage (GTDB taxonomy): Bacteria > Verrucomicrobiota > Verrucomicrobiia > Opitutales > UBA2987 > JAJFLU01. Next base: position 19,629 of record JAJFLV010000214.1, on the reverse strand, counting down.
GATGGGGTTGGCAATTATCATGCCTCCTTTTAAGTTCATGGCCCACTTGGCTTTCAGGATACCGGCCAATTCCTCTACTGAATCGACTCTTTGTGGGACTTCAAAACCGCTATTTCTGGTGAAAAAGGCAGGAAAATGATCGGTCTGATAACCCGCAACGGGAATGCCCAGAGTTTCCAGGTATTCCAGAGTCAGGCCGATATCGAGAATCGATTTGGCCCCCGCGCAGACTACCGCGACGTCACTGCGAGCGATTTCCGGCAGATCGGCCGAGATGTCAAACGTCTTTTCCGCCCCTCTGTGAACCCCGCCGATACCGCCGGTGGCCATGACTTTTATGCCGGCCATGGCGGCTATTCGCACGCTGGCCGCGACCGTTGCGGCGCCGTTTAATTTATTGGCCACCAAAAAAGGCAAATCCCGGCTGCTCGCTTTTGATATGCCTTCTCCGCTGCCCAGAAAGTCGATTTCCTTATCATTCAGACCTACCTTCAGCTTTCCTCCCAGAATGGCCAGTGTGGCCGGGATTACGCCATTTTGGCGGGCGATTGATTCGACTTCGCGGGCCGTCTCGACATTTTGCGGGTAAGGCATTCCATGCGCGATGATGGTGGATTCCAAGGCCAGGACCGGCTGTCCACGGTCGATCGCCTCTGCTACTTGGGGTAAGAATTCCAGATAATCGTTGAGCATTTCTATGATTAAGATGAAGGGTACGGGTTTCAGTTTTCAGGAAAACAGACAGAAGAATAAATGCGGGGAACCGTCATTTGTCGATTCCAGTCTCCTGCATTTACAATCCGCGTCAGTTTCCAATTCAAACACAAGTTCCACGGATGGGGTAATTATTCTCCGGCGCGCGGATATACTTCAGGCCCTCTACCAGCGCTTCCAGATCCGGGCGTAAAAAGGGATTATTGGAAACATCGGTCAAACGCAAATTTCCTTCCTCGTCGATGACAAACAAGGCGGGCTCAGGGTTGGGACGGTCATTTTCCTCCGGCGAGCGCGGATGGGAAATATACAAGCCCAATTTCCGCATTTGGTCCAGCGAGAGACCATAAGCGACAGGAATCGTCACATTATTCTCCCGGACCAATGTTTCAGCCTTTTCCCTTGGATCGCCGGATAACGCTACAATCTCCACATTCAATTTCTGCAATCGGTCTTTCAGTTTTTCCAGTTGAATCAGGTAGCGGAGGCAAAGCGGGCAATGCAACCCGCGATAAACCACTACCAGTTGCCAATTATTATCCTCCGCCGGTTTGCCAATCTCAATGGCTTCTCCGCCTACAATAGGCAGTCTAAATTTCGGAAAAGGATCTCCTGGTTTTAATTTCATAGATAGATTAATCTAAACGGGGATGCTTTGTTCGGGATTACCTTGCCCAATCGGGAAAGGTACTGATTTCGGCGCCAAATATAACCGGCAGGAGCAAACGAACCATTACGATTGTAAGGAACACCGCCACCAGGTTGAGAAATATCCCGACTCTCGCCATTTCCGCAATGCGAATTCGCTGGCTGCCAAAAACCACTGCGTTGGGAGGTGTCGCCACCGGCATCATAAAAGCCATGGAGGCGGAAATTGTGGCTGGAACCATGAACACCAATGGGTGGAGTTCGCGGCTGGTGGCCCAGACGGCCAAAAGCGGCAGGAGCATCGAAGCCGTCGCAACGTTGGAGGTCAACTCGGTTAAAAAAGTAACGCAAAGGCAAATCAAGGCGATTATCAGGAGGATGGGAATATCGCCCAGTGCGGTGAAAGATTCGCCGATGTACCGGGACAGCCCGCTCACACCAAACCCTGAAGCGAGGGCAAATCCGCCGCCAAATAAAAGGATTATCGACCAGGGCAGTTTCCCGAAGACATCGCCTTCAAGGATTCTTTTAGATTTGATCTGATTTTTTGCCGGTATGAAAAAAAGTATCAACGCCATGGTGACGGCTACGGTACCGTCATCCAGGTTTTTTAATGGTCCCCAGATACCCGACCAACCGGGCAAAGTAAAATCTCCGAGATGAAGATCGCGCCGGAATGTCCACAAAATGGCAGTAGAGGCAAAAACGACCAGCACCGCTTTTTCCTCGAAGCGCATGGGACCGAGGGAAATCAACTCCTTTTTGATGATCGACCGGTCGAGGGCAAGACCGTCTTCCATCCGGCAAAAAACATGGGTCAGGAGAAACCATGTAATAGCCAACAAGACTAACGCATAGGGGACGCCCAGAATCAGCCATTGCCCAAAACTGACCAAGGGCGCCTCCGGATAAATTTCCGTGAAAATGCGGACAAAAGCCAGATTGGTCGGCGTGCCAACGAGGGTGGCCACACCGCCGATGGAACAGCCGTAGGCAATTCCCAGCATGAGGGCCAGCACCATCGGATGAGTGCGTTCTTTCCCGAACTGTTCTTCCATTTTGGTGGCGATGGCCAGACCGATAGGCAGCATCATGACTGCGGTTGCGGTGTTGGATATCCACATGGAAAGAAAGGCAGAGGCCGCCATGAATCCCAGGACCAGGGTATCGGCCCGCTGTCCGATGAGGTTTATTATGTTAAGCGCTATGCGGCGGTGCAGATTCCACTTTTCCATCGACAAAGCGATGAGGAAACCACCGATAAAAAGGAAGATGATCGAGTTGACGTAGGCTTTGGCGATGCTGGCGCTGTCGAGGATTTCGAGGACCGGAAAAGCCACGATCGGGATAAGAGAGGTAGCCGCCAGTGGCACTGCTTCGGTGATCCAGAGAATAGCCATGAGGGCCACCACCGCAGCCATCCTGCCCACCTTAGGTTCCTCAGGCACAGGATCAAAAAAAAGAAGAATCAACAGAAAGGTGAGAATTCCCAACATTACGCCGGCTCTTTTAATATTCATTTAATGCCTTTAAAAAGGGTTGAGGGAATACTCCGCACTTTTCGTTGAGGAATTTAGGAAGTTCGTTAGCGTATCAAACAGCATCAGACGAAATTGTGCTGAAATATTAATCACATTCAACAATTTGTCTGGATAACGAGAAATCTCAAGCCGGGTTTTCTTTCGACATCGGGCTTTCTCTTCCTTTACTGACAGGAATGGTGGAGTTTTTTAGTGGTGTCGGGCGAGCCTTATTGGGCCTTTCGGTCCTTCTCCTGATTTGTTTCTCTCTCAGCGAAAACCGAAAGGGAATCAATTGGCGTCTCATTGCAAGTGGACTATTGCTGCAGTTGGCGCTGGCCATCTTGATTTTGAAAGTCCCCCAGATCGAATACATGGTCGAAGCCGCGTCCCGGTTTTTTGTCAACATCCTCGAATTTGCAACGGTGGGAGGCCGTTTTCTTTTTGGAGAGCTGGCGGAAAGCCGTGAAATCGGGGCGACCTGGGGTTTCCGCGTATTGCCGACCGTGATTTTCTTTTCCGCCCTCACCTCTGTTTTATATTACCTGGGCCTATTGCAAAAGATCGTCTTTGTTTTTGCCTGGCTGATGAGCAAGACCATGCGTTTGTCGGGAGCGGAAAGTTTGGCTGCTGCGGCCAACGTCTTTATCGGCCAGACCGAAGCGCCGCTGATTGTGAAACCTTACCTCGATCGGATGACCAAATCCGAGATCGCTTGCCTCATGACCGGCGGCATGGCCACCATCGCCGGCAGCGTGCTGGTCGCCTATATTTATATTCTGGGAGGGGACGATGTGGAAAAGCAAATCATGTTTGGCAAACATCTCATCGCCGCTTCCGTCATGTCGGCGCCCGCCGCTATTGTTTTTGCCAAAATATTGATGCCGGAAAGCGAAAAAGTCTCAGTTGATCTACAGGTGCCTTCAGGTTCGGTTGGGCTGAACCTTTTCGATGCCATCACTACCGGGACAACCCAAGGTGTGCGTTTGGCTGTAAACGTTGGGGCGATGGTGCTCGTTTTCATCTCTATTGTGGCGATGTTGAACCATATCACAAATCATTGGATTGGTTCTGCCACCGGGCTCAATCCGGTTATTTTCAATATAACCGGGGGAGCTTATGAGGCGTTAACCCTGCAATTCATCCTCGGCATGCTCTTTGCGCCGATCGCATTTATAGTGGGTGTAGACACGGGTAGCCTCCTCTCGGTTGGCCAATTGCTGGGAGAGGGAATAGTCCTGACCCAAACCGTTTCCTACATCTCCATGGCGGAATTGATTGAAAAGGGCGTTTTGACTGATCAGCGGTCTATCGTAATTGCCACCTATGCACTTTGCAGTTTTTCCAATTTCGCATCGATGGGGGTGCAGATAGGTGGGATATCGGTACTGGCTCCCAATCAGCGTGAAAACCTCGCCCGCTTTGCCCCCAAGGCACTTATCGGTGGGACCTGTGCCACCCTTTCTACTGCCACTTTCGCCGGTATTTTTATCGGCTGATCAATGAACAGTTTCGGGTTTCCAACGTTCTTCCTTGGGATAACCGTGTTGGTAATAAGCTTTCCGGCGCTGGAGGAAACCTTCAAAATCGACCGCCTTTTCGGGATTGCGGTTGTTTTGGACCACAAAATCGGCCTCCGGCGGGGAGCAGGCGATCTGTAGGTTTTTCTCATAGTCGGCGGGATTTTCCTCCGGCCAAAGATCCACGTTGTTGGGAGTTTTCGCGCTTTGGTAGCGTAAATCGACGCTCCACCGAATTTCATCCGTTCGGTTGGGCAGTGAGCAATGGGCCGTCAGGTTGGTCAGCAGAAGCACACTGCCGGCTTTAACTTCCACCGTGATTTTGGGTTCTCCGCTTTCCGGCAGGTTTTCATCCTTGATCAGCAGGTATCCTTCCTTATCGGAACATTGATGGTGTTCGACAATTCCAAACCGGTGAGACCGTGGAATGACTTCCAGGCAGCCGTTTTCCCTGAATGCGTCGACCAGGGGTATCCAGCAGGTCAAAATGAGGTGGGAGTCGCAATGAGAGGAAAAATAACCGGAATCCTGATGCCATGGGACTTCTTTCATCTTGTCGCCCGGAACCTTGGTCCGTAAGCGGTAAATGGACGAAGAGACCAGTTCTGGTCCGAGTATGGATTCCGCCAGTTTGAGCATATTGGGATGCCTGATGAGATTGAACATCTCCTGGCCATGATAGCCGCCACCGCCAAGTCCCTCCAGATAGTACATGACTTGTCGCCCGACTTCCTCATTGTCGCGATAAATCTTAACCAGACGTGTTTCCAACGATTCCGATGGATACGTTTCGGTTAACAAACCATCCATAAGCAGTTGCTCAACCTTTTCGTCGATACCTTCAGCAAGTTCCCGGCGGAGAGGGTTTAGTTCGTCATTCTGAAACAGGTTCTCGACAACCAAATAACCTTCTCTGTGAAAAAATTCGATTTGCTCTTGCGACAGTTGGGCCTCCTTTAAACTCATGGGATAATCGGATACTTGCCAAGTAGTAGTGTCAACCAATATTGGGCGGTTGCCCCGAATGCCTCCTCCGCGAATCAGGCTGGGGCATTGACTTAGCAAGCCGAGGGAATCACATTCCTGCCTTTTAATTTAAATTCAACGGGAAAACAAACGATGGCTGATGAAAAAGATTGGGTTTCACAAGCGGAACGGCCGGAAGGCGACGGCCGGCTTCAGTATCACATACGGTGCCGGGAAGGAGACGTCGCAGATACCATCTTGTTGCCCGGCGATCCGGACAGAGTGGCCAAAATCTCCAGCTATTGGGACGAATTCAAAGAAATTTCCGATTACCGGGAACATGTCGTCCATACGGGAAAATTGAGGGGAATGAATATCTCAGCCTGCTCCACAGGAGCCGGAGGCCCGTCCACCTCCAATGCCCTGGAGGAGCTGGCTGCTATTGGGGGCCGCAACTTCATTCGCGTAGGAACCACTGCAGCGCTCCAACCGGACATTGCATTGGGGGATTTGATAATTTCCACCGGTTCGGTTCGTTTTGATGGTACGAGTGAGAATTATGTTTCCTTGGGGTATCCGGCGGTAGCTCATTATGAGGTTGTGCTGGCCTTGATTGAAGCTTGTGAGAAACTTGGTTTTAGCTATCACACGGGCATTACGGCGACAACGGCTTCCTTCTTTTGCGGGCAGAACCGTCCAGGGTTTGAGGGATACCGGCAAAGTTGGCAGCAGACACGCCACGAAGATCTGGTGGCTGCAAAGGTCCTCAACTACGAACAGGAAGCCGGCACCATATTAACCCTGGCAGGACTCTTTGGGTTAAAAGCGGGTGCGATTTCCGTGGCCATCGCCAACCGTGCAACGGATGAATTTGTTTATGGCGGTGTCAATAAATGTGTGGAGGCCGGAAACGAAGCCGCCCATATTCTCCATCAATGGAATGAGGAACGCCTGACCAAAAGAAAAAAGCGTTGGCACCCGTCTATTTAGGCCCCAAAATAAATTTAATCCGCTGGAAGCTCGGCAGAAAACCAGTCACATATCCTCGGTGCGAAGGATCTGTCTGACGAATGTCCGTCTGGCTTGTTGCTGTTCCGCGACAAGATTATTAAAAACATCCTTGGCGCTTCTCAATTCCGCCTTATCCGCTGATTCCTGGTAAAAGTTGAGCAGCATGTCATCGAATTTCAACGCCAGGTTGATAATATCGTCGATTGTGAGATCGTCGATATTTTTAATGCCATCCACCGTTACCTGGTGAATTTGCTCCGGTGGATATTGGAACCACGAGTCGAGTACCTGCTTGTTGGCTACTTCTTCAAAGGCTTCCAGGTTTTCCTCCAATTGAACCTCATGGGCGCTCATGTATTCCAGGAGGAGCTTTATCCGTTCCTTGTGCGCCTTTTCCTGGAGTTGCGAATAAACATCACGCAATTGGCGATGAAAAGCTCTCGCCTGATCAATTACGTCTCTTGTTGTTTCGACTGGCATTTGCAATTCCTCCAATTAATTCTCGTTTATGACCAGAATGTAACAGCAAATACTGCTTTTCGCTCCGCATGTATTGTCGATTGCAGGGCAGATTTTGAGTGACCAACCCCGGTGGATATGCCCGGCGTCGTTTTTGGCGCTTAAATGCGCCGGGCGCCTGGTTTTCCTGCTTCGACCTCAAAAGATGCCAAGGTCTCGACGGGAGAATCTGCCTTTCGGGTGGATTTAACGGATCTTATTTTTGTCTCCCAGGCCTTTTGGCTGACTGTAAATTGGCAGTAGCCGCGCCGCTTGCCGTCGTAAAACAGGACATGGGGATTGTTGGCAAGATTTTCCTCGATAGGATTATTCAGTTCATCCGGCCAGTCCGAGCTGATGGAGGTGCACAAAAATTCCGTTGCCGCCACCGGAGAATCAAAATTCGAGGGGTCTTCCGGGAGGTTGATGGCCCATGAGGAATGCATGTCGCCGCTAAGCACAATGGGGTTCGAAAGCCGACTTCTTTTAATAGTGTCCATGATCCGGTTTCGGTTTGCGGGGTAGCCGTCCCAGGAGGATTTGTAGAAATGGGTTTTTCCATTATACAAGAAACGAAAGGGCGAGAAAAGGACTGTGCTTGCGAGAACATTCCAGGTGGCTTGCGAATTTTCTAATCTCCTCAAAAGCCATGCTTCCTGTTCAGTCCCCAGCATGGAACGACCAGGCGCATTTACTTCCTTGCATAGGGGACGGTAATTGCCGAATCCGTAGGAGGACTCGATTCCTTCCTGGCAGATATTTTCATTATCGCGAAACTGACGGGTATCGAGGAGATTGATTCGGGCAAGGTTTCCAATATCGATTTCCCGATGGATTGAGAGGGTGCCGTCGGAGTAAGTCGAACCGCGGATCGGCATGTGTTCGTACCAAGCTTGATAAGCAGCCGCTCTTTGCGCCAACGATTCCGGCGATTCCGGTTTATCGGGAATCGCATCGTGATTGTCCGGGACGGCGAAAAAGGGCATCGCTCTATGGGCCGCTTGCAGGCTGGGGTCAGTTTTATAGAGGGCGTGCCGAGCCCGGTATTGAGCCAGTGTCTTGGGCGATTCCTTGCTTTCATGAATACGGAAATCATCCCGGGGAACATCGTAAATATAATCGCCGAGATGGATGCAAAAATCGACATCAGCCGCCGCCATGTCGTCGTAGGCGTTGAACAGACCTAGTTCCCAATGCTGGCAGGAAGCGGCGGCAAACTGCAGGCGGCCAACCGGTTTTCCTTTTTCCGGTAAAGTTTTTGTGCGGCCAATCGGGCTTTCGGCATTTCCTGCGATAAACCGATACCAATAATGGCGGTCGGGCTCCAGACCTTCCAATTCGATATGCAAGGAGTGGGCCTGTTCGGGTTGGGCCAGAACTCTTCCCCGTAGAATAATCCGGCTCAATTTTTCATCGGTTCCAACCTGCCAGTCAACCGCCACCGGGATGGGGTCCATACCGCCATAGACCGGATCTGGGGCCAGCCGGGTCCAAAGCACAACACCCTGTGAGGTTGCATCGCCTGATGCAACTCCAAGTGAAAAAGGGTAAGTATCGAACCGGGTTTTATTTTGTCCCAATATTTTGGGACGCAACACCGCAATACCACCGATAGCAGTGATACCTTTTATAAATCTTCGCCGCTTCATTGAAAACCCATCCTGATGATAAAAATGGATTTGAAGGCCTTGCGAATAAAGAGCGCTCGGGCTATCTCAATTTATTCCAGGGCTCTTCGCTGCTAACGTCCACTAGTTCGTAACCTTCGGATCCGATGGCGGGAGCCAGGATTGCCAAAAGTTTCACGTTCTCAGAGGATACATTAAAGGAGGCATGGACGGTGTCGGCGGGAATAAATATCGAATCGCCCGGTAGGAGGTTGCGCTTTTCACCTTCAAGCCATTGTTCGACTGTTCCTTCAATGACGTAAATCACCTCCTCCTGTTGAGGATGCTTGTGAAAGTCATGACCGTGGCCCGGGAGCAAGCTCACTTCAATGACTACCAATTGTTTCGCCGCAGTTAATTCCGGGAGGCTCAACCATCGCAAAATCCCCCATTCCAAACTCACTGGTTCGCTATCCTTTAGTGTTACGAACTTACCTTTCATGCAGGTAATTTAATCTTGGCAACAATCGAATGTGTCAACAGTTACTATTGAATCCGGGCATTCCATAGGTTCTTATATTGCGTTTTCAATCATGAGCATATCGAATAGGCTCAATCGACAATCGGAGTCATGAAAGAGAGAAAAGGTATAATATTGGCCGGCGGTTCAGGGACGCGGTTGTATCCGCTCACTCTGGCAGTCAGCAAGCAGTTGATGCCGATCTATGACAAGCCGATGGTTTACTACCCGTTGTCGGTTCTCATGCTTTCGAACATCAGGGAGGTTTTGATAATTTCCACTCCCGCCGATTTGCCCTTGTTTCGCAATTTGTTGCAGAGCGGCAGTCAGTTCGGAATGCAGTTTTCTTATGCCGAGCAACCCCGGCCGGAGGGCCTCGCCCAGGCGTTGGTCATTGCAGAAGAGTTTCTCGACGGGCGCCCCTCGGCGCTTATTTTGGGAGATAATCTCTTTTATGGACATGATTTGCCGAAAACATTGCTGGCCGCCGATGCCAGGCAGGAAGGCGCGACCATTTTCGGCTACCAGGTTTCCGATCCCAGCTGTTATGGAGTGGTTGAGATTTCTGCATCCGGAGAAGCTATTTCCATTGAAGAAAAACCCTCCCAGTCTCGGTCTCCCTATGCCGTGCCGGGAATTTATTTTTATGATAGCCAAGCCTCTAAAATAGCTCGCGAATTAGAGCCTTCTGCACGGGGAGAATTGGAAATCACCGACTTGAATCGGGCTTATTTGCAAAAAGGCCAACTCCGGGTGGAAATTTTGGGCCGCGGCACAGCCTGGTTGGACACCGGAACCCATGACAGCCTGTTAGACGCCTCGAATTTTGTTCAAGTCATCGAAAGGAGGCAAGGGATGAAAATCTCCTGTCCTGAGGAAATAGCCTACCGCAAGGGTTGGATTGATTCTGGAACCTTGGGGCAGACCATCGAATCAATGGGCAATTCGCTCTATCGGAATTACCTGGAGAAAATCCTTGGAGACCGGTGATCCCCTTACACACCCTCTGATAGAAACTGGAGGATTTTCGCTGCTTGATGCCCGGGCGAAAAACACTTCCTGGCATGTTCGCTTGCCTTCAATCCAAATTGTTTCCGCCTTTCCGGTTCCGAGATCATTTTGTGCAAGCCCGCCAAAAATGCTTCTTCATCACCTTCGGGAATAAGTAATCCGGTCGAACCATTTCTAAAGGTCTCCTCCACACCCCGGTATTTCATAGCCATAACCGGCAACCCAAACCATTGTGCCTCAATCAGGAAATTCGGCAAGGAATCTTCCTGTGAGGTTGAAACGGCTACATCCGCTCTTTGGTAAAACTTGCCCGGATCCGGGCAGTAGCCGAAAAAATGAACCCGATCCCGCATTCCCAACCGTTTTGCCAATCGTTGGCAGTGTGACAACTTACTGCCCTCGCCGACAAACCAAAGCTGCCAGTCGAGAGACCGATCCAGCCGTGAAAATATACGAATCAAATCATTCTGGCGTTTTCCTGACCGAAAGGAGGCAACATTGAGAAAAACGCATGTTGATTGTGTAGCCAGGGCTTCTAAACCGTCTTGAATTTTTCCGGTTTCCTGAATGATTTCTCCCGGATTAAGGGGTAGGGCCATGGAGTTGTGGATGACTTTGATATTTTGGGAATCAAAGCCCATTTGAACAAGTTGGCGGAACCACCACTGGCTGTTGACCAGAATTCCATCGGCGCGACTCAGGGACCACCGGGATAGAAAGGACAACGATTTACCGGTGCGTAGGCCGGCTATTACACGAATTTTGGAGAACCTCTTTTTTATCCATCCCGCATAAAGGTTGGCCATGCGGCCCATACACAAAATCACATCGGGTAATTGGCTTTCAATTACTTTCATGAGACTGGGGGCGTAGAAAGACAGGCCGCAATCGAAAATTTGCAATGATTTGCTCCAAATACCTTCCCGGCAGTTTTTGGGCCATTCCCGGGACAATCTTCCCCCCGGTCGAAAGGTGATTAAGGATACCTCGTGTTCTGAACGCCGGAAATACTCAGCCAGAAAAATCGTTTGCCGTTCGGTCCCTCCCGAACGCAGATAATCCTGAAGTATCATAATTTTCATGTTTCCAATTGGATCGAAATTGTGTGCCCGGCATTAGGTTGCAATCAATCCCTTAATTACCCATTAAATAGTGCCCGAGTGAAAGGCCGGGGATGAATGAACGCTGAAATCATAATGGTGACGCATGAATTTTTCCCGCGCAAAGCCGGAATATCGGTTTATGTCCAGGAAATGGCCCGATGCGCCAGCCGAATGGGTTTCAAGGTAGAGGTTTGGGCGCCCAGGCATCCGCGACTTGAGAATCACTCCTTCCCCTTTCCGGTAAAGCAGATGCCTGTCAGGGGCACCCAAGGTTGGTTGGACAGGATTCGCCTGGCTGGTTTTCTGTGGTGCCACCGCAAAATATTAGCCAATAAAATCCTCTATTTGCCGGAGCCGGGACCTTTGAGAGCATTGATGTACCTGCAGTTGATCCCGGCGATCTCCTGGAAGTTTCTCGTTGTTACCCTTCATGGATCTGAGATATTGCGTTTTTCTTCGCCTCTGCACCGCCGCATACTATTCAAAAAACTCCTGCAGAAAGCGGACAATATTGGAGTGGTTTCACGATATTGCCAACGATTGCTGGCCAATAAGTTCCCTCAAGCTGCCTCCAGGGCCATCGTTTCCTCGGGTGCTTTGCGAAGTGATTTAATAATCCCCCCGATTGCTGAAAAAATATCCGAAAAAAAAATTATCCTATTGACTGTGGCCAGAATCACCCCGCGCAAAGGGCAGTTGAAGGTTTTACATGGACTCTATCAATTACCCGAAAGATTACTTCACCAGATTGAATATTGGCTGGTGGGTCCTGCCCGATCCCGAAACCAAAGAAGCTACCTGTGGGAAATTGAGCGATATTCCTCGGAGAAAGGTATTAAACTTCAAGTCTGGGGGGAAATTGAGGATCAATCTCTGGGTGAGATTTATGCAAAAGCCGATATTTTCGTCCTGGCCAGCGCTTTGCATGAAAAAAGCGTCGAAGGCTTCGGTCTCGTTTGTTTGGAAGCTTCAGCCTTTGGATTGCCGATTGTCGCCTTTCACAGCGGTGGTGTGGAAGAGTCTGTTCTGGATGGGGAAACTGGTATTCTGGTCCCGCCGGGTGATTGCGAGGGATTAGCCCAGGCAATCCAGAAACTTTCAGAAAACCCTTCATTGCGCCGGCAACTGGGCCAAAAAGGCAAGGAGCATGCGGCACGGCTTACTTGGGATCATAATGTAAATGTTCTTTTCCAAGAGGACATCACCTAGCTGATCGAGGGCCAAACCAGAGACCAAGGCCGGTCATTCAAATTTGGTTCCAGTAAACTTTATCTTCTTACTTTACAAAATCGTAAGACGCGTTAAATTGGTTAGAAGATGGTTTGGTCAACGCCCCCTGCCTTTTAAATGGAATATATCTCCTCAAGAAAACCTAGCGGAATTTACTTAATTTTTCTTGCCTTGAAGCGGGGAAAAATACTTTCTGATAATGCTTTATGAATTTTTGACGGTTCATAATCCTAAAATATTTTTGAAAACATTGGGTACTTCTTCTCTCCCATTTAACCAAAACTGCTGAGGTAAAGTCATCAAAATCGACAAATTATCGACTCTTACGGTACCGGGAACCGGGAATTCCATTCGCAGGCGTTGCCGGGAGGATGAGGCCACTCGGCTGCGCCTCAAGTACAATCCCTACTACCATACCATTGAACGGCAAAACGGTTCCCGGGTCCATGTCAACGGCCAGGAACTGGTAATGCTGAGCAGCAACGATTACCTTGGGCTGAGCCATCACCCCAAAGTGATCGAGGCTGGCAAGCGCGCTCTGGAGGCCTGGGGCAGCAGCACCACGGGTGCCCGCCTGGCCAACGGCAGCCGTCGCTACCATCTGGCTCTGGAGGAGATGCTGGCGGATTTTCTGGGCAAGGAAGCCTGCCATGTGAGCGCGGCTGGTTATCTATCGTGCATGTCCGGGGTGGCCACCTTTGCTCGCAAGGGCGACCTGATTCTGGTCGACCGCAATGCCCATTCCTCGCTCTGGTCGGGCATCTGTGTTTCAGGCGCGCGAGTGGAGCGTTTCAGCCACAACAACCCGGCCGATTTACAGGACATTCTTTCTTTGGAGCCTCGTTCGGCGCCCAAACTGCTGATCATCGAGGGAGTTTACTCAATGGAGGGGCATATTGCGAAAATCCCCCAATTTCTAAAAATCACCAAAGGTCAGAACTGCTTCATGGTGATGGACGATGCCCATGGGCTGGGAGTGCTGGGCCGGCAAGGGCGCGGCACGGCCGACCATCTTGGGGTGACCAAGTCCATCGATGTGATCGCCGGGAGCATGTCCAAAGCCCTATCCAGCACGGGAGGGTTTGTGGCCGGTTCGCGGGAAGTGATCGATTATTTGCGAACCAACTCCAAGCAGACTGTTTTCAGCGCTGCCATCAGCCCTTGCCAGGCGGCCTGCGCACAAGCCGCCCTGGAGATACTGCAAACGGAGCCGGAGCACCTGCAGCGGTTGTGGGAAAACACCCGCCAATATACCCAAATGCTGACGGAGCTGGGGCTGGACACCTGGGGCAGTGTATCACCGGCGGTGCCCATCGTGCTGGGGAGCAAAGCGCTGGCTTTTCGATTCTGGAAATCGCTGATGGACAAAGGGGTATTCACCGTAATGGCGGTATCGCCGGGAGTGGCGCCGGGCAAGGACCTGATCCGCACCTCGATATCAGCACGCCACACTCAGGAAGACCTGGAAAAGATCGGCGAAGCCATGTTCAAGGTCGTCAAAGAGCTTTTCTAGCGCCCGCGACTACCACACATCGGGCTTCCGACGGATTCGAACGCCTCTATCAGTTGCTGGCTGTTGCGAGTAGCATCGAAATTCTGCTCCACCCATTTCCTCGCTTCTTTTCGCAAATTTTCGCAAAGAACGTTGTCTTGCTGGATTGTCCGCAAAGCATCAACCCATTTTTCAGGGTAATTTAAATTCAGGACTAATCCGGTTTTGCCGTCTTCAATGGCTTCCAGGACACCACCCACGGCGGTTGTCAAGACACAGAGGCCGCAGGCCATGGCTTCGGGAATCACATTGGGTAAACCATCCCGGTCACCACTATCGGCGACGATTCCGGTGAAAATAAAAACATCCGCATGTTGCAGTTCGTTTAAAGTTTCCTCTTCGGTCAACTGACCGAAGAACCGCACCTTTTCGGACAGCCCCAGGCGTTTTTTGTGATTGTGCAGTTTCCTTTTCAACCGGCCGCTACCAATTAGCCTGGCTTCAAAATTCACATCGCTTTTGCGCAATACGGCATAAATCTCGAGTTGTTGCAGCCAACCTTTTTTTTCCACCAAACGCCCCACACTGACAATTCGCAGCTTATCTCGGGGTGTCCGCAAATCCTTTAGGGGCGGCATTGGCAGCAAGCCCCGGCGAATCATTCTTATTTTTTCGGGTTTGGCTCCAAGCTTGAGCAAAGCTTCTCCAGTTGCTTCCGTTGAGGTGTGAATGAACTGAGCATCCCGCAGTTTTTCTTTTAATATCCAATCACCGCCATGCTCAAATACATCGTAGGCATGCGCTCCAACGGAATAAGGAATACCCGTCAGGATTGCCAAAACCCGGGCTGCCGCCGCCGGCATGGTAGCCCAAACAGCATGGAACAAGAGCGGTTGCTTGCGCTTAAAATGCCCAGCATATAAGATGGCGAAACTCAGGCCGACCAGATTTTCACACTTGTTCAACAAGGATGGAGGAAATTGCCTGAAAAAAGGACCCATAGCTTGAACAAAGGCTCTCGGGCGCATTGCCACCAGCAAGGGAATTTCCCATAAAAGGGCGCATAATTTCCATTTTGAAAAACGATGAATGGGTATCCCTTCGAATTCGTCCCCACCTCCCCACAAAGAGTAAATTTCAAAGGAGAGCCCCAATTCCCGGCAAGCGCGTACCTCCCTTTGCAAAAAAGTTTCCGAGTTGACCGGAAAGGTGGTGAACAACCACACAATTTTACCGGATGATTCCATCGACTTCAATCTCCGCTAGCTCTTTGCCGGGCCAGGTCGATCATTTCCTGGAAAAATGATCCTGGACGGTCAGTTGACTGCAGGGCGATCATCTGTTGTCTGGTTGCCTCATAGTTTTCGGAAAAGTCCATCCATTTGCCTAAAAGGTGATGGATTTCCTCAGTAGATTTAACGACCGCACAAGCGGCATGTCGCGAAAAATAGTTCAAAGTCAGTCGTTCCTGGGGCATCAGCCCTCTGAATATGTCAAAAATCAACGGACAGCCAAAAAACAGGGCCTCGGTGGCGGTGTTGGCTCCTCCTCGGGTTACTATGGCGTCACTGGATTGAATCAGATGATGAAATTTGTCGCTATAGCCTTCCAGATAAAGAGAAAAATGTGGATTTTGCTCCTTCCAGGAAGACATTTGCCTGAGTGCGGATTTATTTTTCCCGCAAACGGCAATAGCCTGGATTTTTTCCGGGTATTGGGCCATAATGGCTAAAAATCGCAGGTGATTGTTGAAACCAACTTTGCCGGTGGCCAAAAAGACCGTGAATTTTTCCGCCGAAAGTCCCAGCGATTCTTTTCTGTAGCGTTGACGATCCTCTTTTGCTAATTGGTTTTCAAAGGTTTCCGGAGCTAAAAAATTGGTGAAAATCCTGGTTTTTCCGCCCTTGATCCCCAATTTGATTGCAAATTCCAAAGATTCGTGGGTGCGGCTGATAAAAAGGTCGGCGTGAGGCGTCAACCAGTTCCGGCTGAATCCGTAGCCGCCGGAAAATTCTCCGCAGTAGGTTACGCAGGATACTCCGTGGGGTTTTAAGACATCCTTGGCCACTCGAAAATAACCGCGATTGGTGGAATCGTGCAGGCTAAGAATCAGGTGTGGGCGAAACTGCCGCAACTGCCTCTTAAAGTAGGAGGAGCCGAGAAGAATAAGATGTTCACTCACCAACCCGAAGAACTCTACCACCCACCAGTAGAGGTGGTGAAGCATGGGGGCTTTCTTTTGTATCCAGTTATAAATATGTACCCCAACGCGGGTAATAAACGATGCGTTTTCCAGCAATTGCTCGATTTTTACCGAAATTTCCTCCCCGTGCAATTTTTCAACCCAAGACTGAAAGGCGGCTGCCCTGGCATCATGTCCCCCACCCGTACTCGAAGTGAGAACGAGTATCCTCGGTTTTTCTATCATTTCACCGCTTAATTAGCGTTAACGGAGCGAAACAACAAGGCCACATTGGCGCCGCCGAACCCGCTGCTGTTGGAAAGAATTACCTTCGGCGAACGCTCCTGGCTTTGGCGGATAATATTGAGACTTTCCGCCTCCGGGTCCAGTTTTTCGATATGAGCCGAGCCTGGCAGGAAATCTTCTTCGAAAGCCAGCATGCAAAAACCCGCTTCCATGATGCTGGACAGGGACAACCCGTGGCCGGTTAACGCCTTTGTGCTGCTGATGGCAGGAGGATTCTGACAGCCGCCGAAAACTTTTTTCAACGCCCTAATTTCCGAGATATCTCCGGTCAAGGTGGATGGGGCGTGGGCATTGATATAATCCACTTCCTCGGAGGCCAAACCGGTCTCTCGCAGAGCATTCTCAATGGCCAGGACCATTCCTTTTCCCTCGGGGTGGGATTGAGCGGCATGGTGGCCGTCCGAACCCTGGCCCCAACCCACAAATTCAGCGTAAATCCTCGACCCTCTTTCCCTCGCCGCGGAACCGCTCTCCAGCAACATGGCGACTGCCCCGCCGGTGCCAACAAATCCTTTGCGGTGGACATCGAAGGGTTTCGATGCGGTGTCAGGATCGTCCGAGAGACTCAGTGCCCGCATTCCGGCAAAGGGCAGAATGCTTTCGAGGTTTCCATCTTCGGCACCGACCACAATCATGCGATCCTGTCTTCCCCGCATAATCTCGTCGCAGGCAAAACCGAGAGCATGACCCGAGGAAGCGCAGGCGGAGACAAAGCCACAAGAGGAACCCTGAATTTGAAACCGGGATACCAGATTAAAGTTGAGGGTTCCGGCGATGGAGGAAATGACGCCCATCGGGGAACAGCGCAAAACCCCTCTTTTTTCCATTATTCCCAGGTGGTAATGTATACCTCTGGCCGATCCGGACGATGCCGTGTAGAGTCCGGTTCGAGGATGGGAAATATCCTCTTCGGTCCAACCGGCGTCTTCAATGGCCTGCACCAAGGCACAGTTTGCATAGAGCCCATGGGGAGAAAGTGACCTTAAAAATTCTCTTTTTACCTTGTACTTTTGTGGATAGATCCAGTCTTCACCTTCATTGGAACTGGTGTCGAAATCTTTTATGGTGCCGGTCAATTTGACCGGAATATCCTCATTCTGAAAAGGTTCGTAACGCTCAAACCCGTGTTTGAGATCACGCAAATTTCCGGTCACAGCGCCCTTGCTGTTCCCGATGCTGGTTATGAAGCCCAGCCCTGTAACGACGACTTCGGGCATACCCTCAAACTTTCAGCTTCGTCATGCAGCGACGCAAGGGGAGCCTTTCCGCATGGTCCGGGATAGATTAATCCACATATCCGAAGGTAAGGGAGAGAGATTGGGCATAGGCAACTTTTTGGCCAACCGTGGATATTTTGCCTTCAAAGTTCGCCAGTGGATAGCGCACTTGCTTTAGACGAACATCGAGGTCGAGCACATCCCCCGGTTTGCAAACCCGGTGGCAGCGAACTCCGTCACAGGAGGTAAAAAAGATTTTGTTCGGGTCAATCTTGCCCTCCAGAAAACCGTTGTCCGATTTCAACAGGTGCAATACCGCAAGTTGACCAAGGGCCTCGATCATGATGGAAGCCGGAAAAACCGGTTCCTCCTTAAAATGCCCTGGAAAGAAAAATTCATCGCCGCGGATGCGGTACCAACCGGTGGTTTCCTCGGTCTGCACGGTTGCCTCCTCCAGAAAAAGGAAAGGGCGCTGGATTGGGACAATGGATTCGATCTCCTCCATTGAAATTGGCTGAGGCTTTCGCGGGGTCGGGATTCCGTGCATTTTTCGGTATATCAAGGATTTTACATCTCCCAGGGTGCTGAGTTCGAGAAGCTCCTCATTCTGTATCGATACCCCCAGAGTCTCCTCGATCAGAATGACGATTTCGACCATCATCAATGAATCGATTCCCAAGTCCTCGACCAAGAGCAGGCCGTCCTTTCCTTCACGGATTTTTTCCCGGTACTCGATTTCCAGGAAACGCTCAATTATGCCTATTACAAGAACCGGCACATGCTCGGTATCCCTGTCCCGGCGGTAAGCCAGAGCTGCTTTTACGGTCTCGGGAGAACATCTTTTGAGCGATTCGCGAAGTTGAGACTCTGCCTCAGGAGAAAGTAACATATCCTTATCTGCATTCATGGAAAACAGTAGTTGGTTGGTAACGGATCACTTTATATCACAGATTCTGAGAGATTTAGCCGGTAAAAAATTCACTGGATGGGTAAGGTATGCCATGCCGATTGTCAAGTTTGGTCAGGCTTTAGTCTGTCCCTCCCTGAGCGGACCGAAAAAATGCAGAGCGTTGATAGCCAATGCGTGGTTGATCCTGCCGTCCAGCGCTTGCCGCATAACCTCCTTGACCGGAAGCAGGCAAACCTCGATCTGTTCGTGTTCGTCCCATTGAGTGCCGGTCCCTGGTTCGGCGCCCTCTGCCAATACGAAATGGCAGGTGTTGTTTTGCAAAGCCGGGTTGGGATGAACTTTCCCCATCAGCCGGATGTTTTCCGCCTGGAATCCGGTCTCTTCACGCAATTCCCGCAAACCCGCCGTTACCGCATCCTCTCCGGGCTCCATCACTCCAGCCGGAAATTCCAGGAAAAAATCTTCACAACCAAAACGATATTGCCGCACCAGGACGATTTTATCCTGCGGGGTAATGGCCAGCACTACCACCCAATCGGGTGCGTCGATGACATAAAAATCATCCTCTCGGTGGTCATTTTCGAGGCCGCAGTGGTGGCGCCATATCTTGAAGACTTTGCAGTCGGCCACCTCGTGGCGGGAAAGCACATTCCAGGCCTGCAAACTACCTTCATCCCTCGGTGGCTCTGGCATACTCTCTAAGAAAAAACCCCCCTGCTTATGGTTACTCGGGGATTTTAATTTTTTGGCCGATTTGCAAACGCCGGGGATCGATACCGGGATTGCTCCTCAAAAACGCCTCGATGGTAGATCCGTAGAGTTTCGCCAGTTTATCGAAATTATCCCCTGATTCAATAATGTGGTAACCATCCTCCAGTTTTTCCGCCGAAGGAACGACAGGAGCCGCCGTAACGACTCTGGAAGGTGGAGCGCTTTCTTCTTGTCCGGCTTTTTCCAGGGAACCGATCCGTTTGCCCATCTCATTGAGCAATTTTCCACTTTTATTGATCTCTTCCCGGTTCGCCTTCATTTCCCGCATGATGTCCTCGAAGGCTCTTTGCGTCTGACTGACGATCGTTCCGAGTTGGGAATTGCTTTTGGCCAATTTCGCATCCTGCGAAGCAATCTCCGCCTTCACCGAGTCGACGTCGATTCTAAGTTCCGGCAAAGGGTC
>JAJFLV010000213.1 GCA_021772535.1 Opitutales bacterium | reverse complement strand
AGCGAAGGCTTAAACGCGAAGATCCAAATCATCAAAGCCAATGCGCGAGGCTTTCGAAACTTCCAAAACTACCGAACCGCCATCCTCTTCTACTGTGGAAAATTAGATATGCTCCCACAATAATTTACGAAGAACCTAAAGAAAGAGGATGTTTTCAATGTTTACCCGTTTACGGGATTTATATTGAGAAAAGTAAGTAATGGGGTTATCGAGCCTTTCTGTGTTTAAGGCCCCCTCTAAACAAATGGACGTGGATTCGAAGATGATCATCAAGGAGATCGACGGATTCGGTGACGACTATCAACGTTGGGTCTCTGGAAAAACATCCTAATTCCCCTACCACACATTCGTATTTTGTCATGAAAAGCACAACCTTGATTCATCCCTCACAGACGGTTTGGCTTTTAACCCGGCTTTCTTTCAAAATTTCCTGTTTAGCGGGCTGGATGCTTTCGGGTATCATTGCCTCCGCATCGATGGGACAAGCCCTATGGGAAACGCAACCGAGCCTTTGGGAGCTATCTCAGCGAGTCACGATTGAACAAACGGTGTCGGCGACTGATCCACAGCACGCGGGCCTGTGGGGTGGCGGAACAGCCGCAAACCTTAACACGGAGAACCTCAAGATCTCGCTATGGGGTCCGCCCCACCGCCTCACCTTGAGTGTCAACAAGACGGATGTTTGGGACAGGCGTAGGTATCAGGAGCCGGTCATGACCTTAAAGACGCTTAAAGACCTCTTTCTTTCCGATCGGGCTCCCACAACGCGTTTCGCGAATTATTACCAATCGAATCACGCCTATGATTCTCCCGTTCAGAAACCCGTGGGTCAGATAATTCTGGGTTGCGATGCGTTTGAAGGTCTCGACGGGGCGAACGCGATTACGGAAACCCGCAATGGGGTAACTCGGGTCGAACTGGAATCCGGAGAACGTCGCGGAAGTATGACCTATTTGCCTATGATGACCCGGAACCTGATCGCCGTTCACGGAGTGTTCAAAAATGTCGACACGCCTGTATGGCTAAGACTGTACCGCCATCGTGACACTATTGAAAACGGAAAGGCCTATATCGCCTACGGTAGTCCCGAGCAGCAGATCCGGCGTGGGTACAATTATGGGAAAGATTCCGGTAACGGTCCGATTGAGCCGCCCACTAGTGGTCGCGACGGGCAGGTGTTCTGGATTGAGCAAAGATTACCGGCCGAAAAAACCTTTCCAGACGGCTTCCTGTATGTCCTGGCGGGCCTTGTAGTTGGAGCCGACACCGATATTCACACGATTGATGGCGACCGCGATCTGGGAACCAAACCCTACTTGAACAAACGCCATAAGGAGAAGATTGCGGAACAAGCCGGTAGCGAAAATTTGGTGCCCGCCTATGACCGGATTCGCGAGGCGACCGGATCGGCGGCGACTGCGACTTTGAAACCTGGACAGGCCACGGTGGACCTAATGTGGTTGATATCGGTCGTGACTTCCAATGAGGCATCGGATCCGCTGAGAGAGGCAAAACGGCGCCTTCGCGAGGCGGAGCAGATTGGGATGTACGGTCTCATTGAAGAGAATGCTTTCTATTTCAGGAATCTCTATGATCGCAGGGAGAGTGGCCGGATTATTACAGATGATCCGCAGGCGGGGCGGGACAGCCTGTTGGAGGTCTTTCGATCCTGGACGGATCAGCACGAAAAAAGTACGGCGCCGGACCCAACGAGGTATGAGGCCGATGCCGTATACGGATATCTTGAGCAGGACTGGGCACCGTGGCACGGGCTGCCCTGTTACAATGAACTCTATTTCACTTCGGCCCAGGTGCAGAACCGAGGCGAGCGCATGAGTTACTACTACAAACTAGTGCCTTTATGGATGCCTGCCGCCCGTTCCAATGCGCGGGAGGTCTTCGATTTGCCGGGAGCGCTCATCCAGCACGGTTATCTGCCCCCGGTAAAACCGGACACTTATGCTCATACCCACTCCACCTGGGAGTTCTGCATGGAAATCCCGGCGCAGGTTCTCAAGGTACTATGGGATCGTTTTGATTACGGAGGTGATAAAACATTCCTAGCCGAGACCGCCTATCCGGCGATGCGGGAACTGGCGATTTTCTATTCCCACTATGCGGAACTCGGCCAGGACGGGTTTTATCACGTCATCCCGACCGTATCGGCCGAGTATTGGAACTGGACCGCGCAGTTTGAAAAGAACCGCGACAGCGCCTCCGCACTCAGTATGTTTCGCTGGCTTCTATCGACCACGGCGGATGCGTCGGAGATTCTCAATCGCGATGCTGACCTGCGAGCCCGTTGGCGCGAGATTGCCGCCGGAATGGCACCTTATCCGACCTGGGAGACGCCGGAAGGATCAATCTTTACAGATGTGCGCGACGCCAACCCGATTGGAGAAAGCTACAATTTTTTTGCCGGGTTTACCCTGACAACACTGGCTGACGAAATTAATCTGGATTCGCCACCAGAGGACAGGGAAATGATGCTTCGCACGGCGCGAATGGTGAAAGGTTGGCACAAGGATATGGTATTGGAGCTTCTTGCCGCGGCGAAGGGATTGAAGCCAGAGCAATTGCTCAATTCCCGTAGTGGGCGTATTCATCTCTTCCCGGCCGTTCCCAGTGATGCTGTGGTTGCGTTTCGTGAATTCCAGGCGCGTGGGGGCTTTCTCATATCGGCCCAATACAATCAGGGAACGATTGATCACATAACGGTCACGGCGCGTCGAAATGTGCCCTGCCAAATCATGAATCCCTGGCCCGGTAAATATGTGGTTGTCGTAGAAACTACATCACAAGATCCTGTCAAATACACACTGGATACATCGAATGGTGAGTGCGTTATCTTCGACGCCGAGGCGGGCAAAGAATATATTTTGCTTCAAGAGAAGACTGATTCTTCAAACAGAACCTATACAGGAATTGTTCTCCCGGAAAAAACATGAAATTGACTATTTACTTCGCTTTTTTGTCGCTGGTTTTTGTCTCATCTGGACTGGCGACTTCTTTTTTTGTCGCTCCCGATGGCACGGATTCCAACCCGGGCACCATCTCACAACCATTTGCCAACCTTGAAAGAGCCCGCGATGCAATTCGGGATTTGAAGAAGTTGGGCCGTTTTCCGAGCGAAGGCGTGACCATTGAGATACGTGAAGGCGAGTACGCTCTTAGCCGATCATTTGAGTTGGGCGAGGAAGATTCGGGTAGCGAACAGAGCCGAATTCTCTACAGAGGATACAATGGGGAGAAGGTTATTATCCACGGCGGTCGATTTATCGAGGGCCAGGAATTGCGTCCCGTGCGTAATAAGTCGATTCTCAAACGTATAATTAGCAAAACCGCGCGCAAAAAAGTCATGCAGGTGGACTTGAAAACCCTCGGGATTACGGACTACGGAATCTACCGCCCGCATGGTTTCGGGCGGGCCGTCATCCCCGCGCCCATGGAATTGTTTTATGATGGCGAGCCTATGACGCTGGCACGATATCCAAACGAAGGCGCTGGCATGTTGGTGGGCGAAGTGATTGACGGGGGTTCCATACCACGGACTCGAGACTACAGTGACAGAGGTGCCGTCTTCGAATATACCGATGACCGGCATAAATTGTGGGCAAATACGAACGATGTGTGGATTCATGGGACCTTGTGTTATGGCTACGCCGACGACACTTTACGGATTGCTTCCATCGATCCCGATACGCGCCGAGTGACGCTCTCAGCGCCACACCTATACGGCGTGAGAACGGGCAGCAAAGATTACCGCCGGTATTATGCGCTTAACCTGCTCGAAGAGTTGGATATGCCGGGCGAGTACTATATCGATCGAAAGGAAGGCATTCTCTTTTTTTGGCCTCCGGAGGAATCTTCAACGGGACGGCTTGGGCTTTCAATATTAGAGGGCCCGGTCATTGCGCTTGAAGGAGTATCCCACGTCACAATGCGCGGACTGACGATCGAGCTGACTCGGGATATGGGGGTTTATCTGGAAGGCGGGGAAGAGGTTTTTTTGGAAGGATGCACGGTCCGCAACGTAGGAACGATTGGTGTATTCGTCGGACAAGGTGCAAGGCAGACGTTTCCCCACTTCACTTTCAAAGACTACGTCGGGGTGCCACAGTCGCGTATGATTGGCGATTCTCAGTCGCACAGTTACCACAATACGGCATGGGATCGTAAAGGCGGTAAAAATCACCGTATCGTTAGTTGTGACATATACCATACAGGCGCCGGCGGCGTCTCCCTGAGCGGGGGAAGCAAACGCGAACTGATTCCCGGCAACAACGTAGTCGAAAACTGTCGGATATGGGATTATC
>JAJFLV010000212.1 GCA_021772535.1 Opitutales bacterium | reverse complement strand
TAACGGCGAAAGACTTCGCGCAACATGGCCCGGGTATGTTTTGCCTCGGGTTTTCCAGCCAGAATTATCTGTTTCGGTTTGGCCCGGTAGAAATCGTAGGCCGCCAGCATTAAAGGCATCGCAGTGGGGCTTTCCCGCAGGGTAAGGACAAAGGCGTGCAGTGTTTTTTCCGCCAATTGATGGTATTCACTGCGGCCGGTGATTTGCCCCAGGCGCAGCAAGTTCATGGCGGTTATTGAATTAGTGGAAGGTTCTGCTCCGTCGAATTGCTCCTTCATCCGCAGAAGGATGCTGGAATCCCCGTCGGTGACATTGTAATACCCGCCATTTTCTTCATCGTAAAAGAGCGAGTTCTGCGTCCTCTGCAACCTCTCCGCCCACTGCACCCACTTGATCTCAAACGATGCCTGGTAAAGATCGAGCAATCCCTGGATGAGAAAGGCGTAATCGTCCCCAAAAGCAGCCGTCGCGCCGGGCCCATTGCGGTAGAGCCGAAGAAGCGCCCTCTTTTCTTCATTGTAAAGATGTTTCCTGATAAATTCAGCCGCGCGGGTGGCCCGTTCCAGATAATCAGCGTTCTCCAGTATTCGACCGCCACGGGCATAGGCGGAGATCATCAAGCCGTTCCAAGAAGTAATGATTTTATCGTCCAGATGGGGCCGGGGCCGCTTCCCCCTGGCTTTCAAGAGCAGCGCCCGGCTCTCCTCCATCATCTTTGCCACCACAACCGGCGGAAGGTCGAGCTTTTTGGCCGTCTCCTTTCCAGAATGCCGCCAAATGAGGATATTCTTGTTTTTGAACTCTCCCTGCGGATCACTTCCGGGGGGCGCATTTCCCTCCTCCTGCACTCCAAAATAATAGTTAAACACTGGCCCTCTTTCCGATCCCAGGATTTTTAATATCTCCTCCTTCGACCAAACGTAAAACGCGCCCTCCTTTTTTTCGGAACTTTCCCCGGTAATCAAACTGTCCGCATCCTCGGCCGAGAAAAAACCACCCCCTTCAGCGCTCAGCCTTTCACCAACATAGGAAAATATGCTCTCCGCCACCTCGGTGTATTGGGGATCCCCGGTTAATTGAAAGGCATCCAGGTAGATATTGGCCAGTTGGGCCTGGTCGTAGAGCATTTTCTCGAAATGGGGCACATGCCAGAATCGGTCCACTGAGTAGCGATGGAATCCGCCCGCCAGATGATCCCGGATGCCACCAGCGGCAATCGCATCAAGGGTGGCCAGAGCCATCTCTCGGGCTTTTTTCCTGCTTTGATCGGAAAATCCCTGCCCCGCCTGGTAGCGGAAAAGATAATTCAGCGTGGCTGGCCGGGGAAATTTCGGCGGTTGTCCGAATCCTCCCTCGGTCTCGTCGAACCTCTCGCTCAATTGCTTAAAGGAAGCCTCCATGAGTTCGCTTCCAAGAGCCGCCCCATCCTCTCCCGAAGTTGGCCCCATCTTCTTCAATTCCTCCACGATGAGCTTGCCCTGGGCCAGAATCTCCTCCCGGTTTTCTTCCCAAGCCCCCGCCACACGCTCCAGCATACGTGGAAAGCCAGGCCGTCCGTATTGATCCTTGGGCGGGAAATAGGTGCCGCCCACTATCGGCGTCAGGTCCGGCGTCAGCCAGACATTCATGGGCCATCCGCCGCTGCCGGTAGAGGCCTGGACAAATATCATATACGCTTTATCCACATCCGGACGCTCCTCCCGGTCAACTTTGATGCTGACATAATACCGGTTCATGAGCGCCCCGATTTCTGGATTCTCAAACGATTCCCGCTCCATCACATGGCACCAATGGCAAGTGCTGTAGCCGACCGATAGAAAAATCAGCTTATCCTCGCTTCGAGCCTTCTCGAAGGCCTCCTCTCCCCACGGATACCAATCGACCGGATTGTCCGCATGTTGGAGCAAATAAGGCGATTTTTCCAAGGCCAACCGGTTGGGGCTGCGTCCAACTTCCGCTTTGGGGGACTCCGGTTTCACGGGTGACTCTCCATCGGCGACCGCATAGGCGCTTGAGAATGAACCCAGCACCAATGCAGCCACGGTCAAGCGACAAAGATAGAAACCGTTTGGGCCTCTTAAAATTCGATCTGGCCAAAGTTTACCCCAATGCTTCATCAATCCGCAGACTACGCAAATATACGCAGGCATAGGGAGAGAATTAAGATTCTTTTTTAATAAATTAACGGTATGCATCGGTGTACTATAGGGTTAGAATAAGAAGAACTACGCCCCCTTATTATTCGCGAAAATTGGCGTTCATTTGCAGTTAAACTGATAATATTCCTATTCATCTGCGAATTTTACAAAACATTGGAATTTAGATCGGTTTTTCATAATAGTGAACATTAGATCACAATTTATATTAAACCGCAAGCTTTTTTTTAACAAATAACGCATTTTAATATTTTCTATTAACCCGCCTTAAGCATCAAGAAGATAGGAATTTTTTCGTCGTTTTCACACCCTTGATTGCGTAAAGCGATCAACCATTCAATCTTCCCAGAGACATGTCGGCATCGTCACTTTCGGTGCGGCTTTCGAAACACCGGATAAATATCATAACACATTGATTAAAAACAACAGACACTCCGCTCTTGGGAAGGCGACTGAAACTATGGGGTGTATTTTTCATAGCAAGGGCTCTTTTGGCTATCGCTAACGTAATTATAGAATCCATTTTTGGCCGGATCGAGCAAAACCTTACTCTATCATTCTATCCTATATACGTTATCCATTTGATTATGATATCTTTATGTTTTCGGGACAGCCTCTACCCATAAGGAAATTCCCCTAGGTAGTTCTACTAATACAAAATGAGGTATAAGCCCTATTGATAAAATAGGTGTTTTCGTTTATAATACTTTTCGTTGGAAATGCACTGATTTCACAATATGATATAGGGGGGGTATTGGCGGAACATAATTGCTACACTTTTTAATTTCTGGAATCTTCATTCCGGCTAAACCTGATTTCTTTTTTATCGGTTATCAGGGAGGCTGGCAAACGTTTTCGGTTGCCTGTCATTAGTTGTGCCTCTCCGGCAGGATGGAATAAAAGGGTTATTTCTTTTGGAAATGCAAGAATGATGAAAACACGTTACCACATCCCGACTTTGATCATTATCATGACTACTATTGTTTTAGTCGCGGAAGGAATGCTTTTTTTCCTCCATTATTCTGCGGAGTTAAAACAGGAAGCGGTACGAGTAACGGAATTGGCTCAGAGCTGGTCACATCTTATTGAATCCGTTGCACTACATGACAGGCAGCACAACCATGAAGACGTCCCTGGTGGGGCCGAAGCGGCCACATTATCGCAAATCGGGAGGGCACACCGGAATTTCGGGGTCTTTGGGGAAACGGGCGAGTTAACCTTGGCGAAGCATGGGGAGGATAACACGATGCAATTTATATTTAGCCATCAGCATGGAATTCTAGCGAAAGGCCAATCTATCCCTTTCGACTCGAAATTGGCTGAACCGATGCGAATGGCCCTCACCAGCAAAACGGGTGGAACCATAGTCGGGTTGGACTATCGAGAGGAAATGGTGCTCGCGGCCTATGAACCGATTGCGGTCCTGAACTACGGCGTTGTAGCCAAAATCGATCTTAATGAGATTCGGCAGCCCTTTATCCATACAAGCTTATTTGCGGGTGGAATCACGGTGGTTCTAATAGGTATTGGTGTGATACTGTTTTTTAAAGTCACCCTTCCCCTGATTCGGCGTATAACAGAAAGTGAAGAAAAATACCGAACCCTCTTCGATAATTCTGCGGATGGCATTCTACTGACCACGGACAGGTTGGTGGATTGCAACAAGGAGGCATGCCATTTGTTTGGATGCGATCGCGGCGATATTATCGGTAAAATGCTTGGAGAACTTTCACCCGCGACACAGCCCGACGGGCGGAATTCAACGGAAGCGGCCAGAGCGCACATTACCGCCGCTCTGACCCTGAAAGGGCGGCAACAACAATGGTTTTTCTGGTGCTTCAAGCGGAAGGATGGCACCTTCTTCGATGCCCAAATATCGCTCAAAGCCATCGAGATGGAAGGGGTGAAGTTGGTTATGGCACTTATTTGGGATCTCACCGAAAAAAAGCTGGCAGAGCAAGCTTTGCAGCGCAGCAAGCAATTTCTCATTTCGACTGGAAGAATGGCTAAAGTGGGTGGGTGGGAGTTTGATACAGAAACTCTTGAGGTTCGCTGGACCGAGGAAACCCATCGGATTTACGAGCTACCTTTGGATCATACACCTCCACTCGATGAATCGATAATCTTTTTCCATCCGGAAGACCGGTCTATAATGGAAAAAGCGACCCACCGCGCCATTGAGCATGGAGATCCTTACAATCTTGAATTGCGCTTCACAACATCCAAAGGAAGATCTCTTTGGGTTCACACCATCTGCAATCCTGTGGTGGTTGAGGGTAAAACGGTCAAACTGAGTGGCACCATTCAGGACATTACCAAGAACAAGCGCATTCAAGAGGCTCTCAACACACTTTCAAAGGGAGTTTCGCAAAAAACCGGAGATTCATTTTTTCAGTCCCTAGCGCTCAATATAGCTGATGCCATGGGGGCGGATTATAGCTTCATTGGAGTATTCAAAGACGAAGGCAGGGAAAAAGTAAAAACCCTGGCTGTCTGCGCCGATGGAAAAATCATAGAAAATATTGAATACGATCTCAAAGGCACACCCTGCTCATGCCTCCTGCAAAATGACGAGGAGGATCCATGTTTCCATAGAAGCGGTATTCAAGAATTGTTTCCAGAGGACGAGCTGCTGCAAAAGATGGGGATTGAAGCATATTTTGGCAAAAGGTTGTATTACTTAAGCGGCGAGATGTTCGGCATTATGGTCCTTCTATTCCGAAAACCGGTCTCGGAACATTTACTGCCCCTGTCTGTAATCAATATTTTTGCTGCGCGCGTATCGATGGAGTTGGAGCGCATGCAGGCCGAGGAGAAAAAGGAAAAATTTGAAGCGATTTCCCGTCATCAGCAGAAACTCGAATCGATAGGTACCCTGGCTGGCGGAGTGGCCCACGAGATCAACAATCCCATCAACGGCATCATCAATTATGCCCAGCTTATTTCCGACAAACTGGACAAGGATAATTCCCTGCGCAAGTACGCTGAAAGTATTATTCGCGAATCCGATCGCATATCCACCATTGTGCGCAACCTGCTGGCCTTCTCAAGGGATGAAAAAGAGACCCATAGCCCGGCCCGCATGGCCGATATTGTGAAGAACACAATTTCCCTCATTCAAACGATCATACAGCGTGACCAAATCGCGATGGATGTGCAAGTGGTGGACAACCTGCCCAAAATCAATTGTCGCAGCCAGCAGATTCAGCAGGTGCTGATGAACCTGTTGACCAATGGCCGCGACGCCCTCAACGAAAGGTATCCGGGATTCGATGAGAACAAAATCCTCCGGGTGAAGGTTGCTCCCTTCGAGAAAGAAGGCAGGCAGTGGATACGAACCACGGTTGAGGATCACGGTCCGGGAATTACGGAAGAAATCGGGGATCGCATCTTTGACCCGTTTTTCACTACCAAAGATAAAACAAAGGGGACCGGTCTCGGCCTCTCCATCAGCTATGGGATCGTGCAGGAGCATCATGGTTTGCTCTATTTTGGATGCGTGCCCGGGCAATTTACCCGGTTTTATCTGGAATTGCCGGTGAACAATCGCTGGGTCCTGGGCGGCAGGGGGATGACAACTTGAAAAGAGGGGGAGAATGAATAATGGCAAAAGTACTGGTAGTTGATGACGAGGAAGGTATTCGGGAAACACTGCGGGAGTTCCTCCGCGACGAGGGGCATGAAGTAGAGACCGCCGATGACGCCAAAAAAGCCACCTCACTGCTCAACTCGGACGATTTTGATGTCGTGGTGACCGACATCATTTTGCCGCGTGTGACGGGGGTGGAGCTAATGGAAACCATCCGTGAAGCGTCGCCCGATGTTCAGGTAATCATGATAACCGGGGAACCGACCGTTGAGACGGCAGCTGCAGCGGTGCGTGCCGGGGCCTTTGATTACATACCCAAACCGATCACCAAAGAGATGATCGTAAAGAGCGTGGCCAATGCGGTGAAAGTAAAAGACCTCCTCGATGGGCGCCATATTCTGGAAGAAGACAACCGCCGCTATCGGGAAAACCTGGAACAAATGGTCGAGGAGCGCACCAGCGATCTTCAGAAAAGCGAAACACGTTACCGCACATTATTTGAAAATTCGCCCATCCCGATCTGGGATGAGGATTTTTCGGCTGTCAAATCCTATATCGACCGGTTGCGAGAGAATGGCGTCGGTGATTTGAGGGAATATTTTGACCAGCATCCGGAAGAGGTGTTGCATTGCGCCAACCTGATAAAAATAATCGATGTCAACAAAGCCACCCTGAGCACCTTCAAAGCTGATTCCAAGAAGGTTATCCTCGAAGGGCTGACTCCATTCTTCACGGAACGCTCCGAGGAAGTAATCAAGGAGGAATTAATTGAATTTTCCGAAGGCAAGACGACGTTTCATGACGAAACGACGGTGCAGGCATGGAGCGGAGACATCCTGAATATAGAAATTTATTCTACCATCGTTCCGGGCTACGAGGAATCCTGGGGAAGAGTACTGTTTTCAGATATCGATATTACAGAGCGAAAGAAAGCGGAGGAAAAACTGGCCAACGAACGCGATCTGCTGAGAACCTTGATCGACAGCCTGCCCGACCGGGTCTATGTCAAAGACTGTGACAGGCGGTTTCTGGTCTGCAACGCAGCTCAAGCTCAAGCCCTGCGCACCTCCTCTCCGGACGAGGTTATTGGCAAAACGGATTTCGATTTCTTTCCAGAGGAGGAAGCGAAGTCCCGAGACTTGGAGGAAGCGAAGTTATTGCAATCGGGTCAACTGCTTCTGGATAGGGAGAGGTTTACCATCCCCCCTGATCGTAAGCCAGAGTGGACAAGTGCGACCAAAGTTCCCTGGCGCAGTGCGGCGGGGACAATACTGGGTTTAGTCGGGGTAACCCGCGACATTACCAAACAAAAAGAAATCGAGGAAGTCTTGCGGAATCGAACTCTCCAGCAGGAGACTATTGCCAAACTGGGGCAAACCAATCTGAGCAAGATTACACTGGAAGAATTTTTTACAATAACGGTCAATGCTATTCATCAGACACTCAAGGTCGATTTCGTTAAAATCCTGAAACTTATGCCCGATGGCAATTCCTTATTATTACAGGCAGGCCGCGGTTGGAGGAAGGGGTCGGTTGGCAATGCGACTGTGGGTGCCAGAGAAAATTGCCAGGCAGGGTTTACCCTTTTATCGAAGAAAGCTGTCATTGTAGAGGATTTGAGAACCGAAAAAAGATTCAGCGGCCCTCCTCTCCTCACTAGTCACAATGTAGTCAGCGGACTAAGTGTAATTATCGGTGATATAATAAATCCCTTTGGTATTTTAGCGGTACATACTACAGAGCGCCGTGTATTTACCAAAGATGATGTCAGTTTTATGGAGACCGTGGCACATTTGCTCGCAATTGCTGTGGAAAGAGAAACGGCCAAAGAAGAACAAACGCGGCTCGTTACTGCAATTGACCAGGCAGATGAACTTATCCTTATTACCGATTCGCAACGTAATATTCAATATTCCAACCCAGCCTTTCTAAGGGTAGCGGGATATTCTTCCGAAGAGATGGTTGGGAAAAATCTTCGCTTCCTTAGAAGCGGGAAACAACCGGATTCCTTTTATAATGAAATGCTGAATGCCATTGAACAAGGGGAAGTATGGAAAGGCCGGGTAGTTAATAAAAGGAAAGACGGCACATTATATACGG
>JAJFLV010000211.1 GCA_021772535.1 Opitutales bacterium | reverse complement strand
AGATCTGGCGGCAGCCATTACCCTGACCGGTTCCGATGTTGACGGAGACCCGTTGACGTTTGCAGTGACGGGTGGACCATCGAACGGCATTTTAAGTGGCACCGCGCCAAATCTGACTTATACACCGAACGCGGACTTCAACGGTTTGGACAGCTTCACATTTGTCGTCAACGACGGCTTCATCAATTCAGTCACCGCGACGGTATCGATCACAGTCAATGCGCTTCCGCTCATAAGCCTGACGGAACCCAACGACAACGAAGTATTCCCATTGTCGAGCTTGGTGCCGGTCAAGGCGTTGGCATCTGACCCTGATGGCACAGTAGTGCTGGTGGAGTTTTTTGTCGATGGCGTGGAAGCCACCGAACTGACGGATGCGCCCTATGTGATCAATCTGGAAGGTTTTGCTCTGGGGACGTTTGAATTAACGGCTCGGGCGACCGATGATCTTGGGGGCACGAATCTCTCAGCGCCGATTACTATTACCGTTGCGGAAATAAATCTCGCTCCCGTGGTCGATGCCGGTGCGGACCAGAATATCGGACCGTTCTTCACAACGGGATTGCAAGGTTCCGTGGTTGACGACGGATTACCGGCCCCTGCCAGTCTGACAACATCCTGGATTGTAGTGAGCGGTCCAGGAGCCGTTTTATTTGACAATGCAACGAGCGAGGCGACAACGGCGACGTTCAGCGTCAACGGCATTTATATCCTTAGATTGACGGCCGATGACGGTGAATTGAGTGCCAGCGACGAAGTCGCGATAAATGTTACGCAACAGAATCAGCCGCCTCAAGTCGATGCAGGTGTAGATTTGACGGTATCCGAGGTGTTTGAGTTGAGCGCCAACCTGATCCAGAATCCAGGCAATGAGGAGGCGCTTGTAAATGGAGAAATTCCCTTCTGGACAGAAGTTGTGGGCTCCGACTGGACACAGGCTGTAGCAGGCGTTAGCGGGCGGCCACTGGCCTTCGAGGGCAGCACTTATTTCTTCGCCGGAACAGCCGGGACGGCGGAAATGGCCCAGGATGTCGATGTATCGGCGTTTGCGGAGAATATCGATTCGGGGCGGCAGACATTTCAGTTCAAGGCCTTCGTAAGGATGAAGGACGAACTGCGCGAAGATTTTGCGCAAGTGATTCTCGAATATCGTGACATCAATAATGTTGTGGTGCTGGATGTGCAGGTATTCGAACCGGGGCCGGTAGTCGACGACTGGCTGCTGCTCTCTGACACGCAAATCGCGCCGCCGGGAACAGGCTTTGTGCGCATTCGCTTGATCGGCACACAGAATCTGTCGGACAGCACGAATGACGCTTTCTTTGACGGGCTGGCGCTGCAGGCGCTGACAACGACCGCAATCACGACGGACGGCTTGGTGACTGACGACGGTCTGCCAATTGGTTCAGGAGTAACGTTGGGATGGACGCAAACGGGAGGCCCGACTGTGGATATCGTGGAGCCCACTTCGCCCAATAGCATCATATTCTTCCCACAGTTAGGTACATATACGTTCGAACTGAGTGCAGACGACAGTGAGTTCATAACAACCGATAATTTGGTCGTAACGGTTGAACCTGCCTTGACGAATCAGCCGCCAGTGGTCGATGCGGGAAGTGACGATTTGATCTTCCTACCCGATAATATGGTCGATCTCGTCGGCAGTGTGAGTGACGACGGCCTGCCGGGAGGCTCCACTTTAAGCCATGCGTGGTCTGTGGTAAGCGGTCCGGGCGCAGTCATCTTTGACGACGCTCGAGCCCTGTCGACAGTGGCGCACTATAATGAGGCGGGCGACTACCATATCAGGCTGGCGGCGGACGACGGCGAATTTGTGAGCAGCGATGAAATCCTTGTCGAGGTAGGTTGCCCGGATACACCTGATCAACTGGATCTTGCCGTAGTCATCGACACCTCAGGCTCAATGTTTGGGCAGCGAATCGTCGATGCGGAAGCTGCGGCAAAAAGCTTTATCGATTCGATGAGCCCGCTCAGTGATCTGGGTAGCACGATCACATTCAGTGTAAGCGCCGGGGTCCGGCAGAGCATGACGAACGACCGGGAACTGCTCAAGCTGTCCATAGATAGTCTGGGCACATTCGGGGGCACGGCCATAGACTCGGGCATCAACGTGGCGAAAAACGAAATACTGGCCAACGGCAGGGGAATCGCCGCCATTCCCATCATCATCCTGATGACGGACGGCGCATCCGACTTTGGACTTGCGGTAGCAGCGGCGGATTCGGCCAAGGCGGCGGGCATGCGCATCATCACCATAGGCCTTGGCGGTGGAGTGGATGACGAACTACTCAAGGCAGTGGCTTCAACCGAGGCGGATTTTCATTTCATAGCGGATTCATTGGAGTTGCAGGACATTTACGAAACGGTATCCAACTCAACCTGCCGCTTTCAGAACGAGGCGCCGACCGTTTTTGCGGGCGAAGATATTTCGAGAATTGAGGTGGGTGATGTGGTTCAAATCAACGGGGTTGTGAGCGATGACGGATTGCCGACAGAGTTCGATTTGAACATTCTGTGGAGCCAATTGGCCGGAGCGGGCACGGCTGTTTTTACCGACCCGGTTTCCGCCGTGACGACAGTAACTTTTGACGTGCCCGGCATTTATGTGCTGCAACTCACTGCCGACGATGCCTTCAAAGCGACTACAGATTTCGTCATCGTGAGCGTGGACACGGTATGCACGGTTGAAGCGCCGAACGGCGTTCTGGGCTGGTGGCCGCTGGGGGGAGCCGTGGATGAACTTATTAATGGCAACGACGGAATTCTGCTCAATGAAACGACTTTTGTCGAAGGCAAGGTAGGTGTGGCGATGGACTTTGACGGGATCACCGATGGTGCGGTGATTCCAGCAAATCCGGTGCTCGATGTAGGTTTGGGAGATGCGTTTTCGATTGAGTTTTGGACGCGTGTGGATACCTTCAGGGGAGCTTCGTTTGTCGAGTGGCACGACGGGACGAATGAAGGCATGGCTATCCGGCTGTTGGGAGCGGATCTGTCCGTTGAACTGCGCGACGCCGCGGGGAGCATCAACATAGTGAAACGGTTCCTGTTCTTCACGCTTGGTGAACTGGTGCATGTAGCGGTGACCTACAACAAAACGAATGGCTTTCTAAGGGTCTACAAGAACGGGGTGTTGATGGCTGAAGAATCGGTCGGAAGCCTCACACCGCAAACTAACCTGGATCTTCTATTCGGACATAGCCCAAAGCAGACCATACCACAAGCCGGTGAATTCGTTACGTTTTTCGACGGCATTATCGACGAGGTCACGCTTTATGGCAGCGAACTGACGCCGGAAGAGGTATTCGCGATTTTTGGAGCTGACAACGTGGGCAAGTGCGCACCGGATGGAAACTCTCCGCCCTTTGTGGAGGCGGGGCCGGACCAAAGTCTGAGCGACCTCTCGGGGGCTGTAGTATTGAGCGGTTTTGTGGTTGATGATGGATTGCCCGAGGGTTTCGGGGTCGAAACCGAGTGGGCACAATTGGCCGGACCGGGCACGGCGACGTTTGTCGATGCCACAGCTGCGGCGACAACAGCGAGTTTTGATCTGCCCGGCGTTTACGTGTTGCAATTCACGGCGAATGACGCCATCAAGAGCGCTTCCAACACGGTGGAAGTGCGTGTGGCGGTGGTCTGTTCAGTGGAAGCGCCCGAGGGTCTTGTGGGCTGGTGGCCGGGCAACGGCGACGGACGCGATGTGGCCAACGGAAACGATCCGGAATTGCAAAGCGGTTTGGGCTTTGCGCCTGCGCGCGTCTCCTCAGGCTTTGATTTCGATGGCGTGGACGATGTCGCGCGGGTTCCGGCCAACCCGGATATCGACGTGGGGCTGGGCGATGGATTTACGATCGAATTCTGGATGCAGGCAGATGAACTGCGAAATGGTCCTTTCATGGAGTGGAACGACCGGAGCGTTTCGGGGGTAGCTCTGACGACGGGAATTTTTCAAAGGCGGTTTGCGGTGAACCTTATCGATTCGAGTGGAAGCCAGCATCTGTTCTTTGTTCAGAATTATTACGATGTAGGCGAAACGTTGCATGGTGCGGTAACCTACAACAAGACAAGTGGCTTTTTACATATTTACAAGAACGGCGAAATCGTAGGGCAGCAGAACCTTGGAAGCTTTACACCGCAGACGAGCTTCGACCTGTATTTCGGGCACAGCCCAACGCAGGCTGGCATCCCCTTTTACAAAGGGATAATCGACGAGATGGCGCTCTACAATCGCTCACTTTCATCGGAGGAGATTTATGAAATTTTCTCGGCTGACATAACCGGCAAATGTCCGGCGGCGAAGAACCAGGCGCCGTTGGTCAGCGCCGGGACCGATCAGGTGATCGACAACCTGACCGCTGGAGCGGTGCTGGACGGCTCGGTATCCGACGACGACCTGCCCTTTGGCTCGGTCCTGTCCGTGGAGTGGACCGTCGTAGATGGGCCGGGGATAGTGACGTTTTCAGACACATCGTCTCCCGCGGCCACAGTGGATCTGGATACTGCCGGAATTTACATTCTGGAACTGACAGCAAGCGATTCGGAGAAGGTAGCCAGTGATACGGTCGAACTTCGCGTTGGGTTGCCTTGTGTTGTGGAGGGACCGGATGACATTGTAGCGTCCTGGCCGGGTAACGGAAATGCCCTGGATGTGATCGGCGGCAATGATGCCGAATTGGTCAGCGGGACCGTTTTCGAGCCAGGCAAGGTTTCCCTGGGCTTCAGTTTTGACGGAGTGAATGACGGGGTGCGGGCTCCGGCCAGTCCGGCGCTGGACGTGGGGCAAGCAGACGGGTTCACGATCGAGTTCTGGGCCCGACCGGATGTAGATGCGATCAAGCCGGTGCTGGAATGGAGTGACGGCGAGTCTAAAGGCGTGGCATTGGTCATGGCGGAATTTCAGGAGAGGCTAACGATTGAAATGCGTGATGACGCCGGAGTGCTTCGGAGTGCGCCGTTTGTTCTCGGCTTCTTTGCTCCGGGCACGCTTGTGCATGGGGCGGTGACATACAATAAGAACCTGGGTGAAGTGCGGATCTACAAGAATGGAGGGGAGGTTCTGGTGCAAGCGGTGGGCAGTTTCACACCCGAGACCGGCTCCGATTTCTATATCGGGCACAGTCCGGGCGAAACAGTCGTCAGCCGTCGGACATTCTCCGGGATGATTGATGAGGTGGCGCTTTACAGCCGGGCGTTGACCGCGGGCGAGATCAACCAAATATTTACCGCTGACAGCAGTGGGAAGTGTCCGCCCAGCGGCAACACGGCACCCGTGGTCGATGCGGGTCCGAACGTTGGTCTGCCCGACTTGAGCGCCCCGGCCTCATTGATGGGAGCGGTATCCGACGATGGTCTGCCGGAAACCGGTTCTCTCGGTCTCACCTGGAGCGTGATTGACGGTCCGGGTACGGTGACGTTTACCAACGCCAATGCGGCAGTCACCACGGCTACTTTTAACCAACCGGGTATCTATTTGCTGGAGTTGACGGCAAGCGACTCTGTGTTGAGCGCTTCAGATGTAGTGGAGGTGCGCGTGGCTGCATTGTGCTCGGTCGAAGCGCTGCCGGGAACGGTGGGCTGGTGGCCGTTAAGCGGTGATGTTCGGGACGTGATAGGCGGCAACGACGGTATAATCGTGGGCAATACCGATGCCGGCGGCGAAGCCAGCGACCCCACCTTTTCGACGGCCAAGGTGTCTTTGGGTTTTGATTACGATCGTTTGAATGATAGTGTGCGGATACCGGCGGATCCGGTGCTGGATGTGGGCCAGGGCAACGGTTTTTCAGTCGAGTTCTGGTATTTTGTGCCGAGCCTTTTCTTCCAGCAGTTCATTTTCATTTGGAGTAACGGGACCGATGTGGGCGTGGCCATGCGCACCCACGACAACCAGTCCTCGCGGCAGGCGCGTATCGACATCCGGGATACCTCGGGGGTTTCCCACTTTTTCTTTACCAATAATGGTTTCCTCGATACGAACGTTTTCCAGCATCTTACGCTTACCTATGACAAGACTACAGGTGTGGCTCGTATTTACAAAAACGGAGCGTTTTTTCAGGTAATCAACCTGGGGATTTTTACGCCGCAGACGAGCTATGATCTTATTCTCGGCGATAATCCCGGGGGGACCCTCCAGCAGGATGGTATCCTGGATGAGTTTACGCTTTACAATCGCGTCCTGAAGGACTCTGAGATCAGCCAAATTTTCGAGGCGGACTTTGTTGGGAAATGCCCGGAGGACGGTAACGAGCCGCCTTTTGTGGATGCGGGGCCGAGCCTGGACCTGGCTTTGGTCACGGACACGGCGCAACTGAACGGTTTCGCGGCGGATGATGGGCTCCCATTGAACGGCGCCTTGAGCGTGGCCTGGAGCCAACGAGATGGTCCCGGCACAGTGACGTTTACCGATAATTCCTCACCCGCGACGACAGCTACTTTCAGCGATCCGGGGTTTTATTTGCTGCAACTTTCGGCTGACGACACGGTGAAGGCGGCGGAAGATTTTGCCGAGGTTCGTGTGGCCCAGGCCTGTTCGGTGGACAACATACCGGGTTTTACCGCCTGGTGGCCGGGTAATGCGACGCCGGAAGAGAAGATCAACGGCCTTGATGCGCAGCTCGAAGGAGGCACGAAGTATGCCGACGGCATGGTTTCGCTGGGCTTTGATTTCGATGGTTTCGACGATGGCTTGCGGGTGCCGGCCAATCCCGCGATCGACGTGGGGGCAGGAAGTGGATTTACGTTGGAAGTTTGGGTGCGCGGCACCAATTTCAACACTTTTAACCCGATTGCGGATTGGCATGACGGGACCACTCAAGGAGTGTTCATTTTTGTCGATAAATTCTTTTTTACACGCCGCGCGGTCCTTTGGCTGAACGATACTTCAGGGGGTTCGCACAATTTTGTAAGCAATGGGGGCTTGTTCGATCAGGATGTGTGGGTGCATGCCGCCTTTACGTATGATAAAACATCGGGAGTTCTGGCGATCTACAAGAACGGGTCATTGTTCCAGCAGACTAATTTGGGGACGTTTACGCCGCAAACGACCTATGACCTGTTCATCGGCGGCAGACCGGACGGTACTATCTGGATGACGGGCATGTTGGATGAAGTTTCACTTTATGACCGCGCTCTCGCGGCGACGGAAATCAATGATATTTTCATGGCCGATGCTCTGGGCAAGTGCCCGGCCGATCCGTTGAATGCGGGGCCGTTTGTGGATGCAGGACTGGCGCAAACGATAAACCAGCCATCGACGGTGGCGAATCTGGCGGCAACCGTTTTCGATGACGGGTTGCCCTCCGGGACGCTTGGCCTTGCCTGGTCGGTCCTAAGCGGTCCGGGAATTTTGACTATTGGCGACGCCATAGCGGCGGTGACAACGGCAGAAGCCGACACTCTGGGCACTTATGTATTGGAGGTGGCGGTGGATGACGGGGAATTTGTCTCCACCGATACGATTACAGTGACATTTGCGCCACCGATGAATACTGCGCCGGTGGTGGACGCGGGTGTCGATCAGACAGTGGCCATCGCGGCGGGGGCCTTGCTGAGTGGCTCGGTAACGGATGACGGGTTGCCGTCGGGTGGGAATCTTACGGGGAGTTGGTCCATTGTGAGCGGTCCGGGACCGGTGACGTTCACGGATGCTTCGAGCGCGACGACATCGGCATCGTTCAGCGTAACGGGAGTCTATACGCTGCGGTTGTCGGGAGATGACGGTGAGCTTTCGGCTTCGGATGAGGTGGTCGTCACGGTGGAGCCGGGCGGGGTGCCAAATACAGCGCCGGTGGTGGATGCGGGGCCGGATCGGCTGTTGTTCGCGGATGACAGTATCATTTTGAACGGTTCGGTGACGGATGACGGGCTACCGGCTGGCGGTTTGCTGACGGCGATGTGGATGAAGGTGACGGGTCCGGGCGCCATCACCTTCGGCGATGAAAATGCGACGGTGACGTCGGCGTCCTTCAGCGCAGCGGGTGTTTACTTGCTCCAATTGATGGGGGATGATGGTGAGTTGAGCGCGTCCGACTTCGTGGAGGTGCGGGTATTCCCCACCGGTCCGGTGAACCAGCCGCCTTCGGTCGATGCTGGAGAGGATTTGACCGTGCCGCAGAATAATTCCACGGCTCTGGATGCTACGGTGGGTGACGAGGGTCTTCCGCTGGAGGGTGTGTTGACGGTGAGCTGGTCGGTGGTCAGTGGCCCAGGGAATGTCGTTTTTGGCGATGCGGCAGCCGTGGATACCTCGGCGACGTTTGATGCGCCGGGGTCTTATGTGGTGCGGTTGACGGCGGACGACGGCGGGTTGACGGCGTTTGACGAGTTGACGGTGACGGTGACGCCGTTCGACCCGAACAA
>JAJFLV010000022.1 GCA_021772535.1 Opitutales bacterium | reverse complement strand
TACGATTTCGCGACACCGATCGGGGTCCAGGTTACCGCCTCACGTTCCGGCACAGTGTTTCAAATCCGGAATATTTCCGAAAATGGCGACGTTGTTCCCGGTCGTGAGAATTGGGTGAAAATTATCCATGAAGATGGCAATATCTCCGTATATTCCCATCTTTCTCCCGGTATCCTGGTGGAGCCTGGTCAGGAGATAGAAATCGGGCAAATAATCGGAATTAGCGGAAACACCGGAAATACGGGCGGATTTCCACATTTGCATTTCCACTTAACGCCTTGTTCCGAGCCCACCACCGGTTGTGGAACACTTCCGGTTACTTTTCGGAATACGCGCCCGAATCCCACCGGTCTCGACAGCGGCAAGGGTTATGACGACCTCTCCAAAGCTTATAGAGCCATGCCGTTTGAAGTAACTGAAACAGATATTTTTGGCGGATTGCCTATCGATGGCAGCCCGGGATGGAATGCCTCTCCCTGGTATTTAAATTACAATATAGAACATTGGCCTTGGATATTCCATGATGAGCACGGTTGGCAATATGTTTTAACTGACAGTCCGAATGAGGGAGTCTTTCTCTGGGATGTTGGACTTTCCCAATGGCTGTTTTTCAATGATAATACGTATCGCTGGATGTTCCTTTTTGGTGATGGCTCGGGCTGGATCTGGACGTTCAACGACAATTCACCCGAAAGGCGCTTTTTCCAGCGATTTAATGATGGAAGTCTATTCAGTATCCCTGCGGATTTGCCTATTGAGTGAGGCGCTGAGCTTAATTACTTTTTAAATTTCTTCAGCCCACTGGCACTAATATGAAGGCAATTCAAATAATGATGCAAAGAAAAAACCGATCCCGGCATACCGTCCGATTTCGTAACTTTTCAATAGTGACGCTATTACTTTTTTTTAGCATCGCTTATGTTTTCCCGGTCGAAATACCGGATTCCACCCTGGAATCGGCTATCCGCATCGAATTACGCAAACCTACTGGGGAAATCACACTGGCGGACATGGAATCACTGACATCCTTAGAGTTCGGTGGGGTGGGTGGTTTAAATATTGTTAATTTATCTGGATTGGAGATGGCAAGAAATTTAACAATTTTGGAGTTGCCAAACAATCTTATCGAAGACCTGAGTCCCCTAAGTGGATTGGCCCGATTAGAAACTCTGGCGCTCTTTGGCAATGAGGTTTGGGATTTAAACCCCTTACGCGAGGTCAATTCATTGAAAACACTTTGGATTCCCTACAATGCCATCAGTGACCTAGCCCCTTTGAGTCAATTGAAAGGTCTAAGTGTATTGAATCTTACAAATAACCTTATCATCAGTCTTAAACCCCTCAGTGGATTGAGCGGGTTGACCATTCTAGACCTGAGTAAAAATCAGGTCAGTGACCTTAGCCCCCTGAGCGGATTAACTGGACTGATAGAGTTAGAGCTACGTGAAAACAAAATTATGGATCTCAGCCCTCTGAGTGGTTTGACCGATTTGACCAAACTGAACCTTTGGGAAAACCAAATCAGCGATTTGGGTCCCTTGAGAGATTTGACCGCATTGACTGAACTTAATCTATGGGATAACCAGATTGCCGATCTTAGACCTTTGAGCGGGATGACCCGTTTATTCGATTTGAACTTGTCTGAAAACAGAATAAGCGACCTTAACCCTTTAAAGGATTTGCCTGTTGTGCTCGAACTTTATCTTAGCGATAATCAGATTAGAACCTATCTCAAATTCGCAGATGATTGATGTTTGTAGCGCCACGGTGGCATATGCCAGGCGGCTTTGCGCCCGGATGGGCTGGACGCCCCTCGGGCACAAACCAACGCCGCAGGTGCTGCCGTGCCGCACAAATCCTTTGGACAGAGGCAGTTATGTGTTTGAGCAGCGTTCCGGCGGGGCAGCAGGGCTGCCAGCCCGGCGAGCCCCGTCGCGCCTTGCTCAAAATGCATAATTGCTCTCTGCATCAACATCATCGAATTTGAGATAGGTTCTAGAGATATTAGTCCACTAAAGGACTATTTCGCCATTCGGAAACTCGATCTTTCCTACAATTATCTTGATCTCCGTGAAGGCTCAGAGGCGATGGCTGTTATCGAGGGGTTGAGAAAGGATAACAGGTTTATAAATTACAGAATCCAAAACATATTTCGCGGGTTTCCTGTAGACGGACTTTTTGGTTGGAGATCTTCTGCCTGGTACGGCAATTATTGGAATGATTGGCCTTGGATTTATCATGAAGAACATGGTTGGCAGTTTATTGCTGAATGGTTAACAGAAAAAGAGATTCATGTGTGGGACTTTGGTTTGAAGGAATGGCTTTTTTTCAATGAGGACACTTACCGCTGGATGTATATCTATGGGGTTAATCCGGGTTGGATATGGGCTTTTCAAGGTAATCTGCCTTACAAACGCTTCTTCAAAAGAGCGGATAACGGGAGCATTTTCCGGGTTCAGCCGGGTCCGCTAGAGGATTGATAAGTTTAAGATCATTTCTTCCAACTCAAATATCCCGCGAACCGGGTTCCAGTTAGGAATCCCCCAATTTAAGACTACTCCTTTCTCAAAAGAATGATACGGTTGGTGTTGGTGCCTTTTTGGAGATTGTCGACGCCCCAGCAGTTGGAGGTTTTGGTAAATTTCTGATCGTTGATCAGTATGAGCAGAGGGGTCAGATTGGCCTCTTTTGCCGCCGGGACAACGAGGGTTTCCAGCGGAAGTTTGCCCCCTTTGATTTCGCCTACTTCGAAGGCGATAAAGCCACCGGGAGCCAGGACTCTGTGCAGTTCCTGGAACACCTTTTGCATCCGGTTTTGCCAGTCCTCCGGTTTTCTCAATTGCCAAATTTCCACCTTCGTGACTTCAATTCCATTAAACCAGCAGCGCAGCCAGTTGTCCGTCTGATAATCTACAATATCCAGG
The DNA here is from genome assembly GCA_021772535.1 of Opitutales bacterium. Lineage (GTDB taxonomy): Bacteria > Verrucomicrobiota > Verrucomicrobiia > Opitutales > UBA2987 > JAJFLU01. The sequence continues at coordinate 6,625 of JAJFLV010000022.1, read as the reverse complement.
AAGGGCGGGGAGGTCACTACAAGCTGGATAGAGTTATCCTTGATTTGTGGAGTCGAGTCGCAAGAGCCAGTAAGAATTTGCGATTTCCGGGCAGCGAATCTCAATTGGTTTGCCTGCTGTGCATCCAATCTTTTCAAAAGCGACCGGCTTTTCCGGAGAATGATCTCGGTCACGTCTTTTTCTTCCGGTGTCTGCTGGCGCTTTGCGTTGATTTTTTGTTGCGACTTGATGGAAACAGCCTGGTTGGGGGGCATGGTGTAAACCGAGAAGAAACCGGGGGAGTGGCCGGTCAGCCGATTGGTGGATACCATGCGAATCCAGGCATCTGTTCTGTCTAATTTTCCCTCCCTTTTTTGGTTTAGCAAATACCCCCTGAGGTTGGTGATGGCTCGCAAAGTCTTTGCATGGTAAAAAGCTAGCAGGTCATTTCTGGTTTCCGTTTTCTGGTTGAATTCTATCTTTTGCAACCGTTCTGCGATTTCCGGGATCGATGGGGGATCCAATCGCGGCCGGGCAAGGATTTCACTGAGGGGATTAATATCGCAGCCCATGGGTATGCGTCCCAGGAGGGCCGCTTCGATGATTGTGGTTCCACGTCCCGCAAAGGGGTCGTAAACGCGCTCGCCGCGCTTCGTCAGCCGTTCGATGAAGAATCTGGGCAGTTGGGGCTTGAAGCAAGCCCGGTAGGAGATTTCATGCAGAGAATGCGCGGCCCGCTGTTTGGAGGTCCAGAATTCATTGATGAAGACGGGGACATTGATATTGGAATCCGGAAACTGCTCGACAATTGTCTCCTTGCCGAATTCCCGGAAACTTTCAAGTTCCGCCCTGAATTCCTGCGGAGATCGCACATAGTCCTCTGTCGCCGATTCTAAACCGAAATCAAAATTTATCTGCTTTGTGTGCATTTAGGAATACGTAAAATTCTTCTCCCCGGATGGAAGCAGTTGTGCCGGTTTTTTATACCGCCAATTTGATCGGATTGTCCACCCCGGAAATCTTTTTTGCTTTAAATCCTGGCGCGAATCAAAGTGTGAGGACGAGGGCAGGCCCTTGGTCAAGCTTGACTCTGGGGGGAGATTTATTGTCAATTAATTGGCAGTAAACGGATTGATTGTTGCAAAGTTCTAAAATTCATATGTCGACAGAAGAAGCAGAGGCAACCCGAACCGGACATGGACCCACCGAAATTGACTTTGGCGAGCGGGAGTTTCAGGAACGTGAGGAGCTGAAGGGCCATTTGGGGTTTGTCTGTTTTCGCTCCTTGGCGCGGCATCCTGGGAGAATTGTTGTCGTTGACCGCACCACGGGCCGCAAGGAGCTTTCTGCAGGTAAGATATTGGCCATTTCTCTGGCTTTGTCCCGTAAGTGGAAAGAGAGCATTCCGGGAAGACGGGTTGGTATCGTATTCCCTCCAGGTATCGGGGGAATGATTACCAACCTGGCTCTTGTCCTTATCGGCAAAGTGCCCGTCAACCTGAACTTCACCTTTGGAGAGGCCTCTATCCGGTCCTGTATGAAGCAGGCTGAAATAGAGACCGTAATCTCCGCGGAGGCGGTCAGGAAAAAGCTCCCCAACTTCCCTTGGCCGGAAGACGTTCGAGACCTTCTCCTTGAGCTTTCCACTCTTTCCAAGGCTGAGATCATTGGGCTTCTGGTGGCGGTTTGGATTTGTCCCTCCGGTTGGTTAGCTCGGCGAATGCAGGTTCCTCAGGTAGGAGGCGATGAGGAGGCGGGTTTGCTTTTTAGCAGTGGCAGCACCGGCGAACCCAAAGGTGTTGCTTTGTCCCACCGCAACATCATTGGTAATTGTCGACAGATTGACGGGTGCCACCTTTTGCCCAGTTCCGAAACCTTGCTCGGCTGCCTCCCGATTTTTCACAGTTTCGGTTTCATCACGGCTTTATGGGTGCCAATGATTGTGGGGGTTAAAGTTGTCACCGTGCCATCCCCCCTGGAGACCAAGAGGATCGCAAAAACCATCGAGGAAGAGAAGGCCACGGTAATATTCGGGACTCCCACCTTTTACCGGCCTTATTTCAAAAGAGCCGATCCCTCCCAATTGCGCAGTCTCAAATTTGTTGTGGCCGGGGCGGAGAAAACCCCTGCCGGGTTTGCCCGTAAATGGGAGGATCATTTCGGCAATCGATACCTGGAAGGTTACGGGCTGACGGAGACCTCCCCTGTGATCAGCATAAACCTTCCGGGTTTATCCCGTGTCAAAGGGCCTTATCTTGGCAGGGTAGGGAACCGGACCGGCTCAGTCGGCCGAATTGTGCAGGGGATTGCGGCTCGTATTGTGGGTCCGGAATCAGGAGAAATCCTTCCAATCACGGAGGTGGGCATCCTTCACGTAAAAGGGCCAAATATTTTTTCCGGTTATCTCAATAATTCCGAACTTTCGGCCAAGGTGTTTCAGGACGGCTGGTTTGTCACGGGGGACTTGGCACGCTTCGACGAAGAAGGTTTTCTCTTCATTGAGGGCCGAATTTCACGCTTCTCCAAAATCGGAGGGGAGATGGTCCCCCACGGCACCATCGAGAACCACATCATTACTGCCTTCGATCTGGAGGAATCGGAGCGGCCCATGGTGGCGGTCACCGGGATTGCCGATCCGGCCAAGGGGGAAACCCTCGTTCTTCTAAGTGCTATCGAGATATCCGTGGCTGTATTGCGGGAGCGCCTTAATTGGGCCGGATTGCCCAACTTATGGATTCCCAGGATTATCAAGGAAGTGGATGAAATCCCCTGCCTGGCAACCGGCAAGCTTGACTTGAAAGGGGTCGAGCGGCTCGCTGCCGAGCGGTGAACTGGCTTCCTGCAAGATGGGGCTTCGTAAAATCGATGGACACGTCCACTTGTTGGGAGACGGTTCCAGCGGAAGCGGTTGCTGGTTCAACCTGAAAGGCCCCTGGAGTCAAATTCTCGCCCGTATCCTTATCAAGGAAATCGGCCTCCCCCAATCCGTCCTTAAAAAAGGAGGAACGAATTTGGACCAGTTATATGCTGAAAGGCTTTTGCAGCAGGTGCGCGATTCCTCTCTGGACGCCATTCTGCTCCTTGCCCAGGAAGTCCCCAGAGATTCCCATGGAACGGAAATGGTAGGGGTCGGCGCATTTTACGTGCCCAACGATTACCTCCTGGATCTTTGTTCTAAAAACTCCGAATTCATTCCTGCCGTATCCATTCATCCTGCTCGCCCGGACGCTCTGGACGAGTTGGAAAAATGCCTCCAAGCCGGTGCCCGCATCATGAAATGCCTCCCCAATTGCCAGAACATCGATTGCAATGATAAACGGTTTTCTCCCTTCTGGACACGCATGGCTGAGGCCGGCATGATACTGCTGGCCCATACTGGCGGGGAGATGTCCCTGCCGGTCATAAATTCCCATTACGCCGATCCCCGCACTCTGACTCTTCCCCTGGAATGTGGAGTCACGGTTATCGCCGCCCACTGTGCTGGTCGAAGCTGTTTTTGGGATGCCGATTATACGCACCGACTGCTCGAAATGCTTCCTCGTTACCCGAATCTCTATGCCGATAACAGCGCTTTTTGCAGCCCCATACGCAGCCGGTCAATTAGCACGGCTCTCAAACCGGAATTGGCCGGGCGCATCATTCAAGGCAGCGATTACCCCATTCCCGTCAGCGGATTCGGACCATGGCTGCGCGGACGTCTTGATTGGCAAGATTATCGAAAGTGGGAAAATGAGAGCAATGTCCTCGAGCGCGACTACCAATTTAAGCGTGCTCTCGGCTTCCCCCCGGATACCTTCACCCTCCTGGATAGCTTGATGAGCAGGCGATGAGCCTTTCCAATTCTATACCCTTTGACTATGGCTCCCGCCTCAACCCATTTCCGCTAACTTCGTGGCAGCTGCTTCCCAATCCTGGTTCAGGCTTTTCAGGGCGCTGACCACACCTCCCAATTCGCGGTTGACCTCCTGGGGGCGTCCCGGCTGTTCATAGGTCTCGGGGTTTTCCAATTCGGCGGTTAATTCAGCCTGCCGCGTTTCCAGTGCCAGGATTTCTCTTTCCAGGTGATGAATGGCCTCCCGGTGCGCTTTTTGTCCTCGTGAACGAGCCTGCCGTTGTTCCGCTTCGAGGCGTTTTCGCTCCTTCGTTTTAACCTTTCTGCGCTCTGGCGGACCTCCCGAATTTGAAGTGTTCTTTCCACCGGCCGTTAACGCCGCCCTCTCCGATTCAGCAGCGGTTTTTTCGAGGTAATATTGGTAATCCCCCACAAAATGCGTCAGCGCTCCATCATCGATATGAACAACTTGGTTCGCCACCGCCCGGATGAAATACACATCGTGGCTGATAAAGATGAGCGTCCCCTTGAACTGCGCGATGGCGCCCAGCAGGGCATCGATGCTGGGGATGTCCAAATGGGTCGTTGGTTCATCCATGAGCAGCAAATTAGGCGGGTCGAGCAGCAATTTGACCAGGGCCAACCGGCTCTTTTCCCCTCCGCTCAACACACTCACCTTTTTGAAAACATCATCCCCTTGAAAAAGGAAGGAGCCCAGCACGGACCGGGCAAACTGCTCCGTTATCGGCTGCCGGGTGTCCAGCGCCTCCTCCAAAGCCGTCCGGTTCGCTTCCAGCATATCGACCCGGTATTGCGAATAGTAACCTGCCTTGACGTTGTGGCCCAGTTCGCGGCTCCCGCTTTGAAAATCCAGAACCCCAGCCAGGATTTTGATTAAGGTTGACTTGCCTGCTCCATTCGGGCCGACAAAAACCATTCGCTGGCCCCGCTCGGCCTTGAAATCCATCCCCCTATAGACCACGTTTGTGCCGTAGGCCTGATGGATGTCCTTTAGCGTTACCACTTTCAAACCGCTCCGCACAGGCTGGGGAAACTGAAACTTTATCTGGCGTTGGGATTGCACCGGCGCGTCGATCTTTTTTATCCGCGCGATCTGCTTCAGCTTGCTCTGAGCCTGGGTCGCCTTGCTGCTCTTGGCCCGGAACCGGTCCACAAACGACATTATATGTGCGATCTCCCGCTGTTGATTTTTATAGGCGGCCAGTAATTGCGCTTCGTTGGCTTCTCGCTGAACCAGAAAGTCCTCGTAATTTCCCCGGTAGCGAATCAAACGGCTCTGCCGGATTTCCACGATTCCGCCCACCAGGTTGTTCAGGAATTCTCGATCGTGAGAAATTACCACAATCGCGCCTGGGTAGTTCATCAGATAGCCCTGAAACCAGAGCAGCGCTTCCAGGTCGAGGTGGTTCGTCGGCTCGTCCAGCAGCAATAAATCCGGCTCCTGCACCAGCAAACGGGCCAGGTAAGCTCTCATCACCCAACCCCCGCTCATTTCCCGGGCCGGACGGTCGAAATCCGACACCCGGAAGCCCAGTCCCCCTAAAATCCTCTTCGCCTTCGGCTCGATCTGGTAGCCTCCCAAATCCTCAAACCGGGTATGCAAATCGTCATGCGGATCGATTTCGTCGGAATCTTCCTCCAGGGCCTTCAATTTTTTTTGCAATTCCACAATTTCCGGCGAAACCGCGGTGGCCAGCTCCAGAACCGACTCCTCGCCCGCCGGTGTGATCTCCTGCGGCAGAAAACCCAGCGAAACACCCCGTTCCAGGTCGATCTTCCCCGAATCGGCAGAATCCGACCCCAAGATCATCGAAAACAGCGTCGATTTCCCGGCTCCATTTGGGCCCACCAGACCCAGACGATCCTCTCGGTTAACCACCAGTTTAACCTCATCGAACAGGATTCGCTCCCCGTAAGCCTTATTAACTTCCGCTATTGTAAGCATAGAAAAACCGCTCAAACTAAAGAAAACCAAGCCAAGGTAAATGCCAAAAACACCCGTTGCGTTCGCCCGGCCATTCAATCTCAAATTCCATTTCATTTTCATTTTCCATTTCCCTTTGAATTTACCCAATTGTTTCAAAAATTCGAGAAGTGATGAAAAGCAAGGCGCAGGCCGTAAACCGGCGCGGGAGCGTAGTACCCTACATAACCAAGCAGGTAGCGGACTGCAACGCAGCTATTCGCGCTTGTCAGATTTAGGCTTCTTGAGGGCATATTTTTCGTATGCTCAAACACAGTAGCAACCCGATTTGACCGATTCTGCATCATAACTCTTTCATTTCATTACAAAATTACAAAATATGCATCACCCGCCCTCAAGAAGCCGTTTGAAACATTGGGGTAATATTTCCTAATAACTCACCTTAAGCATCAACAAGTTAGTACAAATCCCAACGTGATAATATTCAAAACCGCGACTTTTTCCGACCCAATGACCGAAAAAATATCCTCTTTCTCCCTTCATCCAGCATCAAGAATCCAGCATCAATCCTCCACCATCTAGCATCAATTTTCACCAACGCCCTGAAAATGCGAAATTCGCCTCTAGGTGGACGCCGCTGTCCCCAGCGGCGTTTTGTCTTTTGCCCAATATCCATTGCGTCAATAATCCGCCCCTCGCACACTGAAAGTGTTCCATCCGCCATAAGGTGGGGTAGTGTATAAAAAAAGAATGTTATTTTGTATTTTTTGCTGTACAAATAGCGTTAGGCAGTTTATTCTTAGTGCATGGTTACTAAAATTATTAATTGTCGGCACTGTGGAAGTGAAAATATCATTAAATTTGGCAAG
>JAJFLV010000210.1 GCA_021772535.1 Opitutales bacterium | reverse complement strand
CATCCAGGTAGACATTCCACCCACAACGCCAACGTTCTCCGGTATAACACCGGTTCTGAAAATTGTTTGTCCATCAGCCTCAAACCCAAAGGTCGCCCCATAAGTCAGGCCTGTCCCATTGGCCTCAGTCAGGGTCCGGTTCCCCATCGTGGCAATGTTGCATACCATCGCTTGTGCCTTATTGTTGCCGACGAAAAGGTTGACCATTTTGTAATTACTCAAAATGCCCAAAATATCCATTTCCCAATTCCAGTAATTGGTCGCATGAACGAATACCGGATCAGGTCGGGGATCCCCAAGAGCATCCAGCCAATCCAATGTCTGTGGGTGCAGCCCACGGCCCGCTCCGGATTTCCGCACGATTAAGCGGGACCCTGAGGCTGTGCTGGAAAGACTGCCCGGACTACCCCTCATCGTTTTCAATCTCGATTGCATGATAGAAGGTGGTTGAAGTTTACCAAAACCTATCGGTCAAGCCGCCTCGAAATCTTCCACCGTGGCGACGATGGTCACCGTCTTGCCGCTTGTGGCGGCGGAAGTCAGGGCGGCCCTCAGTTTCCAGGTGCTCTTTAACTTGAGGATCCGGTTGCCCACACTATCGCGGCTCAGGAACGGCAATTGCGCCGATGCCAACCCATCCACGGCGGGGTTGGTCCCATCGGTTCCCGACCCTGCTGGTGCGGGTGCCAATCCAATCGGGTAATCGGTCGTCCCATTGTTCAGATAAATTACCGTATTAAGGGCTGCCGTGTCATCGCTCACAATCGAAATTGAAGTCACGATCACGTCCTCTGCGCCCGGATCGTAAACATCCTTGATGGTCGTCCCATCGGCGTTGACGAAAGTCTGCGCGCCGTGGTCGAATTTTTGCGTATAAGGAGGTTCATTAGCTTTTGTCATGGTGTTTTTTCTTTTTTAAGGGTTGTACTGGTTTTAGTTGATTGGTTCTCGAAGGATTTCTCTAATAACCTTAAGAGACATCGAAAATTTCCATCTTCGGCTGCTGCTTTCTCGCATTTCCTTTTAATTTCTCAAATGAGCCCGGTCTGGATCTGGTGATAGGCCACCCGGTTCCGGCGCAAGGCGGCATCGCTAAAAGCATTGGTGTCGGCGTTGGCTTCGTAAGCCGTTTTGATCTCTGCCCCCGTTTGATCTGCCGTGGCTCCGCTTTCGATCCCGTCCAGCTTGGTCTTGTCGGCAGCCGTCATTAGGCCCTTCTGCGACGTGGATGCGCTTTGGATATCGTCTGATCCATCCGTATGGCTGGCCGCATGGGCGCTCGGTGTGAAACCTGTCGGTTTGTTCGTCACATTGGCCCAATCGATCTGGTTGGGATTAATCTCCTTGTAATGAGCTTCCAGCGAACCGTTGCCTGCGCTCGTCAGCATATAAACCTGCCCCGTGGTCAGGACAACCGCATCGCCCTCCTGCACCGCTCCCGCGCTCCACTCATTGGTGATATAGTTGGCCAAAGTGCTCTCCGCCGAAGTGATCACGCTCGTAATGGCAAAAGCCGGGATGATGGCGTCGTCCAGCAACCCGCTGCCATTCAATACCGGAATATCCCCTGCCCCCGTGCCGGTATTTTGGGTCGACGCCGTGCCCAAACCCAGGTTGGTCCTCGCAGTAGGGGCGTCTCCCAGGTCCGCCAGGTTTTGCCCCACTTGGGCAAAACGGGCATCGCTCTGCACGGCTGTGTAAAATACCTCCTGCGGCGGAGAAGGTGTGGTGGCCAATCCCACCCCATCCTCCGCCGCCTCGATTAGGCCGGCCGCCAATGTGAGGTTCCTTCCAGGCGAATCATTGGTCGTCGCCCAAACAGCCAACCACAAACGGCTCGCCGCAATGTTTGATTCCCCGCCCGTAAAAGCAACCACCGCATGCTGGTCGATCCCCGAATTCCAGTCCGCCAGCAACAGAGCATTATTAAGAGACCCGGCACCCACCGTCTTCGACATCAATGCCACAGCGCCTGGGTCGGGCGCTGTTCCCTTGCTGCTCAGCCCCTTGATTTCCACAGTGATGCTGGCCAGATTGGAAACCTCCATCAAGACGCCGTTATTAAAAACCCCGATCTCAAACTGTAAATCATTCCCCCGCCAGAAAACAGGGGTTGCGTTACTCTGCAAATCGCGCGGGCCGTCCGTTCGGGCGGCGTCCCCGGCGATTCGAATTCTCTGTCTTGTCAGTGTAGCCATTATTATAATTGGTTGATTAGCCCAGATCAATTAATGCGGGCAATGTTGCCGTTAGTGAAAATTTCAGTTCAAACTCATTGCGGTTGCCTTCCTTCAGCTTCTGGTCGACATCCCAGGGACTGGTCGCCTGCAAAACCAGGGCCGTGTCCAAATCCGTTAATGGCGGCATCCATTGATGCAGTTGGCGCGAGATGATTTCCGCCAATCCCAGGGCCGTCTGCCCGGAAGTATTTAAAAGAACATCCTCGACGATAAGAATCTTTTGTTCGATCTCCGAAAATGAAAGCCCCTCGGTCGCTACGGCCACCTTTTCCGGCAGCGGCTGCAAAACCACCACGCAAATACCCAGACCGGTGTTGATGGTCTCCTCCAGACGACTCTCAAAGTCGCTCGATTGCCGCAGAAATAGCGGAATCCCCTGCAATTCATGCTTGCGCCTCAACCGGTCGGCCACCGCCTCCTGCAATTCTCTAAAAAATAATTTCATCGTTAAAATGGTGTCGGATTATTCCTTTTGCTATCTTCGTTAGTTTTTTATTAAATAATTGTGCCACCCCATTGTTTCAAAAATTCGAGAAGTGATGAAAAGCAAGGCGCAGTTCGTAAACCTGCGCGGGAGCGTAGTACCCTACGTAACCAAGCGGTTTGCGGGCTGCAACGCCGCTATTCGCGCTTTTCGGATTTAGGCTTCTTAAGGGCATATTCGTATCCTCACATTCAGTGGCGACCAGATTTGACCGGTTCTGCATCATAACTCTTTCATTTTAACAAAAAAAATTGTTCACCCGCCCATAAGAAGCCGTTTGAAACATTGGGGTGCCAACTTTTTTAAAGCCCCGCCAGCCGCTTCGCGCTTAGCGGATTGCTGCGCGAGGCAACCACTTCTACTCGCCCGCCTCGCTGCTCTGTCGGCGGTTCCTGCGGATCGTCGGGAGCGCTCACCGGCACCTCGCACCGGGCAATGCGCTGCAGATAGGAACGTGCGTTGTCGGCGGCCCTCTTTTGACCCTCGGAAAGTTTCAATCCAGGCAAACGCGTCTGTGCAGCCTCCACAATCAGAGATATGGCCGTGCTCTTTAATTCAGGAGGTACGGCCCCAACAATGGCGCTCACCCGATTGCTCGGGCAGCCCCGGATCTCCGCCCGAATGCGCCGCGCCGCATCGGATATAATCTCTACCAGCGGATCGCTTTGGCCAGCCGCCAGAGCCTTGGTCCGAATAGCGTCCACTTGGGCCGCTGCCAGGTAATCGTTTAAATTCTCAGGAGTTAATGTAATCCACGCAGTCATTTTTATAAAATAGTTAAATACGGTTCAAGTGCTTATATGATTTATGATTTCAATTTTCTCAGACCCGTGATCCGTCAGCCGCCCCTACTTACTACTTTTTTTCTGTTTTGTCTGATTTGCTACCGAATCACGTTTCGGCGCTTATAATATCATTAATTTCCGATCCCTGCAATAGTTACGTTGGCTGCGTTGGATGCGTTGGATCAAAAACCAAAAAAAAATGAAAAAAATTCAGAAAAATTCAGAAAAAAGTCCGAAAATCGAAAAAAATCCAATTTTCGCTAAAATCTTCCACTTTTCATCTCCGTCTTCAAGTTTCCAACATCCAGAATCGAGCATCCAGCATCAAGCATCCCTCATTTCCAATCCAACACACCCCCAACCTACCCAAAATTCCCAAAAATCCAAAAAAAACCCCTCTCTACCCTGAGCCCGTCGAAGGGCATCTAGCATCTTCGCTACCCTGAGCCTGTCGAAGGGCATCCAGCATCTCCTCAACCCTGAGCCTGTCGAAGGGCTCCCCCCTTCAAAATGCCCTGAAAGGGATAAATTCGACAGCCAGGGGTAGCACCCCTGGATTTCCCAGCATATAAATACCTAATTACGCACGCTGAAGGTGTGCAATTCCTCCTATTCCAAAGTCTTTGCCTCTTCCCCCATCCAGCATCCCCCATCCCAGTGCTTATTAGGTGGAACGGGCCGTCCACAATACGTTTATTCCCTAAACCCTCGGACACCGACATCCCGGAGGCATCTTTTTAGCGCAATTTCGATCAAATAAATGATCCCCGCACACTGAAAGTGTGCTATTCGACAGCCCCGGGGTGCAACCCGGGGGTTCCCTAATCATACCTCCTCAAAACCCTGAAGGGATTTCATTCCTCTTTCCCTTGAAAACTATATAACTCCACTTTCCAAACGATATCCTGATCGTATCTGAAATTTCTCGTCTGGGGAGGAACTTGGGGCAGATTATCCAGTTGGTGGACCAACTTATGGAAAAGGATATCCGCTTGATCGCGATCAAGGAGTCAATTGACTTCAAAAAGGATACTCAGTCCATGCTGGATAAAGCCATGATCGCTCTGTTTGGATTGTTTGTAGAAATTGAGCGTGATTTGATATCCAGGCGGACCAAAGAAGGATTATTGGCGGCAAAGGCTTCGGGGAAGAAGTTGGGGCGACCTATGGGTTCGCTAGGAAAGTCAAAATTAGATGGGAAAGAAGCCGAAATTCGGCTGTTACTGGAAAAGGATGTCTCTAAGGAATCAATCGCCAAAATCCTTGATGTTTCCCGGTCGGGCTTGATTCACTTTATGGAATCCAGAGGAATACCTCGAACACGGCCAGGCCGAGATTGACAATAACCTGATCGAAAACGCCATCCGCCCGACAGCCCTGGGCAAGAATTATGCCAAGTTGTTAGTTATGCCGAGTTGCTAGACGTGGTGGGTGCGTATCTCGTGCTTTTATGGAGCCAAACGGTTGAATCTGTGAGGCTCACATCTCGACATAATTACAGGCTGTCGAGAAAACGCAGGAGCTTATCGTCGGCTTTGAAACGT
>JAJFLV010000209.1 GCA_021772535.1 Opitutales bacterium | reverse complement strand
GCCTGATCAACTGGACGTGGATTGATCGGCTCACGGCCTTCGGTCAGAGCAAAGGCCCAATGCCATTCGGCGGGTGGATATTGGCAGCGGAGGCAATGGGTGATATCCGGGTAATGTCGGATCGGGTATTTTTCCGGTATTAATTTACGAAATTCCTCAATTGAATTCCTGGATTGCGGGGCATAGACCACGCCCTCCAGCCAATCGTGTTCTTCCCCATTCATCATCCTGATCCAAATATCGAACCATTCGTCGGTAAACCCTTGGGGGGATACCCACATTTGGGCCTTGGGATGAAATTTCCGCACATTTTCCGTCTGCCTTTCCAGTAAGGCCATGAGATGATTGGGGTGAGTGTGTCCCGGATCGCCACCGGGAACGAAAACGGCGTCAATCCGTGGAAGCGCCCTAAAAACTTCACCCCATTCCCGTAAGGCGAATTCCACTGTCGCTTGGTCGCCATAATCTTCATCCATAGCCGGGTACCAAATCCACACATCGATACCATAATCGTCCGCCAATTTTGACATCCCTATCATCATTTCCAATTGGGGCAGGGGAAAGTGGGGGCAATCAGGGATATCATCAGAGCGGGGTGGTATCAGTTCGATAGCATTGGTCCCAAAAATAACCAGATCGCGGATATACTGTTCCCATTGCGGAAGGTCCCATGCGCAATAGGAATTTGTTTTTGGCCGGTAGCCAAGTTGGTGACCCCGTAAAGAATAAAAAGGCGCCGATGTTTCGTTAAAATTCTCTGGCAAAAGGATTTTACCCGATCGCATTCGCAATTCCCTCAACAAACGACCGATCCCGAAAAGAACACCTCGTTCATCATTCCCGATAATATAAACAATTTTTTGTTTCTCCTTATTCCTAATTTGAATTTGATAGCCCTCGGGAGAGCCTGCTTCTGCACTGTCCGCCAATCCTTTGGCTTGACCCACGGAGATTTCAGGCAGGGAGTCGGCCAAGGTTATGCATATTACCGGGATTTCTTCTGTTGGCCATTTTGGGAGAATTATCCAACGTAGGCCAGAGCGTTTTTCAACTTCGTCCAACAACATGCCAATAGCATTGTTTTCACGTCTGCCTTGATCGCGAGGCGTTATGATAACGGCGGCGCTCATATCGATTAATTGGCCACCGTTTGAATTTGATTTGATATGCATGAGATAGGTTCTAGTATTTAATAAACATCTGCTCTGGCATGGAAACCCTTTCCCACCCACGGTAGAGATCTTCGACATTTACTTTATCGGGAACATTTCCCAAACGTTTGCTCGACCCCCAGGGCTTGGATTCAGATCCAATGGAAATCATGGGGATATTTTCGGAATACAAATCCCTGATGCGAACCATGTATTCCCCCCGTTTCTCTGAGTCCCGCGTGATTTGGGCTTGAATAATGGCATCGGTTGCTTGGCGCAGCCAAGGCGGACCTTCTTTATCTGCATTCCGGTGCCAAAAAGGAAGGTTGGGACCCACCGGGGCCAGCATATGCGATTGGTTTAATGGATGAACCGGCATGCTCGTTATCGTTATTTCAAAATTTCCATTGATTCTCCGAGGTAAAATTATCTCCTGCAGCGCGATATTGAGGTTTACTTTAATGCCGATGGCTTCCCAATACTCAGCCAAAAGTTCACTGAAATCGGGCAAAACTGAAAAATTCATCGTGTCAAGAGTCACTTCAAAAATGGATCCGTCATTCAGTTCCCGATAGCCGTCGCCGTTAGAGTCAATAAATTCAGCTTTGTCCAATAAATTTCGTGATTTTTCCGGATCGTATTGGGAGTAGAGTTGCGCCATTTTCTCAGAATAATATGGACTTGCATGACTGAAAGAAAGACCTCCCGGGTTAACCAATCCATTATAGACCAGTTGACTGATTTCCTCACGATTGATGGCATGTGAGAGGGCGATTCTCACACTCTTGTTGCGAAATGCCTGACGTAAAGCAGGATTAGGTGCATCCCAGTTTGGGTAAAGGGTGATTCCAGGGGTATAGGTGGGAAGGTGGATTTTGTAACCGCTGCCCTTCTCTCTTTCCTTGAGAAAAGAATACATATTTTCATTAAAACTTCGCCCGAAAAGATCGAGTTCTCCATTCGTAAATTTCAGCAAAACGAGTTCGTTATTTGGAATTATGGTAAATTCCAGTGTGTCGGCGTAGGGGAGCTGGTTGCCCAAGGTGTCAATTTTCCAATAATAAGGATTCCTTTCGTAAATTGCCTTCTGACTGCGTTCCCATTGAACCGGCACCCAGGCCGAAAGACGCGGGATACCGGGTTGAAAGGCGAGCATGCCATCAGTCGTTTTTTTTCTAAAATCATCATAATCGGCATCGGGATTATACTTTGGATGGTATCGGGCTAAAATATGTTTGGGAAAGGCTATTTTGCTATGGCAAAGGGTTTCCAGAATCCTTCCCATGGGCTGTTCGGAAGAAATTTTGAGAGTAATTTCATCAGCTAATTCCATTTTTACCGGTTTGCCGTCATTGAGCCACCGCGAAGGGAATAAAGGGTTGTTGCTGGCAAGACGCGCGTCCTCGTCGAGGGTCATGTCTTCATACCAGAATAAAATATCCTCCACTGTGAAAGGTACTCCGTCCGACCATTTTATTCCCTTTCGCAATTTAATGATCAATATGCGCCCCTCATCCAAAAATTCATAACTTTCAGCCATATTAAGTTGTAAGCTGTTAGGCAAAGGCCTTTCGAATGCCATCAGGCTTTCACTCAATGTCTTGGCGATGGCGGATTCCTGGATAACATCGGTATTCATCGCCCTGCGAATGGCACCGCCGTATTTGCCGATCTCATCAACGGGAACCATAACGAGCGGTTTTTCAGGCAGCCGTTCGGATACCGGCGGCAACTCTCCCGAACGGACCTTTTCTTCCAGCATAGGCGCCTCATTAAATGTCCTATTGACCATAATAGATGGATCAATTTTTTGTGGCACTGCTGAAACTTTCGCTCCCCCTGAGGCTTCGGCCTCAAGCTGCCGCTCACCCGCATTATCCGACCGCAGGCAGCCGGCGAATAGTAAAAGACAAACAATACCTCCTGCGGCTGAACAAACGGTTTTCATGGTTGCTTTTTTGATTAAATAAAATAAATTTTGTGGAACCTCAAATATCATCGAACCAGAATGAATAGATTTGAGGGGAATCCAGCGCCCCGAAAAGTTCGAATTCAAGCTGAATATTTTTCGAAGTGATGGCGCTTAAATCGGAGGCCCCGTTCCAGCTAACGGTCCAGTCGTGCGATGCCGCATCGACGGCATCGCAATCCGCCAAGTAAAATCCCTTTATCGTTTCGCCAGTATCCGCATCACGGAATTGTGCTTTTACATAGGCATAACCTGGGGCGAAGTTTTCTACGTTCAGGTGCAATGCTTTGTTTTCGATGCCGTCGGCTGAAATCGGTATGGTTTTCAATATTCCCCTCATCGGCATGCGGAATTTGGGGACTTTGAAGTACTGCAACGGCTGGGAGTGCATTTGCGGCTTTTTCAAGGTCAGAAAAGCGAAGCCGTCCTGACGCAAATGCGCCAATCCTGTTAGCATTCGCCAGGTTTCCTTTTTCCGGGCGGCGGGAGAGTCCGTCGCGTTCAAAGCAATTCTTCCCGTGGTCAAGGTTCCGATTGAGCCGCGGTAATAAAGCCAGATTTTCCTCTCGTGGGCGAATAAGGAATTGGGTGTGCATAGCATCCCGGAATCCCAACTGCCCCTTGGTCCCCGTGGCAATAAGGGAACGTTTGGCTGAATACGGGAAAAATGTATGCCGTCGCGGCTGACAGCCAATCGAAGATCAACCTCCCATTCTTTTCCCTCCCAATGTTGGTAGAGGCACAAGTAAACGCCCTCATAAGGCTGCACCAATCCTCCGTGAATTTGATCCTCATTGCAGCCGGTGCGGGGATCCATAACAGGATTCCCCTTATAGCCCATCAACTCGGTGGGCGAAGGACCGTGGGCCAGGGACAGGTTCCGGGTCTTGGGATTGGCACCGTGGGGGTATGCGGCCCAACGATCTTGGCCATAAAGCTTCCAACGGTAGCCGGGATGCCTTGCCAAGGGGTCGCGAAACAGGCTGAGCAAGGCCTCGACCCAAGGATTGAAGCCATGCTTAACTTGATTGGGTCCCGGAGGTCTGCCCCACAAGCGCTGGGGCGGCAATTGCCAATGGATGCCATCCGCCGAATGGGACAAGTTAAACTCAGGTCCTCCATGATGTTGAGTATCGAAAATCAATTTGAAACGGCGCGAGGGGTCTGGATCACTTTCATCTCGAAATATAAGAGCCGAACCGGTGCAGTATTCGGGGGGAAAGAGGAGGTTGTTTTTCTTCGATCCTTTATACTCAACCAGACCGAGTTCAGGTTTGATCCAATCGATCCCGTTTTCACTTTCCGCATAACACGTATTCCATTTGCGTTCGAATTCATCCGAACTCCCCGTATACCAACAGCGAAATTTCCCCTTTTCAGGCAGGACAGTCGCATAGCCTGACCATGCTGCATCGTGAGAACCGGGCGGTCCGTTCAATTTCAAAGGATTAGCTTCCGAACGAACAGCCGTT
The DNA here is from genome assembly GCA_021772535.1 of Opitutales bacterium. GTDB lineage: Bacteria > Verrucomicrobiota > Verrucomicrobiia > Opitutales > UBA2987 > JAJFLU01. Next base: position 35,171 of record JAJFLV010000209.1, on the reverse strand, counting down.
GTCACAACTTGTTCCAAATTTTCCATTTCCGCTATCTCCAAAAGATCGAGGAAAAGAACGTGGCGAGGATCGCGAACCGAATGGCTCGGCACAGGCAAGTTTTCAAACTGATATCGATAATTCTCGCCAACCGATCCCATGAGGCGATCCTCACTTAAATATTCGCCTCTCAAAATGGCAAAACCGCTTACAGAATAATGAGAATACGCTAATACCGAGTATCCCAGTGACATCCACCATTGGCCTGGTGCCCCGCCGCACTGAGCTTCGAAACTGAATTCTTTCCCTAGAAACCGGCGGTAAAAAAGTCCCCGCTGGTCGGCATCTACCGCAAATAGCCAAACGACTCCATGTTCATCGACCTCAAGGGCCGGTCGATACCGCATCCGGCCATTTAATACTAAAATATCAGTTATATGGCCTCCTTCCCGAATATCAACCCGCAGGTTTCCATCCAATTGTTCACAAACAATGAATGTCCGGTCCTTCTCGCAAAAAATATCTGGATTAACGCCCTCGTGAAGCCTTACTGCACTCGAACACTCGCCGTTGGTATCCAGCAGGGTATACATAACGTGCGGATCAAGTTCCGAAGCCATCCAGACCACCTCGATATTGCCATTTTTATTGAAGGTTCCTCGAGGAGAGTAAAGAGCGTCATCACTTTCCACAAATGTCCTGGGATTGATACTGCTTCCATCCCAAACCGCCATTCCAAAGGAAAATCTAACCGGATTCTTGGTCTTTTCATGGTATAGAATGTAAGCCCTGCCTTGGCCATCGGTCAGGATTTGTTCAACGGTGATTTCTCCTTCAAATTGGCAGGAGTCTTTTTCCCATTCCGCGTAATCATTTTCGCACAGTGAAGCGGCAGCGAAATTCAATCGGTTTTCGGCTGACCAAACAACCAGTAAGCGATTACCGGCTATGACGATTCCGGCGCCTTTTGCAGTTATTTTTTCCAGGATTCCTGATTCACCGAATAATGTGAGGAGCGGCTCAAAATCTTCAATCGTTGCTGGGTAATCCTCTTTGGAAACAAGCAATTGGCAGTCTTTGGCAGAAGGCCGCAATAAAAGTAGTTTGCCATCTTCCCTTATCACCGCCGCGTTTGCGCCGACCAGAGCGTTTTGCGGTTCCGAAATGACAGAGAAGGTAGGCATTTCTCAATTGGCCATTGCAGCCTTGATGAGCCTAGGAGTGAGAGCTTCTTGCCCGAAGGCGATCGGGTAAGTTACGTCATTTCTTTTATCCTGTGTGGCTGCATCCATGTAACAAACACTGAAGGCACGGCGCGATTGTGGACTCCTGTTAATATCCGAGGCGTGCAACAAGTGATTGTGAAGTAAAACAACTTCTCCCGCTTCCAATTCCATGTAAAATATGTTATCGGCCTGACAGTGTTTCTGAATATGTTCCTCCGCCAGGAACCCTGATCTATCTCCCGGATTTATCAATCCCTTGCGGTGGCTGCCTGGAATAACCTGGACGCAACCATTTTCCTTCGTTGAGGGATCGAGAGGAGTCCAGATCGTTAAAAGAGGATCACGATCAAGAGTTTGCCAACGATCCTGGTGCCAGGGAAGCCAGGTGCCGCGATTGGCTGGCTTGTTCATAAACATGGCACGGAAAATTGCAATAGGCCTATCGGGTCCATAAACATACTGACAGGCTTCTCGAAAAAGCGGTCTCTGAAGGTATTCAAGAAAAACCGGATCATATTCGAGATTCTGAATTTTCCGGTAATTGAGAGTGCTTCCCTTAGACCCCTGGGTTTGCTCTCCTACATCTTCAATTTTGCCGGATTTGCTGTCGAGCTGCATCATCAATTTATCGTAATTTATGTCGGCCTCTCCCATCATGATGGCATCGATTTCATTTTGCAATGCATCGAGGCTTTCGCCATCCAGGAGTCGCCCAAGGTTGAGAAAACCGTCCCGCTTAAATGCGGTCCATTGTTCTTCTGTAATTCGATTCATTACTCGTTATCGTTCTCATTATGATCCAATTCCCAATGTTGAGGGTAGGCTTCGCGGTAGATGATTTTAGCTCCATAAATGGCGCAATTGGCCATTTCCTCTTCATTGATGGCGGGAAAAACCCATGGTTCAGGGTCGGTATGGATATGATCCTTTTTCATACTGACGGCACTGACCCGATGAATGATGTATTGGGTATTTCCATTGTGAAATAGCAGTTTGCACATATCCGCTTTGGGCCTGGTCTCTCTCCTAAAGGGCAAGCCCGCTTTTACCGTATCGAATACCACACGCTGGTTGGACGCTTCAAAGTTGTTGTCCGGGTCGATATTCCAGCAATAGAGGGGATCCCAACGGTTTCCGTAAGGCGATATCTCGCAATCACTTGAAAAAAGCCGGAGCACCCCGTCCGGACAGAAGTAAACCGTCTTGGGCGACTTGACCCCGGGAAACTCATAATAAACGGGTTCGGGAGGTTGGGAAAAAGGATCGTCCATTCGAACCCATTTAAGGCCCTTTTCGTAACTGACGTGGTTGACCACAAAATCCGTCCGCACAGCGCAAACCCAGGAATCTCCATAGGGGGCAAGGCTTGCGTCGGAATGGCGTGACCGAGGGGCAAAAAGATAAGGGCCAGTCTCTACCCATTCGTATCGGCCCTTTGATTCATCAAAACGGAATTTGAGTGCGGCAAACCGCGCCTGGTCGAAATGATTGCAAAAAGTCCATTCGGTACACTCCTTGTTATATGGTACGGGTGGTGTATATCCTTGAACCATATGCGCTGCATCCTCAGCGTTACAGAAAATAGGCCCACTATCGCCGTATCCGACCTGTCGCAATTGGCGAATTTCCTCAATAATTTCGATGTCATTTCCATCCTCGCTTAACCTCACTTGGGTCCATTCGGTGGTGGAGGTGTGATTGACCAGTTCAGGATCGGGATTCGTCCCCTCGACCGCATCGGCAATTGGGTCGAACTCCCTTGCTACCATCCGCCACAAGAGGACAAATATATTAGCGCTTTTAGCGGGCTTTCCTCCGATTTTCGCTCCCTGAGGAACCCCGAAAACGCAGGGATGACCATGCTGTTTGACGAATCGCCCCTTACCGTCGCCCAAAGCATCCCAATCATTGATGGAACGCTGCATCATAGCTTCCTTGATTAACCTGCCATCCGGAGTATTTTCCCTGATCTGGTAAACGATGCTGGTGTCGTCGTCATTACCTCTGAACATTCGGGTGGCGTAAAGAAGAAGCCAGCGATCTTTGCTTAATTGAATGCCGCTGGGGTGCGCTGGAACGACCTGGTTGCTCCTCCTTTCCCCCTCCAATTGGCACTCCGGGATCAATTTCCCAAAGTGATCGATTCGTTCAATTCCGTCCTTGGACAGGTTTGCTACTTTAGAAGTTTCCATACCGGTTTCGATACTTTATCCGTAGCGAAATTTTCGTGTGGTGGCAAGTTATGGCTTGTTAAAGCTATTCTAGTAACCACAACAACTGTACTGTTTATCAGTCACTACCCTGTTTATTAAAGTTAGAGGAGTGTACCGAAAAAATCTAATTTTTATGGTCGAGGAAATATTTCACGCTCGATTTCCTCCGCCCAATAGCTTTCAAAGGCCTTTTTTAATTCGGTCTTTAGCTCTTCGGAGACGGAATAATAGGGTGGGCGGGTTTCACCGGATTCTTCCAGCCAGTTCGTTAGGTCCGCCCGGGCTTTGCCGATGATGCCGTGCTTATGACCCGCCTCGCGCAATGGCTGGACCCCGGTGAGTTCCCATTTGACCAGTTTCTTCAAATGTAGGGCCGCGGTTTCCCAGTCGTCTTTCAAGCAGGCGTCAAAATAATTCCGCATCCAGCCGGGCAATACGTTTACCCAATAGCTGTTACAACCTTTAGCGCCCAGCAGCATCCCCTGCACTAAAGTGAATTCACTGACAAAATGGGCCAAATGGCCGGCATTGGCCAATATCTCCGTTAAAGCGGAAGTCATTTGGGTAGTGGTTTTGGTTCCGATAAATTGTTCTGGGAATTTTTCCGAGAGCCGGGCATAATCAAGGCCTGTCAATGACGGTCCACAGCTCCTATGAGCATAGTGAATCCAGCGCGCTTGCGGAACCGCTTCCGCCAGATCCCCCCAAAACCTGTCGATATCGGATGTAGCCATGGGCATGAAAATGGGGAATGCGACATGGACATTGGGGATGCCGGCGTCACATGCTGCTTTGATTCGGTCAATGATTCCCTGAGTATGGCTCCAACTGACGCCGACGGCTGCGTCAACACCAGTCGGCTCGACAGCACGGGAAAATGCATTGGCTATTTTTTGGAATTCCTGTAATTCAATCGCGTAGAATTCACCGTCGCTGTCGGTTGTGTAAATGCCGTCCACTTTGGCTGCGGCTAATTTTTGGCAATTTCGGCGAAGGATACCTTCATCCAAGTTGCTGTCTTTGCTCCAGGGAGTAAGAATGGCCGACCACAGTCCCCTAAGTGTTTTTGAAGATAATGTTTTCATCAATTGCTTTAATTTGCAGATATCCCGAGATGCATTGACGTGCGCCGGAATGCCCTATGTTTTGAACTTTGGCCTAAACCAGGATTTATTATGAAGAATTCTGCCACCATACAAGAACAACTGAGAACTGAAAATTTAAGCGATGAAAATTTGAGTTTTTGCAGGGCGATCGGCGCGGATTGTCTATCCATTTACCCGCCGCCGGCAATGGAGAGTATCGAGGAAATGGCCGACTATTGCGAAGACACAAAAAGAATGGTTGGGCGGCACGGGCTAAAGTTGCAGACATTGGCTCAAAGATGTCCTGATGAGATTTCTCTGGGCCTTGCGGGGAGAGATCGCAAAATCGACCAGTGGTGTGATCTCCTGAAGGTAATGGGCAAGGTTGGTATCCCCTTTTTTGGTTATAATTTCAAGCCCATCACAATCATACGGACGACGCCCACAAAGGGACGTGGCGGCGCTCTCTATAGCAGTTTTTCATACGAGGAATATAAACGGAGTTTGCCTGAGGAAGAGCAGGAATTAAGAATTTCGGAAAACCAGATGTGGAAAAATCTACATTACTTGCTGCAGCGTATTGTGCCGGCAGCGGAAGAGGCCGACGTGCGACTGGCTCTTCATCCGGACGATCCGCCGATTTCAGAGCCTTTTGGGGGCTATCCGCGCATAATTTCCTCGATTGAGAATTACGAAAAGATTTTTCAGATGGTTCCCAGCCCTGCCAATGGCATGCTTTTCTGCCAGGGTTGCATTACGGAAATGGGGATCGATGTTTATGAAACCATTCGCCGAATAGGTCGGCAAAATAAAATCGTTTCTGTCCATTTTCGCAATGTTCGCGGGAATTCCGAAAATTTCCAGGAAGTATTTGTGGACGAAGGAAATGTGGATATGCATAAAGCCATGTGCGCCTATCGCGATATCGGGTTTCATGGTCCCTTTATGATGGATCACACTCCGGAAATTCCGGGTGACAGGCAAAACAGAGAAGGACGCGCCTTGGCCGTTGGTTTTATACGAGCCATGATTCAAGCCGTTTATCGCTGATTGAATTCTGATAGTCCTGGGCATGAAGCTGAAAGAGAAAACAGCGACCATCTTTACCTACCCTTGGGATTTGCACGATGAAGGTGTGGAAAATGCCCTGGATTTCATTTCCGGAAAAGCGGAATTCAACAGCATTAGCCTCGCCTTGAGTTATCACATCGCGACTTACTTTCTGCCTCATAATCCTCGGCGTAAAATTTATTACGGCGACCATGGAGCACTCTATTTTCAACCCCAATCCGAATTGTATGCCAATACATGTCTCATACCACAGACCAGTCCGGTTGTTCATGGAGAAGACTACATAACTCACATCCAGGAAGCGGCCTCCGAGAGAAATGTCGAATTTTGTGCCTGGATCGTTTATTTTTATAATCATTATCTGGCCCGCAAATTTCCGCAGTGCGCAAAGGTGGATGCCTTTGACAACCCTTACCTCGCCCTTCTTTGTCCCTCCAATCCTGATGTTCGAGCCTATGCGGTGGCGTTAACCCACGACATCGTTTCCAACTACAGGCCCCAGGCCGTTAATCTGGAATCTTTGAGCTTCCGCCATTTCGATTACGGCTTTCTCAATGCCAAAGTCCTCGTTGAAATGACTCCACTGCAGCGTTTTTTAATGGGATTGTGCTTTTGTCCGCATTGTTTGGAAAGGGCAGACCAGGCGGGTATGGATGGCGCTCAATTTAAACGGCAAGTGGCCGGATACTTGGAGGAGAATCTAAAACACAATCCTCTCCCTGAAGAAATGATTCCTGTTTCCGACGAAACTCTCGATACCCTTTTTGGCGGTGAATTGAGAAAATTTCTTGAAGTGAGAACTGAAATTGCTCTTTCGCTCTTTAAGGAGATTGTGGCCATTGTTCGGTCCTACGGTGACGTTAAAATACAAATGGGAATGCCGAAAAGCCGTTCTGGCGATGTAACCGGACTACCGGCGAGTGAAATAAACTCTCTCCTTGATCGCACTTTTGACTCTCCGCCTTACGATGTTTATCAAATTGCCGGGTTTGTAAGGGAGAAAAGAAGCAACCTGCCTGAGAAAGTAGAATTTTTACCACTCCTGCAACCGGATTACCTGAAAAGTGAATCCGAAACTGCTGCAATTATTCAGGCGTACCATGCCGGTGGATGCGATGGAATTGCATTTTACAATTACGGTCTGGCGCGCAAACAGCATCTGGAATGGTTAGGCTCGATTTTGGCACAATCCTAATGTAGCTTAATTGTATTATGACTATTCTAGGGAAAAAGGATGATTGTGAATTGAAGGTCTATGATCGTTTATTTATTGGTGGGGAATGGGTTGAGCCATCAACCGGCAACCGCTTTGAAAGTCCCAACCCGGCAACCGGCGAACCTTGGGCAGTGGTGGCTGAGAGTAGGGAAGAGGATATTGATCGCGCGGTGCGGGCTGCCCGCAAGGCTTTTGATAATGGTCCCTGGCAGACCATGGCGGCTTCTGAAAGAGGCCGGATTCTTCGGCGCCTGGGTGATTTAATTTTAAAACATTCGGACCGATTGGCGAAATTGGAAACCACTGATAACGGCAAGGCCATCCGGGAAACCGGCGGAGTGGAACTCCCGGCCATTGCCCAATGGTATTATTACTTTGCCGGGTTGGCGGAAACTATTGAGGGGAAAACGATTCCAGTAAATAACGACCTGCATGTTCATACCATGAGAGAACCGGTTGGGGTTTGCGGATGCATCCTCCCCTGGAATTCGCCGCTTTTAATGGCTGCTTTTAAACTAGCGCCCGCTCTTGCAGCAGGAAATACCGTTGTGCTGAAACCATCAGAGCATACACCGGTCACGGCCTTGGAGCTTGGGCACATCATCAAGGAAGCCGGATTTCCGCCGGGAGTTGTCAATATTGTCCCGGGGTTCGGAACCGGAGCGGGGAAAGCCCTGGCCCAGCATCCACTGATCGATAAAATCACGTTTACCGGCGGCACTGAAACCGGAAAACAGATCGCCCACTACGCCGCCGATGGAGTGAAGCGGGTTTCCCTCGAATTGGGCGGGAAATCTCCTAATATCATTTTCGACGACTATGATGTGGAGGAAGCTGTCACCGGCGCAATGGCAGGAATCTTTGTGGCTGCTGGTCAAACCTGCGTTGCCGGGTCGCGACTCTTCGTTCACGATCGGATTTACGACGAATTTTTAGATTTACTCGTTAAGCGGACACAACAAATACGAGTCGGCAATCCTCTGGACCTGGAAACCCAGATGGGAGCGCAAACCTGCAATTCCCAACTTGAAAAAATTAAGGAAATGGTGCAAAGTGGAATTGACCAGGGAGCTTGCCTGATGACGGGCGGGAAACCACCTGAAAATGCGGAAATTGCTTCCGGTTACTTTTTTCTTCCGACCGTTTTTTCCGGGCTGAAGACGGAGATGCGTATTGCCCAGGAAGAAATTTTCGGCCCCGTTGTATCTGTCTTTCGGTTTTCAGGGGAGGATGAATTGATTGAAAAAGCAAACGACGTAAAATATGGATTGGCGGCAGGTGTCTGGACACGCGACATCAAACGGGCTCTCCGCATATCACGGCGGTTGAAAGCCGGTTCCGTTTGGATCAATTGCTATCGAAAGATCAACTGGGCAGTTCCCTTCGGAGGTTTCAAAATGAGTGGCTATGGTCGCGAAAATGGAAGGGAAGTGCTCGATTTATATACACAAACAAAATCGGTCTGGGTTGATATTTCCGAAGACTACAGTGATCCTTATAGGTCTTAATTCCTTTGGTAAGCAGGTGAACATTTTTATTGTATAAATATCATGATCGAATTGGAAAAAACGTTATCCGACCTTATCTCGATTCCCAGTGTGAATCCGATGGGGCAATCCGTATCGGGCTCGAATTATTACGAAACTGAGCTTACGAATTATTTGCAAAATTTTTTTGAAAGCCATGGCTTGCCTTGGGCTCGTCAAGCGGTTGCCCCTCAGCGCGATAATATTTTTGCTCGTCTGGATGGCGCTGTTTCACCGGATAACGGCGGTCAAGTGATTTTGTGGGATGCACACCAGGATACGGTGCAAGTCGATGGTATGACCATACCCCCCTGGACCCCGACTATTAAGGATGGCCGAATTTATGGCCGTGGTTCTTGTGACGATAAAGGTGGCATGGTTGCCATGCTGGGGGCGTTCATACGTTTGGCGGAGAAACGCCCGGCCAAAATGCCGACTATTATCATGGTTTGTTCGGCCAACGAGGAATTCGGGGCTACCGGCGCTGCGGCCTTTGAAGAATTTTGGAATTCCAATTCCCAAACCATTTTTCCACGAGTTCCGGACGCAGCAATTATTGCCGAACCGACAGGTCTAGACGTTGTTACCGCCCATAAGGGCACCGTTCGCTGGTGGTGTCGAACTCCCGGGGTGGCTGCCCATAGTTCGCAGCCTGATTCCGGAAAGAGCGCTATTTTCAGAATGAGGCATGTTCTTGATGCTCTGGAAAAATATGGCAGTGAAGTCTGCAGAAAATTACCTGGACACCCTTTGTGCGGACAGCCAACCCTGAGTGTCGGAATGATCAAAGGAGGCCGCGGAATCAACACCGTGGCCGATGAATGCTCCATTGCATTGGACCGGCGGGTTCTTCCCGGCGAAGAGGTGGATGCGGTTTACCAACAGGTTATCGATCACATAAATAATTATCCAGGGATCGACTTCGAGGTGGAACACGAGCCTCCCTTCACCTTCATGCAGCCACTTTCGGACGAATCTAACGGGCACCTTGCTGATTGTCTCAAAAGCTGTTCCAGAAAAATTAAGCCTGATAGCAAAATTGTGGGAACTCCCTATGGAACCAACGCAGGAAAGATTATACAATCCAATGTTCCCTGTGTTGTTTTTGGGCCCGGATCCATTGAGCAGGCCCACACTAGGGATGAATGGCTTTCGCTGGATGAATTGCACAAAGCGAGCGAAATTCTTTACCAATTTGGCAAAAACGGCCTTGTTGACTCTTCAGGATGATTTATTCTTATTTTCGATAATCCAGGGGAGGGGAGCGGTCCCCCAGGAGGGGACGGTAGTTGAAATCCTCGCCTCTTTTCTTATCCAACTCCTCTTTTGCTTTTTCAATTACGGAGGGGGCCAGATATAAATCCACCGCCGTCAAAGCTAAAGTTTTTGCGGCCACCATCATACCTTTGTGACCGATACTCATTCCTCCAGCGGCCACTGCCTGCCAGGTATGCGCCCCGGTTCCAGGCACCCAAGTGGCCGTGTTGAACCCGGCTGTTGGCACCGCCCAACTAATATCTCCTACATCGGTTGACCCGCGTTTGGCTTCCACAACGTAAGGATGGACCTCTTCTTGCGACCCCAGATCGAGATCCATTCCGGTCAGCGTTTCACGGATTTCCAAAGCAAACCGCTGTTCCTCTGCATCATATTTGAAACCTCCAATCTGGCGCAGGTTTTCGTCTACAATTACGGACAGTGTTTCATTCGGCAAAACACTGTAATTGCCATGAATGACCTCATAATCCATTTTCGTCCCTGTGCCCAGAGCGGCCCCTTCGGCGGTGGCCACCAGACGCCGCCAAAGCTTCTCAACCCTTCGCGTATCGGGATGCCGTAAATAATAAAATACCTCCGCCAGTTCAGGAACGATGTTTGGGGCATCTCCTCCTTTTGTGATGACATAGTGAATTCGTGTTTCCTCTGGAACATGCTCGCGAAGAAGATTGGCCATATGGTTCATGGCTTCCACTCCGTCCAGGGCGGAGCGGCCTTTTTCCGGGGCGCCGGCCGCATGGGACGGTTTACCATAAAACCGGAACTTGGCCGATTTGTTGGCGTTGGTAGAGGAAGGTCCGGCAAAATTGCGATCTCCCGGATGCCAGTGTAAAACTGCATCTACATCGTCAAAAAGACCTGCCCGCACCATATAGACTTTGCCCGAACCCCCTTCTTCAGCCGGAGTTCCGTAGAGCCTGATGGTCCCGCTAATCTCCGATCTTTCCAGCCAATGGCGAATTGCGATGGCCGCTGCGATTGACCCGCTGCCAAAAAGATGGTGCCCGCAGGCATGGCCGGGCCCTTCTTGGACTACCGGTTTTCGCAATCCGACGCTTTCCTGAGACAATCCGGGCAAAGCATCATATTCAGCCAAAATACCTATGATCGGGTTACCCTGACCATAACTGGCGACAAACGCGGTGGGAATCTCCGCCACTCCTTCGTCAATGGAAAACCCGGCCCGGAGGAGGTGTTCTTGTAGAAGCTTTGAGCTTTTCTCTTCCTGATAGCCTAATTCCGCATACTTCCAAATCTGTTGGGCCAGGTCCGAATATTCGGCACGATGTTCTTCGATTGATTGAAGGATCGTTTCTTTGGTTGTTTCTTCTGCCAAGGTTCTTTCAGCAAATCCGAAGAATAGCAGGATGAAACCCAGCATAAAACCGGTAACAGTTCGTTTATCCGTATTAGAAAACATATTCAGAATTTCAGGGTTGAATTGTTCGAGTGCTTTGCGGTGTTGGAAAAAGAATATCCCATCTACCCGGTTTAAGGAAAGCATCAACTGCAATGAGAATGCAGTCAATCAATCCAGAATGAGTAGAGTTTTGCCTTCTCGAGGACAAATTTAAATCGTAGATGCTTGTCCGTTGGGCAGGAAATAGATTTTCTATTTTTCCAAACAACTTCAACGGAAGTGGAATCCTCTTTTATGGGTATACAATCCTCAATCGCATAGGAATCGATCGATTCACCCTCACGAGTCAATATGGCAACGCGAGCCGAACCACCTTTAGCAATTTCGATGTTAAGATGCAATCTACCTTGAGGAAAATTGATAGGCCGGGTGATGAGAGAGCCGGGTTCTTTCCCTGCATCAAGAGAAACGAAACCGTCTCGGCGTAATTTGGCCAGACCTAGCGACATATGGTATTCCTCCGTATGGTCCCTTTCTTTCATCCGTGTGCCGCGATAATAGAACCATAATTCGTCTCCAATCAAAAGCGGTCCATTGTCCGAAGGATCGGTGTAATCCGGCTCCCAGGATTCGGGTCTGCCAAGTGGGATAAAAATCTCTCTTTGGCCTACTCGGGACCATGTTCGGCCATCCCGACTGGCGCTCAATTCTACTTCCACCTGCTTCCAGCCGGTGCGCTCTGTGTGCATGACCCTGAGGAAACCCAGCCACATGCTCTCGTAATCAAAGCTCAAGTTGGCATAAATTTGTGAGTCCGGTTCGTCCAGGCTGTCGGGGTAAATTGTTACTTTCGGTCGACTCCAATGAATAAGGTCGTCGCTTTCCATCATCCCGCGAAAGCGCAACTCGTTAGCATAGAGTTTGGCATCGCAGACATATTTTTCGAGCAAAGGATCGTAGCGAAAAATGCTTGTGTCTCCAATCCCGGCCATCAAGTCCCGAGGATTTGTTTGCCATTTGGGAGCATTCCTGACAATGCATTCCGGCAGGGAACGAGTCCACTTGATGCCATCCGGTGAGTGGTAGAGGTAGTAACCTTCCACGGCCTCATATTCCGGTTCGTGCCAGAATAGCGCCCTGTATCTCTGGTTGGGATCGGGGTTGTCGGGATCGAGGAAAAGTCCGGCCATTCCTCCCATAGGCATAACGATGTTATTTTGTCTGGAGCCATTGTATTCAAAAAGGCCAAGCTCCGGTTTATCCCAATGAACGCCATCCATCGATTCGGCATAAAGGCAGGGAAACCTTACTTTTATTCCTCTCGAATCAATATACCTCGACCCGCCTGTATACCACATGCGAAAACGGCTGCTTTCCTCGTCGTATATGACCTGACCCAAATGGATATGTACTCCCTCCCATGGTTTTTCAGGAAGGATTAGAGGGTTGTTCGGATGTTTCCACGGCTGATGGACTTCTCTTGTCAATCCGGTCCTGAATGCAACGAGGTAATCGTCCACAAAAAGCTGCCGCTTACGGTCGATTTTCAACGGCCAATGGCTCACATCCACCGGATGCATCAACCGCTCATTGCTTAGCACTCCATAGCTTTTAGGAAAAAGGCTCCAGTCGGTTTTTTGACCCTCTGCCGACACCTCCGCGATCAACCATAGAAAAGCTGCAATTCCGGTAAACAGACTGGCAGTTTTCCAATTATTTAGAATCATTTTTGAATCTGCTTAATAAGCGGCGCCATTCTTTTTCGTGCCGCAAAGAGACACTTCGAGGCCCAATTCAGAGGCCAGAGCGGCTTTGGAGTAGAGGCAGAGGTCCGCCTCTTTTTCACCGCGAGCATAAGCTACCTGGATGTGGTTTGCTTTGTGACGAGCCATCATCTGGTCGCGGCTTACACCGTAAGTAACGGCATGCATTATTGGCCATTGGGGAGTTGTTCCCTGCAAACGGCGTTCGGTTTCCTTTTTCGGCAACCGGACAACTTTCGCCCGTCCAAGATCCATCTTGAGCTTACCCGAATCGACAAAAATACGGCTCCAGACAATTTCCCCCGGTTTAGCCACTCCGTGCATTGTCGAGCCGCCCATATGGAAGTACATCGGTGGTTGGCGAAAGCCATGACTTCCTTTATAGCCCCCGATATGGTGGGCAGCAGGGGCCGCCCCGCTGATCAGAAAAACCCATACGTATTCGTCCGTTGATCCGCTATGGTCCCAATCTCCCCAACGAATATCATGCAAGGTATTCTCCGGAGGCTGTTTCAAGGCGCAATGAACCCGTTGTGTGAAAATACCGTCCAGACCGGCGCATTCATCAACTTCATTGAAATGCGTAAATGGTTGCCCGCGTTTTATTATTTTCCCCTCGGGGTTGCGCACCGGGGGCCGGATAGAGTTGTTGAGAAGACCCTCCGCCAAGTCCGACGCCGGTGTCAGATCCTTCAAACCCTGCTGATATTGAATGCCCAAAGCGTCGCAACCGAACTCGTCCCCAATGCGGCATGCCGCTATATACATTTTGCATTGTTCGAGAACCTGATTTTTCGTCAATGCTGTCTTTCCATGTTTTCCGAAATGAAAATTGAATCCCTTTTTCTCCAGCCATCTAAAAACCTCATTAGCTTCTTTCAGGCTGATTTTGTTCATAGCGGCAAAGAGGGCGCTTTGGCTCAGGCGCTCTTTGTAAACACCAGTTGAAAACAACAATTCATCCGGGATTATGGCGTTAAACATCCCCATGCAGCCTTCATCGAAGACACCCATGATTGCTTTATGGGTTCGCAGACCGGTGGCCAGAGATTTGGCCACTCTTTTGGCGGTGGCCGGAATCTTGCACTGGGATAAGGGTATTACATGGTCGGTTTTATGTTTGTATGTTCCACAGGCAAACCAGGATTTAAGGCACTTGTTGAATAATTCGTCGGTAAAATCTTCGCTCCATATAGTTGTGTATTTAACCCTGGCCTTGGTCAGCGAGCCATTCAGGTTCAACATCCCGACCAAACCGGGCCAGGTTCCCGACCAATTGGCTAAGGTTAAAATAGGCCCTTCGTGAGAAATCAGGCCGGATAAAACATGGTGGCTGTATTGCCAGACGCATTCCGCTACTATAAGAGGCGTGTTGCGGTCAATCTTAGCGAAGACATCCATACCCTCCCGTTGACTGCCGATAAAGCCGTGTTTTTCTTCTTTTTTATAAGGGTGAGCACGCTCCAGAGAATAACCCATGCCTTTGACCACATCACCCAGACGCGCTTCCATTTTCGCCTGTTCCGACCAACATTGCTGGTTGGCGCTCAACCTTAAATCGCCGCTAGCTACCAAAAGCATTTTTTTGTTATTTTTCATTATCGATTGTTTCTTTATCTTTCGCGTTCGGTTTTCAGTCGTTCGGAAACAAAATCTCCTATTTCATCAAGGTTTTGTAGTTTAGCTGATGTTCGTACATCCGGTGAAAAACTGAGTATTTTTTATCATGGAAAATTTTAGTTGGACCGGTGGCTGGCTCGATAATTTGACTGGCTGTTGTCATGGCGGTCATTGCTTCTGTTACGCTGCCAAAATTACCTGAGGACACTGCCCCAAGGATGGCCGAACCGATGAGAACCGCCTCCGGTTCCGTAGTTAATACAATCCTGCAATCTGTTATGTCTGCATGTTCACGAAGAAAAACGGGATTTTTTATTCCGCCTCCGCAAGCAAAAATCGTATCGATGGAATATCCCTTGGCATTCATCTCTTCAATAATGTGGCGTGTACCGTAGGCGATGGCTTGAATGGTAGCCAAATACAGCAACGCCAAGTCGTCCAGATCCGTGGAAAGCCGGAGACCAGAAATCATGCCGCGCAAGGCAGGATTCGCCCGCGGTGAGCGGTTCCCATGGAAATAGGGGCATACATGCAATTCTTCGGTTAAGACGGCCGGAAAAGGTTTGTTCACAGCCAATAACTCTAATCTTTTATTCAGGAATTCGTAAGAAGATATGTTCTGTTCCCTGGCCAACTGCTCCAATTCAGTAGCCGCTCCATGGTTTTTAATGGTGTGGTCAACCAATGATCCCGTTGCCGATTGGCCTCCTTCGGCTAACCAGAAGTCGGGAATCATGGCAGAATAATAGGGTCCCCAGATTCCTCGTATGAGGCGCGATTCTTTGGAAACGGCCATGTGACAGGAAGAGGTGCCTCCGATCAGAGCCAGCCGCCGATCATAGTCAATAGATTCATTACTATCCAGTGAAGCGCCCAGCATGCCAATGCCACCGGCGTGCGCATCGATTATTGATACACCTACCGGGGTGCCGGGATTCAGTCCCAATTCATTCGCCGCTATATCAGAGAGGCCATTGCCAACCGGTTCCCCCATCGGTCGCACTCGTTGACCGATGCGTTCATATCCTTCATCAACCAGATCGCCCAGACCAATGATTTTGAAAAATGAATCGTCCCATCCAGATAGATCATTTCCCGATGAATCGCGTTTCAGATAAGTCCATTTACAAACGGTGGAACAGAGAGACCGGGTATCGTCTCCCGTAGCTCGGTAGGTGAGAAAATCGGGCAGGTCGAAAAAACGAGTGGTTCTTTGCCAGGAGACGGACATGTTTTCCTTCAACCAAAGCAATTTAGGAGTTTCCATTTCCGGTGAAATTGTTCCACCCACATAATCGAGTACGCCATGCCTGGTCGCATTGATCCTTGCCGTTTGCTCAATGGCCCGATGGTCCATCCAGACGATAATATTCTGTTCGTCTTTCCCGGTTGGGCTGACAGTGACCGGATCATCATTTTGGTCGAGTGCCACCAGAGAGCAGGTAGCATCAAACCCAATACCTTTTACCTGTTCTTTTTCCACCTTCGAGTCTTTTAGGACCCCCTGTACGCAATGGCATACCGCAACCCAAATATCCTCCGATGATTGTTCGACAAAATCCGCTTTTGGTGTCCACATTTTGATCGGTTGAACTGCCGTGCTTAAACATTTTCCGGCAATATCAAATATACCGGCACGAGCACTCCCAGTGCCAACATCAATCCCAATAAAGGTATCCATTTTTACTTAAGATTATTACCTGAAACCCTCTACATTAACTCACTTTAGCCACGGTTATTTTACAGTAAGACAAATATTATCTGTCCGAATCATCTTACGTCTTGGTCCGGCAAAGTATAACTTGATTTTCCACCCACAATTTTTGTGAATGCATATTCTCGATCTGGTAATTGCCGGTTGTCCTTATCGATATCGAGATATTTTACATCGAGCCGCAACGGATTTTCCAATATGTGAACCTGAACATACCCTGCCACCGAACCAAAAGTATCATCATCCGGGTAAGTAATCGAGCCGGTGTTGATAATAAGCGCTCCTGAATCTCCATACTCAGCCATTTTCTTGCGTTGGAAGTGGTGGGTTGTGGCCGATAGGGCAAGATCGCATTTTTCCGCGATTAATTGTTTTTGTTTCCCGGAAACCTCTTCAATCCAGAATCCATTGATGGAGTGGGCCGCTACAATTACGATATCTTTTGGTCCTTTTTTCAGTTGATCCAATGTATTTTCCAGATAGTTTTTGGAATCCTCTCGGAAAGCGAGTTTTTCGTCACGAGGATGGTCTGGAAAATGAAGCTGGATCAAGTGAACATTATAACCTTCCGTTGTTATTTTTGCATAATATTCTACACCGTTATCCCGCATTGTTACATTATTCTTTTTGTCGAAATTCAGGTTTTCTAAAAAGGGACCTCCCTGTCCCCATGAGTCCTGTTGACCTCCATAAAATTCATTTTCACCGTCGGCAATATTTGGATAGAAATTTTTATTCCACCATTGATTTTCGTGAAGAAAACTCAAAAAGGTGTTGGGGCGATTAATCTTCAAATGATCCCCTAGACCTATAACGAAGCGGTCGCCACTTTTGTCCATCCACCGGGCCATCTTAGCGAATCGTTCACTATCAACCGGCGATAATCCTTTGTGATCGCTCATGATGGCGAAACTGAAAATGGCACTGGCATCAAGTTTTTCAATATTCTGACCTGATTCCAACGTTGAAACCAAAAAAACATTTGCTGATGAGATCGCAATGAAGGAACAAAATTGGATGGAACGAACAATATTCATGGTTACAATAGTGAAGTTGAAAGTTTAATTTAATTTCATATCTGGTTCAGCCCAATCGTTATTTTCATCACGAAGTAAATAGAACCTATCGACTAACAATGTAATCTCGCCAGCCTCCCCATTTAGTTATTTCTTTCTGATTTTCCACAAGATAAGGTTCGGCCAGGATCCCCAGAATGTTTTTTCCGTCAGAAAGTGCAATATGCCCCAGGCACAATCCGGGAGGTTCCTGATGAAGAATAGTAACCAATCCTTCCGGGGACAGTTCCCAGATTTCCAGATGAATTTCTTTTCCTCCATTTTCGGAACGAAGCATTCCCGGATGGCGGTCGTTGATGGACCAAAGGCGGTAATTGGAGTCGGTGTGAGTCTCCCGGATAAATTTTGCTCCGACTTGTAATAGGTTTTTGTTCAGTTCCAAACCCTGCATCAAGGTTCCGTTTACCGCTATTAGAACAGAATTTTCAAGGATTGGAGAATTCATAAAAAAGAATTTTTCTTTAATTTTTTTCTACTAATTGATTCTTTGCAATTTCATTAATATGAGCCGAAAGCTTAATATGTTCACCGTCAATTTTAGTGATATAATCCGTTACTGCATCGGTAAATGTAATGGAAGTCGGAGTTGCTGTCAGAACATGTTGTGGAACCTTGATCCCGGCCCCGATATTTCGTTCGATAACTTTCCTGAACGACCTTAGAAGCCGTGTGTCCCATTCCAGTTTCGGCATTATGATATGGTAGAGGCGGTTCGGCTCAAGGTCGGTATTAATGATCTCCGGTTCATCTCCTTCGGAGGGCAAAAATGCCCGGAACCCCGACCACTGGGTTAGCGGATAATCGGCTCTTTTCAAGGCATTCAAGTAGGCCTCTATGGCTTCGCCTTTCAGATTGGCTTTAACAACCTCGTATCCTCGGTGGCCTCCGGTCCGAAATATCGCATTCACGTCAACATCTCCTTCCGGAAGGATGTCGCGAATGACCTGATCTGCATTGCAGAAACCGATGTCGGCTCCGGAACTGGCACGAAGGGCGGCAGCTCCAAGGATCCCCATCTCGATCCGTCCGATTTCAGCATCATTGTGAAAAACGACTCGGGAAGCTTGAGGAGTTAACGTCCGCTCTTTTTCGAGAACCCATTCAAGCATTTCTTCATCAACCGGAACCGTGCCATGCCGCATAGGAACCAATTCGCTTTTAGCGCTAACAATCTGTTTGGTATCGAGGTCGATTTCCAACTCCAGGCGGCCCACATATTCTGCATAACTGCCGGCCTGGACGATATAGGCCCCGGTCTCCTCTACCAAAATCGCTTCCGGGAGAACTTCATGGGAGTGACCTGAAACAAAAACATCAACTTCAGGAGCGATCATGGACAGCATCTGGCAGTGTTTTGAAGGAATGTGGCAGACGGCGATTACCAGATCTGCCAATTTATCCAGGCGCTTTGCTTCCAGGGCGAGGGCATTGGCCGTTTCCTCAGGATTTAGACCATATTCATCTCTGGGAACGATTACCCCGGCCACTCCTACTTTTACTCCATCCACATCGAAGATTGCGCTGGGTGTGAATTCCAGATCTCCATTTTCTTTAATCAGATTGAGGCAGAGTATCTTCATTTCGCCGGCAAGCGATTCGAATTTGTGCAACTGTGGAATTCCAAAATCGTGGTCATGGTTGCCGAAGGTTCCCGCGTCATACCCGATCATTCCCAGCGCCCGGTAGGTAATCTCACTGTCAGATTCAAATGCCACCATGTCGCCTTTCTCGGCTACATCACCGGCGTCGAGGACGAAAACATCACTTCGTTGAGCCCGCACGCTTTTGACATAACCTGAAACGTAGGGCAATCCCCCGGTGCCGTCATAATCCGGTCGAAGATGATCGTGGATGTCGTTGGTATGGAGAATCAGGACGGTATCCGTTTCTCCGGTCA
The DNA here is from genome assembly GCA_021772535.1 of Opitutales bacterium. Classification (GTDB taxonomy): domain Bacteria; phylum Verrucomicrobiota; class Verrucomicrobiia; order Opitutales; family UBA2987; genus JAJFLU01. Next base: position 16,147 of record JAJFLV010000209.1, on the reverse strand, counting down.
ATCGTTCGAAAAGAGCAGTCGCAAAAAAGACTGATATAAACAATCCGAATTTAACTAGCATTCTATGAAGTTGCATTGATTCAAACAGGGTTCAATTGCTTAAGATACCTCAATTCTTTCTCACAAAAAGAATAATTTTCATTAAATCCGGGATAATTTACCAACATTACAAAAGTGTCATCTCAACCCCGGACGAATTGTCATTTAATTTTGGTATATTATTAATGGAAATAAGTTCAACTCCCTCTTGCTTATTTAATTATGAAAATCCAAAAAACTGCAACAATCGTCCTTTCTCTCTTATTTTCCCTGCAAATTTTCTTCAATTCGAGCCTTCCTGCCCAGGATAGCGAGTCAGGGAAACCTCGCATAGATTTTTATTCCATCATCCAGATCACCTACGAAAAGAACCTGGAAATTGCGGCTTCCCGATATGAAATCGAGGAGACCGATTACCAATTCCGGCGATTCGAGCGCAACCTGAGCCAGTTTGTCCCCCTGGTTGTAGAATCGCAGGTGGAGCGAGATTCCGAAAGCAATTTCGAAGGTCTGAATCGCATTACCGAGAAGGATGATGAGGCGCGGGTTTCGGTAGGTTTCGAAAAGGAGTTTTTCGATGGCAAAAGGTTTTCGGCGGGAGCTGGCGTCAGAGGAACTTCGGATCAGAATGGAGAGAACGGTAATACCTTTGTCGGAGGCGAGTTGCGTTTTCCCTTGTTCAGCTCAATAACGACCCTGGAGCGTGTGACTGAGCGAAATTTTGAAGAAAATGAGCTACTCAATGCCTGGCTGGATTTTATCGATACGGTGCGGGATGAAGTGAGCGAAAGTCACGAAGCCTACATCGACCTACAGAATTCCCTCAAGCGAAGGAATTTAGCGGAGGAGGCAGTCCGCGATTTTCAAAATTTACTCGATTACACAAAAGAAACCGGCAATGGAGATGAAATTCGTCAGATTGAGGACGAGATTCAGGCTTTTCTGTCGCGCAAAGTGAATCAGCAGGGTAATGTCGATGCGTGGCAGATCGGTTTGCTCGATCGCCTGGGTCTGGACTTCCTCCCTCTCGAAAGGGTGATGTTGCTGGAAATGAAAGAGGACGATTACTACGGAAAGCAATACATTGAAAAAGACCTTGAACAGATAATCGCCGAGGCAATACAAAACGATGTTGAAATAAGAGTTCTTGAAATTGCCCGCAAAAATGCTGAATTAAAGAAATCTCTGGCCGAGCGCGGCAAGTGGGATATAATCGGTAAATTGTTCGGAACTTATGACTTTGAAAGCCGGGGCGACGATTTACGAAGACCATCCGGTTTTGGGGTCGGACTGGGATTCAGTGTTCAGCGGACAGATCCAAAATTGCTTCATCTCTCGCTGAGGCAAGCGGAGGCGGAAATTCGAAAGTTCACCGCGGAAATTACCTGGAGAGAACGGCAGGTGAAGAATTTGATTAGAAGGCGGGTTTCAGAAGTGCGCAACCTGCGTACCTTGGTAGATGAACTTAAGGCCAGCAGGGAGTTGCGCTATTCCGTTTATCTGCAAAAGCTGGAATCCTTTCGGAAGGATAATGAAACGATGGACAATCTCATTCAATCGAGGGTTTCTCTTTTTGAAACGGAAAAAGAATTTCTCGAGCAGTTTGCCGAGTTCTTTGAAACTGTGGTCGACCTGGATGTGGCCTCAGGGTTTTATTTTCAACAATTAGGCGAGGTGATTGAAAAAATCGGCGAAGCCTATCAATTCAATAACTTTTGAGATTTTCAGGGAAATAGTGTAGGTTGGGAACATTATGCATATTCTGGTAGTAGAGGACGAAAAAAAAATTCTTTCCTTCGTCCGCAAAGGATTGGAAGAGCAAGGCTATATCGTTGATGCCTGCGAAAATGGCGACGACGGTTATTTATTAGCCAAAACGAATTCTTATGATGCCCTGGTTTTGGATATCATGCTGCCCGGCAGAGATGGTTTGAGCATTCTACGTCTGCTGCGGGAAAATAAGAATAAAGTCCCCGTCGTTATCATAACCGCACGCGGGGGAGTTTCAGAAAAAATCGAAGGTTTGAATTTGGGAGCTGACGATTATTTGGTTAAGCCCTTTTATCTGGAAGAGTTGATTGCGCGATTGAATTCCGTCTGGAGGCGATCCTCGGGGCAAGGGTTGAGCATTTTGCGGGTTGGTGATTTGAGTGTCAACATCATGACTCGGGAGGTAACTCGTGGCGATTGCCTTATCGACTTGGCACCGCGTGAATTTTCTCTCCTGGAGTATTTAATGCGATCACCGGGACGGGTTCTCACCCGCACGCAAATTGTTGAGCATGTCTGGAATTATCACTTCGATTCCGACACCAATATCGTTGATGTTTACATCCAGCGATTGCGCCGGAAAGTGGATGACCAATTCGATGAAAAATTAATCCAAACGGTTCGGGGAGTTGGTTACCGATTGGTTGCGGAGAAAAAAAGAACCCCCTCTTCCTAGCGGTACAGCGGTATTAACAAATAAATCATCAATGAAATTTTTTCGTTCATTTCGATTCCAGCTGGCGCTTTGGTCTGCTTTGATTTCAGGGTTTGTTGTTCTCGTGTTCGGGATGGGGACATTTTATCTGCTCTATGTTGAGTTTCTCGATGTCGTGGATGATGAACTGAAACGGTTTGGTCATGATCTCGTTGAGGAAATCGACGGTGAGGATGACCCCAAGCGCAAGAAAATGGTAAAATTATTGGATGTTCTCGATGATCGGCGCAGTTTACAATTGGTGATGGTATTTACCCCGGATGGGGAGAAATTGTTCCATTCCAATCGGTGGAAAAATTTTGTTTTTGACTCCAACATGAGGGATTCCGACTCCTTTCGCACGATTCACTACAAAGGCGATTACTGGCGGTTAGCCATAGTCAATGATGATAAATGGACGACCATTATCGTAAACCGGATGGATGACCTGATCGACGCCGCCGATGATGTCTTCGATGCCTTTGCCTGGGCCTTGCCTGTTGCTTTGATTGCGGCTGCCATGGGTGGATTGTTGCTTGCCCAAAAAGCAGTCAAACCGGTTAAAATTATCACACGAGTTGCTGAAAATATTAATGTCAGCGGGCTTAACAAACGTATTCCCGTAGAGGAAAAAAACGACGAATTGGGACACTTGACTGAGGTGTTGAATGCAATGTTCGAGCGATTGGAAGCCAGTTTTAAGCAAACGGCCCGATTCAGCGCAGATGCTTCCCATGAATTGAATACACCGCTTGCCGTTATGCAGGGTGAATTGGAGATTGCCCTGCAAAACGAAGAGTTGAATACACGGGATGAAAAAACTCTCTCCAATCTACTGGAAGAAGTGCAGCGCCTGAAAACAATTACCCGGAGTCTCCTTCTCTTTTCGCGTTCCGATGTCGGCCAGTTGTCGCTGGAAAAAATGGAGTTTGATTTAAGCCTTGAAGTGGCCGGGCTGGTCGAAGACATCAAACTTCACGGCCCGGCGGCTACTTTGACTTTTACAGAGAATATTGCGAATGGTTTGAAAATCGTGGGTGATCGCACCTTGATTCGGCAGGCCATTTATAATTTATTAAGCAACGCGGTATGCTACAACCAGCCCAATGGCATCGTTGAAACAACGCTTCAAATTGAAGGTTCCAGCCTGATCCTTCGAATTGCCAACAGCGGGCCCGGCATTGCTCTTCGTAACAAGGATAAAATTTTCCAACGATTTTTCAGGGAAGACAGTTCGCGTAGTCGCCAGAAAGATGGATTTGGTTTGGGATTAAGTCTCGCCCAGGAAATTGTCCGAGCCCACGGCGGCGCTTTGCACCTGGAAAAATCCGACCTGGAAAAAACAGTTTTTCATTTGCGGCTGGCCGGAACGAATCCGCCTCCTCGATAAAACCTTTCCCAATTAACTGTCTGCTTCTGGAGGCGTGGCTTTGCTTGCCTCTTTGTTTGAGTTGAAATCGTTATTAATGGTCATTTCCTGTGCTCCCACCGATTGACGCCAGGCTTTGAGCTTTTCATAAAGTTGCCAACCCAATTCCATTTTTTCTTCAAACAAATTATTCTGCTCTCCGATATCGTTAGTCAGATCGAAGAGTTCCAGCGCTCCTTCGGATTCGGGTCCATCGATAATACTCTTCTCGAACCATTCGATTAATTTGAAGTTTCCTTGGCGAACCGCCCCGGAGGGGGCAATCCCTTGGTGATGATAATGAGGATAATGCCAAAAAATCGCATCGCGCCTTAATTGACCGTCTTGTTTCAATAGCGGCAGGAGGCTGACTCCATCCACATCGGGGTTAGTTCTTTCCAAACCGATTGCCTCCATCAATGTTGGCAAAAAATCATTTCCGCATACCGGGATAGAGCAAACCGTCCTACTTTTAACGACACCCGGCCATCGGATCATCAATGGAACCCGAATACCGCCCTCATAAAGGTCAGCCTTAGCTCCTCGCAGTGGTTTCAATGATTGGGTGTCCCCCCACATACCATGATCGGAGGTGAAAACCACGATTGTATTTTCGGCTAACCCGAGATTTTCCAGAGTTTCCAATAGTCGACCGATATTACGGTCCAGAGTCTCCACCATGGCGCCCAGAACGGGCCGATTTTTATCGTCATCCGCTTCCGATTTGGCGGCGTACTTTGCCACCAGGTCGGGGTGTTCCATTTCTGGCCGGTGAATAGTGTTATATTCAATGAAGGAAAGAAAATTGTTATCCTTTTGGTCTTTCAGGAACTGAATCGCCCAGTCCGTGATTTTCCCGGTGTTGTGAGCGTCCTCGGTTGGATTGGCGTCCGGCTTTGGTTTTACGGATGTTGTTACAAAATGAAATCCTTGAGATTGTGGATCCAGTGGTCTGCCAGGGCGGTGATGATAATCTTTTGCCAGGTGCCATTTGCCAAAGTGGCCCGTAATATAACCAAAGTCCTGGAAGACATTGCCGACTGTGGCCTCTTCCAGAGGTAGAAACTTTTGCCATTCGGGGGTTATCAGCTTTGGGTTTTCAGGTTCGGAACCTGGGATAAAATTTGTCAGATGGAGGCGGGCGGGATATTTACCAGTCAAAATGCTTGCTCGCGAGGGCGAACAGACCGGGCCGGTACCGTAAGCATCAGTAAAACGCATGCTCTCAGCAGCCAGACGATCCAGGTTTGGTGTTTCATAAAAGGGATTGCCATAGCATCCCAATTGGTGAATTCCCATATCGTCCACGATGACGAAGACAATGTTTGGTTTTTCCTTTAAATCGTTTGCGGTAATGCGCTTGGTTGTCATCATTTTACACAAATTTAAAATATTTCATCAATCTGCCAGTGAAACCACAATAAAACCAAGAATTTGGCGAATAATTTTAACTGGATTTTTACCCTCTCCAAACCCCATCGTTTATGACCCTTAGGTTCCTCGATTACATTGTTGTACTGATATACCTGATTGCAATTGCGGCGATTGGATTGTATGTGTCCCGAGCGCAAAAATCGACCCGCAAATACTTCATAGCGGATCGAAAAATTCCGGCCTGGGCTGTAGCTTTCACTTTGATGGGCACCTTGATCGGGAGCGGCACGGTCGTCGGGCATCCCGGGACTGTTTTCAAAAAGGGCATGATACTGCTTCCGGGCATACTAACGCTGCCGATCGTGCTCCTGTTTGTAGCTTACTTTATTGTGCCATTTTACCGCAGGGTAGTCGGGATGAGCGCTTACGAGTATATTGGCAAACGATTCGGTTTCGGGGGGCGGCTTTACACTTCTTTTGGGTTTTTAGCCGATCGGACCTTTGATTTGGGGATTACCTTGCTGACAACGGCAATCGCCATCAATGTGATGACCGGTTGGGATTTAAGAGCGGTGGTCCTCGGGGTGGGGGTATTTACCATGATTTACACAGCCATTGGAGGCATCGAGGCTGTTGTCTGGACCGATGTGGTGCAGGGAATTATTCTTATCGGCGGTGCCCTGTTGATTATTTTACGTTTGCTTTTTGCCCCGGAAGCCGGACCTCCCGGAGCTGTCGTGGGAGAGGCATTTGCGGGAGGAAAATTCAGCCTTGGATCGTTTGAACTATCCTGGGCTACCTTGTTTGATAGGGAAGTAACGACAGGCTGGATATATATTGTTGCCCTATTCCTTAACTGGAGCCGGCGTTATATCACTGATCAGCATATGGTTCAGCGCTACTTGATCGCAAAAACCGACCGGGAAGCCTTTTGGGGAACAATCTGGGGAGCGGCTTCCTGTATTCCGATATTTGTAATATTCATGTTTATCGGGGCCTGTCTCTATGGATTCTATAACCTAACCGGCACTGTCCCCCCCGATATTGGCGATAACATCGTTCCGCACTTCATCGTCAATTTTTTACCCACTGGATTGGTTGGGCTGATACTTGCAGCCATCCTGGCCGCTGCCATGTCAACCGTGAGCGGCGACCTTAACAGTGTGGCCACGGTGATTACGACCGATTATTTAGCCCCGTTTTTTCCGAAATCTACCGACCGGATCCGTTTGATTTTTGGACGATCAATGGTGCTGTTGGGCGGAACATTGGCCAGTTTGGTGGCGATACTCCTTATACCGGATAAAGATTCGGCCTCCATCCTTGAACGTGGCATTATCATTGCCACGATTCTATCAGCGGGAACCCTCGGTTTATTTTTGCTTGGGTTTCTGACCCGACGGGCGACCCGAAGGGGCGCTTATTGCGGAATTGGAGCTTGTTTGCTCTTTACCGGTTGGGGGGTTCTGACCGAACCTAAATTGAGGATATTGGATCTTGGGGGTTTCAATTTTGAAATGAATCCCATTTTCATTGGCGTATTTGGGCATCTGATTGTATTTTTTGTGGGATACATGGTGAGTGTGATTTTTGGAGGATACCGGCCCGATGATCTCGATAATTTAACATTTAGAATAAGCCAAAGATAGATCTCCTATTTTGTTTTAAAATTTTGAGAAAAATTGGACAGTTGAAGAAGAAAACGTTCGTTTATAAAACAACCGGCGATTGCCGAATTTTGGCTGATGTATTCAACCCATCAGTTGCCAAAAATCCTTCTCCGGTTATTCTTTGGATTCATGGTGGAAGTTTTATTTCCGGATCACGCGGAAAGTTTGCAACTTCCCGGATAAGTCATCTTCAAGGTTTTTTGTCAGAAGGATACACCGTTGTTTCACCCGATTACCGGCTTGCTCCTGAAACAAGTTTACCGGCAATTTGCGAAGATGCCGTTGATGCCTGTAATTGGATCCATACCGAGGGGCCCGAACTCTTCCAGGCTGATCCGGAAAAAATTGCCGCGGTTGGATATTCTGCGGGAGGGTTTCTGGCCCTGCACTGTGGTTATCGCGCCGTTCGCAAGCCAAAAGTTGTGGTGTCATTATCCGGCTATGGAGATGTTCTTGGAGATTGGACAAAAGAACCTTTTATCTATAAATACAAAGAAACCGAATTGTCTCCTGCTGAAATCCGAACATTGGTTGGCAAATCAGCCATTACCTCAAGTAAAGGTTGTGCCAATGAACGAGCCCAAATCCGAAGATATTTACGTCGAACGGGCACCTGGGCCGAAGGCGTTTGCGGAACTAATCCGGAAAGCAAGCACGATCTGATTAAATCTTTATGCCCGTTATATAATATTTCGGATGATTTTCCTCCCACCTTGCTGGTGCATGGAGAAGCGGACACTAACGTGCCCTATCGACAATCCCTTTTACTGGCGGAGGAATTGGCTCGGCATGGCATTGACCATAAATTGGTACCCATTCCCGACGGAGGACACGGATTTGAAACTAAAATGGCATCCGATCCCAAAGTGGTGGAATCTTTTGGCGAGATATTGCGCTTTTTAAGAAAATACCTGCCAGTCAATTCTTAGTATATAAATAAGTATTCAGGCAGAGGCAATTAAGGACATCTTTGGTTGTTGCAAAGGTGTATGTTTTTCCCGCTGGAATAAAAAGCAGGTCTCCTTGTTGCAAATCTCGAGTTTCCCCTTCCGAGGCAACCTGTCCTGTCCCGGATAAGACAAAAATCGATTGCTCCCTATCGTTAAATTGAAAATTCTCCGATTTGTGATTCGCCTTTTGATTATACAGAACCGCATCACATCGGTCGGTATCTTCTTTATTAATTACTGGTGAAACCGAATCAATATTGGAGACACATACACCTTTTTTCAACTGGATGGCTGGAATTCCATTTCCTGTTTCCCGATAGGTGCCCTCGGCCTGAGCTTTGCGATCCATTTTTACTTTATCGATATGATCGGCGAAGGAAGAGTGGCCTTCTTTATTAGAATCCGAAAAGGCGTTGAAGAGCAAATATTCCAGCGGCTCCTCCGAACCGACCAAGCTTTGATGCTTCACTCCGGTCGGAATATAGAGAAGATGACCGGGCGCAACCTGATATTTTTCCGGTCCGATGATAATGGAGCCGACCCCAGAGGTGACGTAGAACATTTGCTCCTTTTGGTCATGCGCATGAGGTGGACCTTCCAGCCCGATCCTCCATTTGTTTATGCCGATTTCCGTCAAGGCGGTTTCGCTTCGGTCGATAAGGACGGTTATTTCGTTCAAACCGGCGACATCCAGTTTTTCACCTTTATAGGGATTTCGTAGAATCATTTTTCTCCAATATTATTGTTATTTCAGTTAGGTTCTAATTTTCCGGACCCAGAATATTTCTGTAATACAAGTCCCTCAAATACATCATTTATTGACCTAAAAATCAATTTCGAAAACAGGATTTTGACATTATTTTGATTAAAATTTATCCTTGTCTTCAAAATAGGCAACCGTGCAATGATTTATGCAGGGAGAAGGCTACATTACGGTGATTGACTTGTTTTCTGTATCCTCTTAGGGGTAGGTTTCACTTCATTATGAAGACTATTTGATGTTCCCATAGCTTTGGTAATCTATTTGCGATGTCTGCGCTCCAATCAGTGAAAATTATTGAGGATTCAAATACCGGGAAACAGGTTGGAGCAGGTCCATTATTGAAAATTGAAAACCTGAAGACCTATTTTCACACGGACGATGGAGTTGTTCGAGCAGTTGATGGAGTATCTCTCGAAATTGGTCACCAGCAGACATTGGGGGTGGTGGGAGAAAGCGGATGCGGTAAAAGCATCATGGCCTTCTCAGTCATGCGGCTTATTCCATCTCCACCCGGAAAAATAGAAGATGGTGAAATTTTGCTTTACCGGAAAGAAAGCAAAGAACCCTTGAATTTGGTGAAACTCAATCCGCGCGGAGCGAAAATAAGAAGTATTCGCGGCAATGAAATCGCCATGATTTTTCAAGAACCGATGACCTCACTAAGCCCGGTTCATACCATCGGCAACCAGATTGGTGAAGCGATTCAGCTACATCAAAAGGTAAACCGAAAAGAGACACGAAATCGCACCATTGAGGCTTTGCAGAAAGTTCAATTGCCTCAGCCGGAACGGCAGTTAACCAGTTATCCTCATGAATTGAGCGGAGGTATGCGACAGCGGGCCATGATCGCCATGGCTTTGTCCTGTAATCCTTCTCTGCTGATTGCGGATGAACCGACAACCGCCTTGGACGTTACAGTGCAGGCCCAAATCCTCGATTTGATGAATTCACTGCAGGAGGAAATAGGCATGTCAATCATGTTGATTACCCACGACCTCGGGGTGGTCGCCAGGATGTCTGAATTCGTCGCCGTGATGTATCTGGGCAAGGTAGTCGAATATTCCGATACGCGAACGATTCTCAAATCGCCAATGCACCCTTACACGAGGGGATTGATCGATTCCATCCCTCGTATGGGCCGGAAAGTCAGGCTGGTTCCGATCAAAGGTTCGGTACCCGATCCGAGGGAAATACTTGTAGGTTGTTCTTTTTATGCTCGTTGTCCCCACGCCATGCCACGTTGCAAGGAGGAACCGCCCTTGGTAAAAGTTGCCCCGGGACATTCGGTTAAATGTTGGCTGGAAGCCGGAAAATAACGAACCTATGTCCGAGGAAAAACATATCCAACCATTACTTGAAGTCCAGGATTTAAAGACTTACTTCCCCATCAAACAAGGCGTCTTCAGGAAAGTGGTTGGATATTTGAAGGCCGTGGACGGGGTTGATCTGATTCTTCGCAAAGGGGAAACACTTGGATTGGTGGGTGAAAGCGGCTGCGGAAAATCGACCCTTTGCCGCAGTATCATTCGGTTGATCGAACCCACCGGAGGGAAGGTTTTTTTCCACCAAAAGGGCCGCAATATCAATATCAGCACTCTGGAAAAAGAGGAATTACGTCTTTTGCGGCGGGAGTTTCAGTACATTTTCCAAGACCCTTTTTCCTCTCTTAATCCACACATGACGGTTTTCGATATTGTTTCGGAGCCGCTACGCATCCACAAGGTCTTATCGGGCATGGAGTTGGTCAAGTTTGTGGAGGATCTTCTCGTAAAAGTGGGATTGAACCCAAGGCACTTAAGGCGTTTTCCGCACGCCTTCAGCGGGGGGCAAAGACAGCGCATCGGGATTGCTCGCGCCCTGGCTTTGACACCCAGTCTGATTATCGCCGATGAGCCGGTTTCCGCCCTGGATGTTTCGGTTCAGGCTCAGGTCATCAATCTGTTGGCCGATCTGCAGGAGGAGTTTGGACTGACCTATCTTTTCGTAGCACACGACTTGAGCGTAGTCGAGCACATCAGTGACCGCGTGGCGGTCATGTATTTAGGAAAAATTGTCGAAGTGGCTGAAGCCGAGAGCCTCTACCGGTCACCGCTGCATCCCTATACCATGGCATTATTATCGGCGGTACCGTCGGTCGATCCCGATGTAAAAGAGGCGCGTTTGTTCCTACAGGGCGAAGTGCCGGACCCGGCCAATGCTCCCTCCGGCTGCAAGTTTCACCCACGCTGCCCTTTTGCCCAGGATATTTGCGCCAAGGAAGAGCCCGCCTTGAGGGAAATCATGGATGGGCAGTTTGCCAGCTGCCACTTTGCCGGTGAACTCGAACTCGATGCAAGCCAAACTGAAACCGCCCCGAAAAAGCCGGAGGGACCATCCTGATACGATGATCAGAGGAAATTGTAGACTCTGTTTTTTAATTTCCTTATTTCGTCGGGATGGATTTTTAAATCCTCATTGGTGACACACCGGTGGGTTAATTTTCTTTGTTCATTGACCGTTATGCCAAGAACGGAATTGACGCTTCTGACGGTGGCCGGGCGTTTTGTCGTGACCAGCCAATCGAGAAATTCCTCTCGCATGCTTTGGATTAAATCCCGGTAATCCGGATTGAAATACAGGTTCTTCATTTCCCAAGGATCTTTCTTGAGGTCGTATAATTCGCCGAACCCGTCGGGATAGGATTCGGCAAACATTTCTTTCGGGTAATAAACAAACCGGTAGTTTCCTTTGCGGATGCTTTTACTCCAAGGCATTTCCGTTACGCCAAGGGAGTGAACCTCCCGATGTTTCCCTTGCAAAAGGAGTGATATGTCCTCGCCGTCGCTGGTTTCCATGAGATCGAGACCAGCCAGGGCGGACAAAGTATTGGAGATATCTACAGATTCCACTATTTCTTCAGCCACATGCCCTTTTTTGAAACGTCCCGGCGCCCACCAGATAAGTGGGATGCGGGTCACAGCATCGGAACAATTGCCGGGTTTTTTCTCCAGTAGGCCATGTTCGCAATTATATTCTCCATGATCGGAACTGTAAACGACTATGGTATTGTCAGCCAATCCGCTTGCCTCCAAAAAATTCATTAAAAGGCCGACCCCATGATCGACCTGGCTGACGGCGCCCAGATAACCGTGCATTTTTCGCAGACGTCCCGCTTCATAAGTCTTTGGTTCGAACAATGTCCAATCGCCGGAGCGCCATTTATTGGATTGCTCAATAAAATGGGGCGCTTTGCCCGCGGCCATGAGATCGTAATCGGCATTTGGGGGCAAAGATAAGGTGGATTCTTCATACATGGACCAGAATGGCTCGCTGGGATAGGTGTTCTGGTGTGGACGGGGAAAACTAATCATTGTCAAAAAAGGCTGATTATCTTTCGCTGCTTCCCCCATGAAATCGATGCCCTGGCCGGTGGAAAATCCCTCTTCGGAATCCTCGAAGGGCAGTGGGGAGGGGCATCCCTCCATCGAGGAAGAGTTGAGATGGGGAAATTGAGGCAAGCCTTTAGAAAGAACCAGTTGCTCCATGCCATGTTTTTTCAACATTTCCACATATTCGGGATCGGGATCGAGGATGCTGGTATTAGTCGGATCCTGGAATCGGTCGCAAGATTCCTCGATCCAACCGGCGGGGAGATGGGATTTGCCGAAATAACCGGTTGTATAACCGGAATTTTTAAAATGACTGAATATGCTGGGCAGGCCGTGAGGTTTTGGTCCCGATAATCCATAATAGCCATGATTGTGACAGTATTGACCGGATAAAAAAGAAAGCCTGCTGGGGGTGCAGATCGGGTTTTGCGCAATGGCATTATCAAAGCGCACACCTTCCGCCGCCATCCTGTCGAGATGAGGAGTTTTTACATCCGGGTGGCCTTTATGCCCAAGCACTTTCGCGTTGTGTTGGTCGGAAAGAATAATGAGAATGTTTGGTTTGTTCATGAAGTTCTAAAATATCTCTGGCACGGGTCAGGTTAATCGAATTATTGAATCATGTTCAGCATGCTTATACGTAGTGGCATCCTGGTTTGCAGTCTTTTTTTGGGCAGTTGTATGAAACCCCGCCCGGCGGAAGATTTAAGTAACCAGGACCTGAAAGTTTCCGATTCCGAAGCGATAAGTCAATCGACACGGGCGCCGTTGAAAATCGATCCATTGATTTTAGAAAAACGCGCTTTTAAGCAAGCTCCACTATTTGCTGAGCGCGTTGCCCGAGGTGAACTACCTCTGGTATCCGAAAGGCTACCGGATAATCCTCTTGTTGTGGTTCCGGTAGAAGAAATTGGCCTCTACGGGGGAACTTTACGCCGCGCCCTTACCGACGATACGGTGCAGGAAACTGCCATCACCAAGACATTGAATGAGAATTTGATGGGTTATGAACGGCCAGTGGCCAGGTCTATTCAGTTGAATATGGCAGAGAGTTATCGGTTTCTCGACGATGGGAAGACGGCCATTTTCAAAATTCGCAAAGGAATCCGGTGGTCCGATGGCGTTCCTTTCACTGTCGATGACATTTTGTTCTGGTACTATGACATGATCTTCGATGAAAATGCCGTCACCGAACCGCTTCCGCCCAATGAGTGGCTTGTCGATGGCAAGCCGATGAAATTTGAAAAAATAGATGATTTGACCCTGAGGATTTCATCTTCAAAACCATTGGGGCGGGTTTTAAACAACCTCTGCCATGACGATCTGGCCCAACCCAAGCATATTTGGGCTCAATACCATCCTCGCTATAATCCGAAAGCGACTTATGTGGATTTCAAATACCGAACCTCCGTTGGGAAGCTGGTTATGCAGCCGGGAATTCCACGCCTTTCCGCATGGGTTCCCATTGAGTGGGTTCGCGGCCAAAAAATTGTCTATGAGCGCAATCCATACTACTGGAAAGTGGATAGCGTTGGGAATCAATTACCCTACGCTGATCGTCTCGAATTTAACGTAATCCCTGAACGGCAGATGATATTGCTCAAATTTCTCAATGGAGAAATCGACCTTGTGGGACGAAATTTTACCATCGATATGGTATCGACAGCGAAGGCGGACGAAAAAAATGGACGTATTCGCCTGATGAAGGCCGGGCCTACTCAAGGACCAATTCTTTATTTAAATTGGGATGCCCCCAACCCGGCCTTGAAAATGGCTTTTCGTGAGAGAAAAGTCAGGATAGCTCTTTCACATGCTATCAATCGGGAAGAAATTAATCGGATCGCTTATTCAGATCTTTTGGTCCCCAGCGGATACACCTTTTTGCCGGCCAACCCCTATTATTCTCCAGAAACAGCCCGATACTATGCCATTTACGACCCCGATTTGTCACGGTCCCTGCTGGATGAAGCCGGTTTCCCGGATTCCGATGGCGACGGCATCCGGGAGTTAAAAGACGGAACCCCTTTCGAGTTGATCATCGACGTTATCAACACTTCCGGATTTTTGGATGTGGCCGAACTGATTGGCGAGCACTGGAAACAAATCGGTGTTCGGGTGCATTTGAATCCGGCCAAGGAAGAGATCATTTTTCCACGCCGCATGAACGGGGAACATGATATTTACATCTGGTATCAAAAAGGCGCCGATCCATTGGACACGCCGCATTTATGGGCCATTTGGTCATCCACGACACCTTTTTGGCACCGCAATGCTTCGGTCGAAGGTCCTCCTTGGCTTTGGGATTCGACGGAACTCATTCGGCGCGCCCTCTTTACGGTCGATCCCGAAGTGCGGCGCGAGGCAATGGTAAAAGTCAGAGATTTGCACTCTGAAGAAGTTCCCAACATCGGTATCGGGTTCATGTACAAAATATGGGGCGCAAGCACACGTCTGGGCAATGTTCCCGTGAAATGCAGTATTGAAAACAACTTCAGGGGTTGGTCCCGACCGGTCTTTCACGAGCAGATTTTTATTAGGCAAAACCGCTGACAAAACCATCTTGATTCGGTTCAGGATGGCAGTGTAACGGTGTCTCCCGTGTTTGCCTGCCAGGACTTGATACGTTCTGCCAAGTCAGCGATCCTGGTTAGTTGTGACTCGTCATTAAACCGGTTGGTCAATTCACAGGAATCGGAATTCAGGTCGTAAAGTTCACATTGATCATGGGCGCAAAGATTGAGCTTCCAGCCATCGGAGCTGATAATCGTGCGCCATTGTTGTTCTTTATTATCGGGCTGGTTCCATTCCACAATTACATCGTTGTCCTTCAAAGTTCTCTTCCCCTGCAGGACGGGTAGCAGGCTCTGCCCCTGTAGATGATTTTCAACAGGTTGTCCCATAAGATCCAGAAGGGTAGGGATAAGATCAATTTGACTGACCCTTCCTTCGATCAGATTTTGCTCATCCGATAACCAGGGGACCCTAATAAAAAATGGAATTCGGGTCGATTCCTCATAGAGCACTCCCTTCCCCATTTGGGCGTGATCTCCCATCATTTCACCATGGTCGGAGGTATAAACGATGATAGTATTATCCAATTGACCCGATTCTTCCAAAGCGGAAATAATTTTTCCCACAGCCTTGTCTACCAGGGTGACCAAGCCACAGTAATTGGCCCTTAAACGGCGCCAATCCCATTCGGTATTCAATGGGTAATTTTTAAACCCCCCATTTACGTAACCTTCGGAGTCCAGGCGGTTTCTTTCCGAGGCGTCGCTGCTGGGTGGTTGTAAAAAAGCGCTTCCAACCGGGAGATCGTTTGGATTATAAAGATTATTAAAGGGTCCAAAAACAGGCGGATGCGGTTCCAGAAAGTTTACATTGAGCAGAAAAGGTCTTTCGCCGTCCTGCCGACGTAAAAACTGAGCCGATACATCCCCCAGGAAAGCCGCTTTAGTGTAAGGTTCCGCCAGGGCAGCGGTAAAGTGGCGAGAAAATACGGGACTGCCATTTTCGTCTTTATCGTCCGGGGAAAAGCCATTATTGACCAGGAAGTGGTGATAGGAGCTGCGAAGTTCAAGATACTCCGGTTTGGAATAATGCGGCCGGTAAATGCCATCTTCGATGCTGATCCATTCCTGGCAATTTCTTTGCGCTACCACTTCATCACCCAAGTGCCATTTGCCGTAATAGGCGCAATAATATTCGTCATCCACCATTTCAGAGACGGTCTTAACCTTGGAATCGAGAGGAATGTTGTTAGTCACAGACCCGTGGGTGTGAGGCCAAAGTCCACTCAAAATACTTGCTCGGGAGGGCGTGCAAACCGGTTGGCAGCAATAGGCATTTTCGAAAACAAAACTCGATTCAGCCAACCCGTTTATATTGGGGGCCTCAATATAATCGTTGCCATAACAGGCGAGAGTATCAGCCCGTTGTTGATCGGTCCATAGTATCAAGAGATTGGGTTTCTTGCTCATTTTTAATATAAATCAAGTCTGCCTTTGTTCTGAAATATCGTCCAGAAAAAATTACTTTTCTTCATGGCATCCGCTTATTAATTCCTGGCAAACGGCTTTGGTATTAATAGAAATGGCAACTCTAAGGATTG